>DAISKI010000141.1:0-1546 GCA_036821065.1 Polynucleobacter sp. | reverse complement strand
GAATCCGCAAACGTCCCAAGAGGAGAAATTGGGCAAAGGCCATGAGATACATCAAACCATACCAATGAATTGCGAAGGAGCCAATCCGAATTGCAGCAGGGTCAAACTGTGGGTGAATCAACATAAAGGGAATTAAGACTTACTTTCCGGTTTAGATTGATCGAAGTTGTGTAGCTCGTGTCCTAAGTCTCGATAGGCTTTGTAGCGCGCTCTTCCAGCCAGGCGCTCCGCTTCGTTGACGGTTACCAATTCAACAATGCGGGGAAAGCGCTCGACCATTGCCGCCACATCCTTTGGCATATTTACTCCCAGATGAATCAAGACATCAGCATGCGGAATATTTGCTAAGGAGGGTGAAGCAAAATCTTCTGTCATGACGATGGGGGTGTCCACTGCTGCTTCATCATCAATAAAGCAGTGTGGCAAGAAATCGCTTGGGCTAAAACTCCATAGCACGGTGTCGAGTTTTTTTAAATCAGCCGCATTACCCACCATCACGATGTTACGAACCGGCTCTCCTACTACACTCGAACTCCAAATTTTACGCGTTAAGCGACAAGCGTACTCATACTTATCATTCACGTTGAAATGAAAATCAATGCGTGCCATATCAGCTGTACTGATCTCTTCTCTGATTACTGCTCTAAGAGGAAGTTCACCAATAAAGGTACTGGTCTTCCAGTAGAGCCTTTAGCTGCTCCGCTCTTCCATGCAGTACCGGCAATATCTAAGTGCGCCCATTTATATTTCTCGGTAAAGCGCGCCAAGAAGCAAGCTGCAGTGACGCTACCGGCTGGTCTGCCGCCAATATTAGCGATATCTGCAAAATTCGATTTGAGCTGCTCTTGATAAGCCGCGTCTAAAGGTAAACGCCAAACAGTATCCAAAGAGGCATAGCCTGCTTTAGTCAAGCCATCTACCAAACCTTGATCATCCGAGAAAAGCCCGCTGTGAACATGACCTAAGGCAATAACACAAGCCCCTGTCAAAGTGGCAATGTCAATCACGGCCTTGGGTTTAAAGCGCTCAACGTAAGTTAAGGCATCACACAGAATGAGGCGTCCCTCTGCGTCGGTATTCAAAATCTCAATAGTTTGACCAGACATACTCTTCACGATGTCGCCTGGTCTTGAGGCGCGACCAGATGGCATATTCTCGCAAGTCGGAATCACACCAATCACATTTTTACCGAGCTTCATTAATGCGCTCGCATACAGGGTGCCGATGACTGATGCAGCACCGCACATGTCGTACTTCATCTCATCCATTGCTTCACCAGGCTTTAATGAAATACCGCCAGTATCAAATGTAATGCCCTTACCGACCAATACAATCGGCGCTTCACTTGGCTTTCCACCTAGATGACGCATGATGATGAACTGTGGTGGCGTGTCGGAACCTTTCGCCACCGACAGAAAAGAACCCATACCCAAAGCCTCTAATTGCTTCTGACCTAGCACCTCTACTTTGAGAGCAGTCTTCTTCACGAGGCCCTGCGCAGTTTTCGCTAAATACGTTGGGGTGCAAATATTCGGAGGCAGATTTC
>DAISKI010000140.1:0-1595 GCA_036821065.1 Polynucleobacter sp. | reverse complement strand
GTCACAGATTGGAGAATGCTGATGAGCCCGAAATCCCGGCTGTACACACTTGTAAAAGCATGGAAGAACAAACCCTTCCAGGAGGTGCGAGATGCTTGCTCGGAGTCTTGGTTAAGCCTAAGCCCCGAAGAAATCGCCGAACAACAATCTTGGTCAAAGCGCCAAGAAATTAGCCATGAACCGATTTTTAATCTGAAAGGCACAAAACTGACAGGCTCTTTATATAGACCTCTTTTAGAAGCCAAAGATAGTCAGCTCTTACGATTGTTTATGGAGGGTTTAGACACTATTGCTTTTTGGCATCGCAGCGGTCGATCGATCTCTGGAGTTTTACCAATTCCGCTTCATATACTTTCCTCAAAAAAATATGTAGATGCATTAATCGATCTGATCCTTAATTCTCGACTACCAGTAGGATCAGTCAGCTTAGGTATACAGCAGCTTTCCAAAACGGAGCTAACGCCAGATTCAGAAGATGGCCTCTCTCGTATACGTCGACTTGGTGTTGGCCTTCATCTTTTAGATTTTTCTAGAACTTTGCAAGAAATAAATCTGCTTGAGAAATTTAAGCTTGAAGGTGTTCATATTGCGTTGCCTCAATTTCGTAATCAGGACTTACCGTTTGGCCTTCTTTCCCAAATAAAAAGAACTGGTACTGAAATATATGCCAGCAACTTGATATTAGTTAATGATCTTGAGAATGCCAAACGTTTACAAGTTGATTATTGCTATGGAGGATTAATGATGTCCCCCGTCAGTCGCCATCAAATGTTTCACATTAACGATAGCCGTATTGCTAAAGCCATTTTTTCGCTGCACTCACATAACAACCTCAACCAAAATGGAGACAAATAATGAGAAAACAAGTGATGTTAGTTGATGACCATCCCGCTATGCTGATGGCTCTCAAAAGTATGTTGCAAGACCAATTACTGTTTGAAGTCGTCGGTCAGGCTCAAAATGGTGAAGAATGCTTGCGCTCGATAAAAGAGATGAATCCGAATTTGATTATTCTCGATTTAGATATGCCTAAAACCGATGGCTTTGACGTTATTCGGCGCATCGGCTTGATGTATCCGGAGATCCGCATTCTGGTCCTTTCAAGCCTGGATGAGTCGGTATATGGGGGCCGAGTTCGCTCATTGGGTGCGCACGGCTTTGTCAACAAAACTGCTGGAGCTGACATTATTCTTTCTGCCTGTCTCGCTATTTCTCAAGGTTATAACTTCTTTGCACATGGTCGAAATGGTAATAGCTCATTAACAGACAACGATAAGCTAGCACTCATTTCTGATCGTGAATTACAAGTCATGAAATACCTTGGCAAAGGTAATACTAACCAGCAAATTTCAGACATGCTGCATATAAGCAATAAAACAGTAGCTACTTATAAAACTCGGGTCTTCGATAAATTAGGAATCAATAATATCGCCGACTTGATTCTATTTTGTCGTAACAATCATATTATCGAAAGTTAATTTGGCAATGCATCGATTCATTTTTCTGGGTGCGATAATTATTTGTGTAACAGTAAGTCACTTTGCGCACTCATTTTCTTTGTCTTCAGAAGAGCAAAAGTGGATTGATGCAAATCC
>DAISKI010000139.1:0-1625 GCA_036821065.1 Polynucleobacter sp. | reverse complement strand
GCGCCGATTGGCAGTAGTCGCCTTATCACTGCGCTTAGAAGCAATGTAGGCAGTGAGCTCTTTTTCGCCTACGCCGTATAAATCGATTGCGCTATCCTGAAGATAGAGCCACTGTGCAAAAAGCAGTAAGTCACGGCGGTAAGCCGCTAGGCTGTTTTGAGAAAGTCCATCTTCTAACCAACAAGCATCACAAAACTGATCAATCGCTTGCTGGCTTGATTGATTAATCAAAGTATTCAACCTTCAAAAACTGATTAACAGCCTTCCTTATTTGGTTGCCTCTTCTAGTTTCTCAGCTAACCAGATCTTCATAAGCGACTGATATGGAACATCCATTTTGTTCGCTTGCGTCTTAACGCCCTCTAGAAAACTTTGAGATAGGCGCAAAGAAATAGAGGCTGTCGTTGGCTTTAGGTTGGGCATAACCACACGTGCCGCTTTGGATAAATCAAAATATTCAGAAGCATCATTCTTTTCCCAGAATGTGCGCTCCTCTTTTTCGTTTTTAAATTGAGGAATTACTTTATTTGGCTTTTTCATAAAATGCCCTTTCATTCTTACTCATTGGCCTTGCTGAAACCACACGGATTAGAGTAGCCTGGGCCCGCAAGGTAAAAATAACTGCCAACAGTTTTCCTGCGCTAGTGAGCCCTAAAGCAAGAAAACGACTCTCTGCAATACTGTGTTTGGCATCATCTTGAATCAATAGTGGCTGATTAAAGAATATCTCCTCTGCCTCTGCTTGCGAAACACCGTGCTTATCTTTGCTTTTATAGGCATTACCAGCATCCCACTGAAAACCTAATATTAGCTCAAAATCAATCATTTTTGTATATTACCATAGTATACAAAAATTACCCAATAAACAGATTTTGACCACGAAAGTGAGGTCTAGTCACGGAAATTATTAAAGCCCAGTGGCGCCTCGGTTACTTCTTTACGCAGCATCGCCATCACTTCTTGCAAATCATCGCGCTTACCACCGGTGACACGCACCGCATCACCTTGAATACTGGCCTGCACTTTGATCTTGCTATCTTTGATGATGCGCACGACTTTTTTAGACAGCTCTGATGTAATGCCTTTTTGGATCTTCATGGTTTGCTTACGCTTATCGCCACCAATGGTTTCAGTCTTATCGTCTTTGAGATAACGCACATCAACATTGCGTTTGGCCATCTTGCCAACGAGCACGTCTCTGACCTGACCTAACTTGAAGTCATCATCGCCATACAAAATCAGAGCCTCGTCTTTTTGCTCGACTCGGCTATCAGAGCCTTTGAAGTCAAAGCGATTGGCGATTTCTTTATTGGACTGCTCGATCGCATTTTTGAGCTCAACCATATCGGGTTCGCAAACTACGTCAAATGAGGGCATTTTCTACTCCTGTATGAATACTTTTACTGTGACCTTTTTTAGCATTTTTTGGCAATTTCTTCCACCAATGCCGAAGACGAATAAGATTGTGGCATGAACTTCGCATCCAAAGGCCCATCCCTTGCCAACTGCACCTCCCAGCTTGGGCTGATGGGGCGCAATACGCTGGGCATCGAGTCCTACGCTGAGCAAGCAATGGTGATTACCCATCCGGAGCAAATTGCCCTGCTGATGCAAGACATTGCTGC
>DAISKI010000138.1:0-1699 GCA_036821065.1 Polynucleobacter sp. | reverse complement strand
AATTTGAGCTTCGCCCCGATCAAACCCGCGTTCTGTTATTTCATAGTAATTTTGGTCAGCACATGGCTATCATGGCGGGCTTTGAATATGCTCAAGGCGATTACATCATTACGCTCGACGCTGATCTTCAAAATCCACCTGAGGAAATTAATGCTTTAGTTGTCGAGTTACTCAAGGGTCATGATTACGTAGGCACGATTCGTTCAAACCGCCGGGATAGCTTCTTCCGTAAATTTGCATCACGCATGATGAATCGTCTGCGTCATAGCATCACCCATATCACGATGACCGATCAAGGCTGTATGTTAAGAGCTTATAGCCGTCGAATTGTGGACTTAGTCCGTCAATGTGATGAGAGCAACACTTTTATTCCGGCCCTTGCTTACACCTTTGCTGCTAACCCAGTAGAGATTACGGTAAAGCACGAAGAGCGTTTTGCTGGTGAGTCCAAATACAGTCTCTATCAATTGATTCGTTTGAACTTTGACTTGGTGACCGGCTTCTCAGTAATGCCACTGCAAATCTTCTCTATTTTGGGCATGCTGCTTGCCTTAGCTGCTGGCAGCCTGTTTGTCTACCTCTTGGTACGTCGCTTCTTGCTGGGCGCAGAGGTAGAGGGCGTCTTTACCCTCTTCGCTTTAACCTTCTTCTTGATCGGCGTAATGTTATTTGGTCTTGGCTTAGTTGGCGAATATATTGGTCGCATCTACCAACAGGTTAGACAGCGTCCTCGTTACGTTGTCAAAACTGTTCTCGAGAAAAAATAATTGCGTGCAGTCGTCTTTGCCTATCACGATGTAGGCGTCAATTGCTTACAGGCATTACTGGATACAGGCATTCAAGTCGATCTGGTGGTGACTCATCACGATGATCCCAAAGAGAACGTTTGGTTTGGTAGTGTTGCTAAGCTCTGTCAAGAGCAACAGATACCTTACATTCAGCCTAGCGCTAGTGAATTAGTAAGCCTTGCTCCAAAAATCCAGGCGCTTGCACCAGACTATCTCTTCTCTTTTTACTACCGCTATATGATTCCTACAGAACTCCTGAGTTGCGCCAAGATCGCAGCTCTGAATATGCATGGCTCATTACTTCCCAAGTACCGTGGCAGAGCACCAGTCAATTGGGCGATTCTCCATGGTGAATCTGAAACTGGTGCGAGCTTACACGTCATGGAAGCCAAACCCGATGCAGGTGATATTGTTGGTCAAGCAGCGGTAAGCATTGGCCCCAATGAAACCGCAACAGATGTATTTGCTAAAGTGAGTCAGGCCGCTGTAGTAGTTCTCAAAAGCGTTCTTCCAAAACTACTCAAAGGCCAAGTTCCTCGCCAACCCAATCTTTTGAGTCAGGGCAGCTATTTTGGGGGACGTAAACCGGAGGATGGGCGAATTGATTGGACCCAAGCAGCTCAGCAGATCCATAACTTAGTCCGAGCGGTGGCGCCCCCATATCCTGGGGCCTTTACGGAATATCAAGGACAAACGCAGATTGTGGCTAAAACGCGTTTAGGCGGGCCATTTCCGCAGGGGCTGGATCTTCGGACCCCAGGAGTCCAAGTGGTTGATAATCGGGTATTTGGCATCTGCGGAGACCTTCAGGCTCTGGAAATTCTGGATTGGTATCCCGCAAACAAAACTTCATGAAAACGGGGCAGTAAGAAGATGAAAAAAGTACTCATTCTGGGTGTTAATGGCTTTAT
>DAISKI010000137.1:0-1709 GCA_036821065.1 Polynucleobacter sp. | reverse complement strand
ACCTTCACTACATCCTCTACAGAAACGAAGTCACGGCTTTGTTGTCCTTTTTCATAGCCACCATATTCACCAAAGAGCTTAACTAGCCCGTCTTTCTTGTATTGGTGGTATTGATGGAATGCTACCGATGCCATACGACCTTTGTGAGATTCACGCGGACCGTATACATTGAAATATCTGAAGCCAACCACTTGGGCGGTATTGGCTTTTTCAGCAAAACGCTTACGCATCACTTGATCAAATAAGAACTTTGAGTAGCCATAGATATTCAAAGGCTTTTCATACTCACGGCTTTCAATAAAGATATCTGAGCCGCCATAGGTTGCTGCAGAGGAGGCATAGAGTAATTGCACTTTTTGCTCGGTGCAGATATCGAGCAGGTCCATGGAATAGCGATAGTTATTCGCCATCATGAAGATGCCGTCTGTTTCCATCGTGTCAGAGCAAGCGCCTTCATGAAACACTGCCTTCACCCGTCCAAAACGACCACTTCTAAAAGCTTCTAGAAACTCATCTTTATCAAGGTAATCAACGATATCAAGATCAGCTAAATTTCGATATTTATCAGCAGGACGCAAGTCGTCGACTGCAATAATATTTTTCTCGCCACGAGCATTGAGGCCCTGAACGATATTAGCGCCAATAAAGCCAGCAGCTCCAGTTACGATAATAGTCACTGTAATTCCTCAGAAGTAACGGTTGCGGTACCCAACTTGCCAACCACAATACCACCAGCACGATTCGCTAATGCCATCGCTTTCTCAAGCGGCCATTTTGCAGCTAATGCAACTGCCAAGGTAGCAATCACAGTATCGCCTGCGCCTGAGACATCAAAAACTTCACGTGCTTGGGCTTTAACGTAGCTTACACCTGCATCAGTAAATAAACTCATGCCCTCTTCTGAGCGAGTCAGAAGTAGCGCCTGTAGATTAAGGGAGCGACGCAGATCTTGGGCTTTTTTAGTAAGGTCCTCCTCACTACTCCAGCGACCAACCACCTGGCGCAGCTCGCTACGATTTGGCGTTAGTACGGTGGCGCCCCGATATTTTTCATAATCCTCACCCTTGGGGTCAACGAGAATCACTTTGTTTTGAGCGCGAGCCTGCTCAATCATCAAGCTGACTTGATCAAGCGCTCCCTTACCGTAATCGGAAAGAATCACGACATCAGCATCAGCAAGAGACTTTTCAAAACGCTCGAGCTTTCTGGCGAGTGTCTTATCGCTAGGAGGTTCTTCAAAATCCAAACGAATGAGCTGTTGTTGTCGTGCAATTACCCGTAGCTTCACAATCGTCGGGACTTTACTATCGAGCTCAAGCTGACTATCCACTCCACTGGCTTTGAGAAGTTGGGTAACGCGCTGACCAGGCTCATCATCACCAATCACACCCAGAATCGTGGCATGGCCGCCTAGGGCGGCAACGTTGCGCGCTACGTTGGCGGCTCCACCCAAACGCTCATCCACCTTCCCTACCTGAACTACCGGCACAGGGGCCTCTGGAGAGATCCGGTGGGTATCGCCGAACCAGTAGCGGTCTAGCATTACATCGCCAACCACCAGCAAGCGAGTTTTGGCAAATTGTTCTGGGTTGGCTTTTTCCACGGGCAACTGAATCTCTAAATATTATTTAAGTAATTTTAATTATGACGACCAATACCTTGGTACTCAATGCCTAATTCTTGCATAGCTTGAGGCTCATAAAGGTTTC
>DAISKI010000136.1:0-1754 GCA_036821065.1 Polynucleobacter sp. | reverse complement strand
ACTCAACAAGAATTTCATCCGATTTGGCGAGATTCTGATACCGAAATATTTCATCAACTCACTACAGGTCAAATCCATTTTGTAATTGACCCACCAGAATTTAATCAAAAACAGCATCCCACTTTACTGCTTTCCGATCCTATATTCTGGGGACACGATGTTCTTGTAGGATATCGGCAGGATCTCTCCGAGATGGAATCAGGTACTAGCAAAGTCCGCTTTTTTGATCGCGGCTATTCCAAGCTTCCAAATCAAGACTTCATCCCAAGTACTTTTAGCTCAGATTTAGAGCAATTGCGTGTCTCACTCATAAAAAGAGAGGTTGAAACTCTGGTCATGCCTGCCAGACTAGCCGCTCGGTTGATCAGGCAATGGAATCATTCCGAGATATCTATTCTTGGGCAGTATGGTCATAAACCTTTTCCCTATCGTCTACTGATTGCAGAAAATCATGCGCCATTAAGTCGTATTATTCAAACCTTTTTAAACAATCAAGATCCTATTAAATCAGCAAACGAATTTGGTTTGCCTAATCTTTCGCCGATAACATCGAATAGAGAGTCTGGCTATGGCCCGTGGCTCTTTACACTCATTTTGCTATGCATCGGAGGAGCGGTTATTTGGGATCTTCAAAGGAAACGAGCTGCCCAAGCTTTACTTAGCCATGGATTATTGAAAGCTAAAAATTTAGCAGACCAGGCTAACGCTGCTAAATCCTCCTTCTTGGCAACGATGAGCCATGAAATCCGAACACCCATGAACGCCATAATGGGAATTCAAGAGCTATTACTGAATAATCCAAAGATTCCCTCCCATGAGAAACCGTTACTGAAGAGTGCGCATAACTCTGCTCAATCTCTACTGGGAATATTGAATCAGGTTTTAGATTTATCGAAAATCGAGGCAGGAAAGCTAACACTTAACCCTAGCCCATGTAATTTAAGAACCTTAATTGATGATATTCATGCTGCTTTTTCACCAATTGCGAAAAAAGGGAATTTAGTTCTGCATACAACAATTGATTTACGGCTGGCAGAAGTCTTGATGGTTGACAGCTTACGCTTTAGACAGATTTTGCAAAACTTGATCAGTAATGCCATTAAATTTACCAATCAAGGTGAAATCTATTTCTCAGTTAGCGTACTAGCAGATGATCATGCTGGTCAGCTTCTTGAATTTAGAGTGATTGATACGGGTATTGGTATGGAATCTGATGAGATTGAATTGGCTCTCAAAGAATTTGAGCAAATTTCAGGATCGGCAAGAGAAAATCGAGAGGCCGTCATTCAAGGGACCGGGTTAGGCTTAACGATTACTAAACGGCTACTCGAATCAATGGACAGTCGCCTTTATTTTGAGAGTGCGCCTGGATTTGGGACAAATGTCCATTTTTCAGTTGCCCTTGCCAGAACAGGAGATGCTGCAACCAGCTACCCCAGCTATACGACTGGCCGCACCTATGTTACTCAAAGCATTCCGACTCAGCAAAAATTGGGGGATCGGAGTGTATCTGCATTGATAGTTGAGGATCATGCTGCTAGCCGGCAAATTCTATCGCTCCAACTTGAGGCTCTTGGATTTAGGGTCATTGTTTGTGAGTCTGGAGACAAGGCACTTGAGCTTATTCAAGACCAGCACTTCGACTTATTGCTGACGGATCAGTCCATTCCCGGCATGCAGGGTTCCGAACTATCCAGGAAAATTAGAGGATTAGGAAATGCAAACTTAATCATCATTGGCATTACTGCTGATAT
>DAISKI010000135.1:0-1786 GCA_036821065.1 Polynucleobacter sp. | reverse complement strand
GTGGATTTTTTATTTACTTCTGGAGAAAAGATGATTAAACATTTTGCTTTGAATAATTTTGTTGTTCCTGTTGCCGCTGTATTGCTGTCAGCTTGGTTATCAATTTCAGGAGTTGGCCACGCACAGGCATCACCTGTTAATGTCAATACTGCTTCACAAACTGAGTTAGAGACCATTAAAGGTATTGGCCCAGCTAAGGCGCGAACCATCATTGCCGAGCGTGAAGATGGTGGTCATTTTCAAGATGCAAATGATTTGCAAAAGCGGGTTAGGGGCATCGGGATGAAGTCCGTCGAAAAAATGGTCGATAACGGTTTGACAATTGAAAGCCCCAGTTCTTTTCGGGAGCCAAATGGCCGTACGAAAAAGGAGGGATCCGCATCGAGCCGTCGTACTTCCCGCAATCAGGGCAATGCTCGCAATCATCAGGATCGCCCAAGCAACACTCGCAGAAATTAAACCTTTCTATGCCTAAGTGGTCTTGTGGCTAAAATGACCCTATGGCTACTCCAAACTATCTAACCATTTCACAGACTATCGGCAATACGCCTTTAGTTCGATTACAACGTATTCCGGGCGCTGAAAATACAGCTCGCAATAATGTGATCTTGGGCAAGTTAGAAGGTAACAATCCAGCCGGGTCGGTTAAAGATCGACCCGCGCTGTCTATGATCCTGCGCGCACAAGAGCGTGGTGAAATCAAACCAGGCGACACTCTTGTAGAAGCTACTAGCGGCAATACCGGCATTGCCTTGGCAATGGCTGCAGCTATGTTGGGCTACAAGATGGTTTTAGTGATGCCAGAAAATCAAAGTATCGAACGGCGCCAGAGTATGGCGGCTTACGGTGCAGAACTGATTCTGACCGCAGCCTCAGGTGGCATGGAGTTTGCTCGAGACTATGCGCTACAACTCCAAAGAGAGGGTCGCGGCAAGTTGCTCGATCAATTTGCGAACCCTGACAATCCCCGCGCACATATCGAAACGACCGGCCCAGAAATTTGGCGTGATACTGATGGTCAAGTAACCCATTTCATCTCTTCGATGGGGACTACGGGAACCATTACCGGCGTATCTACTTACCTCAAGTCCAAGAATCCGGACGTTCTCATTATTGGCGTTCAGCCTGAAGAGGGCTCACAAATTCCGGGTATTCGTAAATGGGCCCCTGAATATCTCCCTAAAATCTATCAGGGTGACCGCGTTGATCGCATCGAGTATGTGAGTCAAGCCGATGCAGAAGAAATGGCAAGACGCTTGGCAGCAGAGGAGGGCATCTTCTGTGGCATTTCCGCAGGAGGTGCTTTAGTTGTGGCACTACGAGTAGCAAGACAAGTTGAGAATGCCACGATTGTATTTATCGTTTGCGATCGGGGTGATCGCTATCTATCCACAGGTGTATTCCCAGCCTAATTGGCTGAAGCTTTAGTCGCCTTCTGGCGAGTTAGCTTCTTCTTTTTAACGCTAGCACTTTGCTTGGCCGTTGGCAACGCAGGTAAGTTAGCGCTAATTACGCTTTGGTTCTTATAGCCCAAAGCCTCTGCAAATTCAGCAACACTCTGCGCATAAAAATAACTGCGGTTGTATTGCACGATTGTTAAAAAGTTATTTAGACCCACTACATACCGAACCTTATCTGTTCCATCTTTATCTATGTAAGGTAAATCCACAATCAGGGCTTTACTTTGTGGCGATACACCACCTGCTTGTGGGTCACCTTGCTCTGGCGTCAAAATACCTTGATCAATTAATGTTTGAACAGAGTATTTCAGTTGAGGCTCACCATC
>DAISKI010000134.1:0-1812 GCA_036821065.1 Polynucleobacter sp. | reverse complement strand
CGATGCGAGATACAACGCATCAACATCGGAAGATTTAAGCCTGTTAAAACAATTACTCTGGGGTGCAGTCCAGATTCTGCACCACTCGTTTCTAATTTGGTTGCCACATTGGCAGGGGTAGCTCCCATGACATCTGTGAGTACTAGCACTCCATTGCCGCCATCTACTTCATTTGCAGCTTGTAATACACGTTCAAAACTTGTCTTGGTATCTTCATGGGGCGGAATATCAATTGCACGAACTCGCTCGGGTGATTTGCCAAAAATATGCTCGGCAAATCCATACATAGCGCTTGCTACCGGGGTATGCGCAACGATAATAATTCCAGCCATTTTTATTTCAGCACTTTCTCTAAGGCACCTAGCCAAAACTGAGCTACATCAAAGCCGCTTTGCTCAGTTATCTCAACAAAACAAGTCGGGCTTGTGACATTAATTTCCGTCAAAAACCCACCGATTAGATCTAATCCTACTAAAAATAAACCGCGTTGATTGAGTAATGGGGCCAATTTTTGTGCAAGCCCTAATTCTTGTGCAGTCAATGGCATCGCAACCCCCTTGCCACCAGCAGCCAAGTTGCCCCGAATCTCACTACCCTGCGGAATGCGAGCCAATGCAAAAGGTACCACCTCACCACCGATTAAAAGCACCCGCTTATCACCCTGAGTAATTTCTGGCAGGAAACGCTGAATCATGAGAGTTCTCGAACCATTCTCCCCTAAGGTTTCAACAATACTTGCTAAGTTGAGACCATCGGGCCCGACGCGAAACACACCCATACCGCCCATACCATCTAAAGGCTTGATCACAATATCGCGATGTACTTGATGAAACTCCACAACTGCTGAGAGCTCGCGAGTCACTAAGCTTGGGGGAATCAAATCGGGAAATTCAGTGATGGATAACTTTTCTGAATGATCTCGGATAGCGCTCGGATCATTAAACACCCTCGCGCCCTGACGTACAGCGGCTGACAAGAGCCAGGTAGTATTTAGGTACTCAATATCAAAGGGAGGATCAGTACGCATTAGTACTGCTGAAAAATCCCTTAAAGAGCGTGACTCGATTTTTCCTAATTCAAACCAAGCATGTCCACTAGGCTTCATTGCTAATGATTGGCAATCAGCAACTACAGATTCATCTCTCCAGAGAATATTACGGCTTTGTGCAAACCATAAATGATGTCCCGCAGATTGAGCCGCACGCATCATGGCTAGAGTCGAGTCTTTTGAGACCTTAAAACTCTCAAGTGGATCTGCGATAAATAAAAAATCCATTGATCTACCTTTGGCTTGCTTTATGCAATGTATCTATATTAAGCAGCTTCTGCATCAGGATCGGTCCGCTCTAACTCTAAGGATGCAGCCAGTAAAGCAAGACGAGCAACTACTCCATAGAGATAAAAACGATTAGGCGCTGCACTACCCGGCTTGGCCTGAAGATCAGGCATCGAGTTTTGCTCAAAAGCCAGTGGTACAAAATGCATACCTGGAGCATTAAGATTTTCATCTGGCCCACGATCAGTATGAACGCGATAGAAACCACCAATCACGTAGCGATCAATCATATAGACCACAGGTTCAGCAACAGCCTCGTTGACTTTCTCAAAGGTATAGACACCCTCTTGGACCATTACATCGCTGACCTCAAGACCTTCCTTGACTACACTCATCTTATTGCGATCTTTACGGTTGAGATCCTTTAATTGTGCGGGATCGTGTACTACCATCACTCCCATGCCATAGGTTCCAGCATCGGCTTTCACCACGACATAGGGCTTCTCTTTAATGCCGTACTCGCGATATTTCTTAGC
>DAISKI010000133.1:0-1850 GCA_036821065.1 Polynucleobacter sp. | reverse complement strand
AGGGGTGTTAAAGATCGTTGTATGAGGCTTGTATTCATAAAAACGCCATTGCCGATCTTGACTTCTGAATTTGCAAGCCAGAACTGAGAGCTGACATTAACTAGGTTTGCATCCACGCTGACATTGATGCCTGCGCCCGAGCGAGTCAAAAGAGTGCTGATTTCATTCAAATCTTTTGCTGGCGTATTTGAGCGCTGTTGCACTAGATTATTTGCCGTAGTGCGTGTTAGCGCAGGAAAAACCGCCATCAGAACTTCTGCTGGGGCAGTATTCACATTTATTGTACTGGTGATAGGCAAGGCTACGACGTAATGACGTAAGACTTCAACCATGGAGTCGTTATAGCCTGGTATGCCAATCAGATCAGATACATCGTTAAAGAGCATCTGCCTTTCCTGTAGCGTTTGAGCCGTTTGTTGTGCAAGACTGGGGTTTAGTCCTAAGGTTGTCAACAGGCGCGAGTAGACCAGCAAGCCGCTAGCAGTAGATGCATTATTGAGATTAAAAAGGCTTTGAGCATCAGTAATTGACCCATTGACTGAAACACTCTTGAGCTCATCAGGAATATCTGCATTTTTTAAAAAGTCTGCGACCTTACTGTCGCTTAAGGGTAGCGCCCATGCCTCGCCTAAGTGGTCGGATTGGTTGGTGCGCATATCTTGAGTTAATACCAATCTGGCAAAGTCGATCATTCCATGTTGAAGCCAATTGGCCTGGGTGCGATCACGAATATTTTCAATATTTCGTATCTGCAGTTGTTGGCGCCAGACTAAGCCACTAATTACTACTGCAGCAACGCCAACCACAATGAGTGCGGTGATGGTTGCTGACCCATTTTCTCGGTCATAACGCTGATTAGAATTTAAATAGAGCATCTTATAAGCTCGTTCCAGCTAAACAAGACCGACTAATTGGAAACGGAATATTTTTGATTCCCCAGCGCATGCTAAATCCTGCTAATTGAGTGCTGATTGATCCTTGAGAAGGGGCGTTAGTGATGGCGCTGGCCTCTTGATAAATGATTTCCGAAACCTCAATTGAGGTTTTCATATTGCTAGAGACAAGATCAGGATCACGAAGTACAGGTTGCCATAGACCAAGGATGTCTGTTTTATTTACAAGCGGCCGGCTTACCGAGCGTCGCAGTCCGTTGGCGGAAATCCCATACCCCACAATAATCCAATTGCTTTGATTCGCTTGCTCATAACGTCTGACCCACCAGATATTTTTATCGCCTACTGAATATGATGGCAAATCAAGAGTGGAGTCAGAAGTGATTTCTTGGCAGTCCCGCTCAAATTGCCTAATCAGTTGTATGTAGACTGCATCCTGCTTTGCTCTACCTTCAATGTTTTCTTGCCCACGCATCATTGCGTCCATTCCACGCCAAGCCATCAGTCCAACAATGGAGATGATTATTAAAGCAACCAGGACTTCAATCAGCGTAAACCCAGCCTCGGATGGGGTAGCCACTTTATCGTTCATAGTGCTCCCGCATTGAGATTTGGTGCAACAGTTACCAGCCATGCAAGGCGTGGTCCATTAATGTCGGTGCTATTGGCTTGACTACCTAAAAAAACAGTTACCTCAACGCGTCTAAAGTTCGGATTGGGCATTGGACTCACTTTGCGCTGACACACTAGTAATAAAGTTGCCTGTGGACAACTAAAAGTAGATGTCCCAATCTCTGGCCAAACCCTTTTCATCCGAATGTCATTCAACGCATTGTCGGCACTCCATAAAGCCATAGTGCGTTGTGATACGGTGAGCTGAGTATCTGCTGCTAGAGAGATAGCTCGTAGAGCAGCAATCAAGGCAATGCTTAGAATAGCTAAACCAACCAATACCTC
>DAISKI010000132.1:0-1850 GCA_036821065.1 Polynucleobacter sp. | reverse complement strand
AGCAGACTGTTAATCTGTTGGTCCGTGGTTCGATCCCACGTCGAGGAGCCAGATTGTGATGAAAAAGCCACTCAATGAGTGGCTTTTCTTCTTACTGGAGTCCATGTTGCTCAATCACTTGCGAGACATGCCCCCTTAAGTCATAGAGTAGATTTGTATAGGCACTGGGGATCTTTTCTAGCTTAATCAGTAGTTCAATCTCTGCACGCAGTATCTGGAGGTCGTATTTAATGGTTTCAAGATCAGCACGATGATCTAAACGTTTCTCGATCTTGACTAACTGGTCATAGAAACGATTTACTCGATTAGTGTAGTACCACTGCTGTAAAGAAGGATAGGCTTGCGAAAGCGGGTAAAAAATAGCTAAAAGAGGAACTAAGATGAGCAGCAATTTTCCAAGGAAGCTAGCCGCCCAGTAAGGAAGGTATCTTTGCAAGAAGGGTTTACCACCCTTCTTGTAATAATCTTCTGCATCATCGCTTAAGGGAAAATCAACGTCTTTATCTGAAGGAAACTCATTCTCGGCATGCATGATGCTAGGTGCCTCATGAATATCATCCATGACGCCCATCATTAAGTAAATTAAGGCAGAGTGAGTATCTTTTTTAGTAATCACTGTGATGGTGGTTGCTAATACTTTCATATCTTTGGCTGGCATAGAATTAGCCAAATCAATCGCACCAAATGGGAGATTTAAAACATGATATTCACGCAGGTTTCTGGCAATACCTTCTGCATCAGGCCACTGCAAGGGCTTCAAGCGAGCGTCATTAAATAGAATCTTAACGAGCGGATCTTCTGCTGGCGCAGAGTAGAACATGGCATCAATTTGATTAGAATGCAAGGCTTTCAGAGCTTCTTCTCTGCCGATATTTAATAATTTGCTGTTTGAAGAGTTAATTCCAACAGCATTCAACAGATCCAAGGCATTTGCATGGATACCCTGGGATGTTCCGCCTATAGCGATTCTTTTACCTTTAAGCTCATTAATATCGTAGATATTTCCGAGATCACTCCGATAGAAAACCCATATCGGCGCATAAGCAATGCTACCTAAAGATTCCAAAGAGGGGTAATCCTTGCGATCGGCTGCACCACCTTCTAAGAAACCAAACTCAATCAGCTTGTCGGGGTGATTTACATGTTCTAAATTTTCTAGAGTACCGCCAGTCTCCATGACATTAACCTGAACACCCGCTTTTTCGAACTCGACTTTATATTTCTGAGCAATTTCATACAAATAACTGCCCTTTGGGCCTGCAGCAATATCAATGCTGCTGGGGGGCAATAGAAACAGTTTCACTACGGTAATAGCAATTGCTATCAGAATAGCTAAGCCAGAAAGGTAAAGGAAGATTTGTTTTTTGGTCATAATAGGAGCATTAAAACATAAGAATCAGACAGAAATTATTACTAAATGACCAATCTGGAAGCATCCAAAACCCCCGCTCCTTCAGGCTCTGTTAAACAAAAGCTCGAAAGCGAGTTCAAAAAAGGGGTTTCTTTATCCCTTTACTTTGGAATCTGGTTTTGCGCGCTGGCATTCTTAGGGGCTACCACTCTGCGCGAGTGGCCGATCCCCCTCAGGATGTTTGGCTTTGCCCTGATCAAAGCTGGCCTTTGTGCCAAATTTATGTTGATTGGTGAAGCTGTTTTTCCATTCAATACCCAACGGCGTTTAGGCATCGTTCCATCGCTCCTAGCCCAATCGCTGATTTACCTTGCTATTGTGCTTTTATTGAACTTTTTGGAGTCTGGCATTGAAGGCATGATTCATGGCAAAGAATTTGTGAGCTCCTTAGCCGCTTTTGGCAATGGCGACCCTCTGCATATTTTGGCTCTTCTGATTG
>DAISKI010000131.1:0-1860 GCA_036821065.1 Polynucleobacter sp. | reverse complement strand
ATAGCAATTTAGCAGTGATTGATTGCTTTAAAAATCTTGGGGCCGGTTTTGATCTAGTTAGTGGCGGTGAATTAGCGCGTGCCCTAACGATAGGTGCAGAACCCTCAAGCTTGGTATTTGCTGGCGTTGGTAAGTCTGCAGCAGAAATTGCTCAAGCTCTCAAAGCGGGGGTGAAGTGTATAAATGTGGAATCGATTGCGGAGCTCCACAAAATTAATCGCGTTGCAAAAGAGCTAAACTGCCGTGCCCCGATTTCTTTACGAGTCAATCCAGATGTCGACGCACAAACTCATCCTTATATCTCTACTGGATTAAAGGGAAATAAATTTGGGATCGCTTATTACGAAGTTTTAAAAACGTATCGTGAGGCAGCTCAACTTTCTCAAATTGATATTGTCGGCATTGACTGTCATATCGGCTCTCAAATTACAACGACAGAGCCTTACCTTGATGCGCTTGATAAAGTATTAGATCTAGTCGAGCAACTCAAAAAGGAAGGGATCATTATTCATCACCTAGATCTGGGTGGTGGCCTCGGAATTGCTTATGGAGCAGAAACTCCGCCAGACATCACAGAGTTCACGAATGCCCTTCTCAATCGCATTACCGAGCGAGGTTTTTCTCATTTAGACGTGATTCTGGAACCAGGCAGATCACTAGTTGGCAATGCTGGGGTTCTATTAACTCAAGTGGAATACCTCAAGCCTGGGACAGAAAAAAACTTCTGCATTGTGGATGCAGCAATGACCGAGTTGTTGCGTCCCGCTTTATATGAAGCGCATCATGGCATTGTGCCAATCGAGAAAAAGTCAGCCAAGACTGTTATTTATGATGTCGTTGGGCCCGTTTGTGAATCTGGTGATTGGCTTGGTAGAGACCGTGCGCTGGCTATTGAGGAAGGCGATGTATTGGCCATTCTTTCTGCTGGTGCATATGGCTTTGTCATGGCCTCGAACTACAACACACGTCCAATGCCTGCAGAAATCTTGGTGGATGGAAAAAATGCTTATGTTGTGCGAAAGCGTCAAAAGCTAGTAGATCTTTTTGCGCATGAAACAGTTCCATTGAAGTAATTTCAGAATACTGAGGCAATAAAAAAACCCCGCTACATCTGCGGGGTTTTATTCTTTAAGGGTTGCTGTAATTAATGTAAGCCAGCCATGTAATCCGCAACTGCTTTCATTTCTTGATCTGACAACTTGCTACTGATCATATTCATTTGAATATTTTTGCGAGTACCTTCATGGAAATTCATCAATTGGTTATAAGAGTATTCAGCCCACTGCCCACCTTGACGAGGATATTGCGCTGGAATTCCTGCACCATTTGGGCTATGGCAAGCCGCGCAAGCTGGTACACCTTTAGATGCAATACCACCACGATAAATACTCTGACCCAACTCAATCGTGTCTTTATTTTGAGCAACGCCTTCAGAAGGTGTCTGCTTGGCGAGATAAGCAGCAATATTGGCCATATCCTGATCGGTTAAGGGCATTGCCATACCCATCATGACCGCGTTAGCACGTGTGCCCTCTTTGAAATTATGTAGCTGCTTAGCGAGGTAAGCTGCATGTTGACCAGCTAATTTAGGCCATGTCCCAACAGCGCTTTGGCCTTTAGGCCCATGGCAAGTAATACAGGCTACAACACCGCGAGTGGCGTCACCGCCGTTATAAAGGGCCTCACCAGCAGCCAGATCGATCGCTGGCTTGGTAGGCGCGGCCTCCTGGGCAGCAGGAGCAGCTGATTCAGCTTGAGCAAGTGCAGGCAAGCCGAAGCCTAGAATGAGGGAAATGGCTAAAAACCCAGTTAATTTGGAGATTTGAGAGCTTTGACGCATTATGTTTACCTTGGCAAAAA
>DAISKI010000130.1:0-1931 GCA_036821065.1 Polynucleobacter sp. | reverse complement strand
CCAGCAATCACTGCAATTTTGGGGTTCTTGAATATTTTCTTTGCGTTCATGGGATGGTCTCTTGAATAATGGTTAATAAACGATGTGATTTTACTGATGATTGAATCTAGCTGATCGCCCTGCGAATATCGTCAATACTAGTCTTACTTCCTCGCTCTACACTCTCTGTGTCATGCTCGGTCGTGTTCTCGATTGTCTCAGAAGCGAATTCTTGCATTCGTAAATTGTCTTTAGGGCAAATCGGTGCACCATAGCTAGCCCAGCGTTTAAGTAGGGTTACCTCATAACCACATTGTGCGCACTTAGCCTTGCTCCGGCTGGCATTACTGGGGCGTGGTGGCGGAAATACAATCGCTTGGTGTGGATAAGGACCGAGCTCTTGGCTAATCATGGAGAGTTTGACCATCAGCTCTTCAGTTGCGTGGGCCATTCTGGCTGGGCCTTCAAGGCCCACAGTTTGAGCAATGCCTTTGAAATCCTCGCCATGACCACTAAAGCAATCGTCCACCGCATGACACAACTCATGAACCAAGGTGTCCAGCAATTGGACTGGATCATCTAATTTGGGTGAGATAAAAATCTCATTAACACCTCCACCAGATCTTTCGCGTGGCCAGCACTGACCTAGAGTGGTACGCGGACTACTCGAAGCCGGGAAGCCGCAGGAGACTCTCACAGGCGGTATCGCATAGCCTGCTTTAGAAAATACGGGCTCTAAATGTCTTACTGCATCTTGCAGCCAGGATTCGCGGACAACATGATGCTTGGTTTCTGCTGGCATGTTTAACGTTGCCCTATTTTGACGCCACCAAAGACAGCTTGAGCTTCACGAGGTAAACAACGCCAGTAACGTTCATTAGCAACAACCGTAGCGCCCAAAGCAGCGGCAGCCTCCCATCCCCAGCGGGGCTTATAAAGGAACGCTCTAGCCAAAGCAACTAGATCAGCATCTCCATCTTGCAAGATCTCTTCTGCTTGATGAGGGTCGGTAATCAAGCCTACCGCCATGGTTGGTAGGCCAGATTTTTCTTTAACGATCTTAGCAAACGGAATTTGATACTTAGGTCCAAGCGCAATTTTTTGTAAGGGGGAAATTCCGCCGGAAGAGATGTGTACATAATCGCAGCCAATTGCTTTAAGTTGTACCGCAAACTCAGCAGTTTCTTCTGGAGTCCAGCCACCCTCAACCCAATCGTGGGCTGAGATTCGAATCCCTAATACACCTGAGTACGCCGCTCTCACTGCTTTAAATAGTTCCAAAGGAAAACGAATGCGATTTTCAAAAGATCCACCGTACTCATCGCTGCGTTGATTAGCAATCGGGGATAAAAATTGGTGGAGCAAGTAACCATGTGCACCATGCAATTCAACGCCTTGAATACCAATGCGAGCTGCCCTCTCTGCCGCCGTTACAAACGCAGTAATCATTTCTTTGAGTTCAGCCTTGGATAACTCGTGTGGCGAACGCTCTCCTTCCAGCTGAGGAATAGCAGACGGTGCTTCAGTTTCCCAGCCACCCTGATCCACTGCTAATAGCTGCCCGCCATCCCATGGTGTTGCACTCGAAGCCTTACGACCCGCATGTGCTAACTGAATAAATACCGGAACAGCAGGAGCAAGTTTGCGAGCCCGACTCAGTTTATCTTTCAGCGCTGCTTCGGTGCGGTCATCCCACAAACCTAGACAGGCTGGTGTAATGCGTCCCTCAGGAGTCACCCCCGTAGCCTCAATAATGAATAAACCGGCTCCACTATTTAAAAGATTGCCCCAGTGCATTAAATGCCAGTCTGTTGCCTCTCCATTAACAGCAGAGTACTGGCACATCGGTGCAACCACGATGCGGTTAGCGAGGTTTAGGGGGCCTTTGGGGGAGGGCAAGGTGTAACTGGAGAAAAGCAAGCTCATATAGGCCTTAAAGTGCAAAAAATGGG
>DAISKI010000129.1:0-1940 GCA_036821065.1 Polynucleobacter sp. | reverse complement strand
TATGGCGCACTGCAAGCCTTAGATCAGGTTTCACTTAAGATTGAGCAGGGAGAGTTTTTTGGTTTACTAGGCCCAAATGGTGCGGGCAAAACTACTCTGATATCGATCTTGGCAGGTCTAGTAAAGGCTGATCATGGTCATGCGGCCATCATGGGCTCAGATGTGCAAAAGGATTTTCGTCAAGCACGTCGAATGCTTGGTGTGGTTCCCCAAGAATTGGTTTTTGATCCCTTCTTTACTGTTAGAGAGACCCTTCAGTTTCAGTCTGGATATTTCGGCATTCGTAATAACGATGCCTGGATTGATGAGATCATGGCCAACTTAGATCTCACCAGCAAAGCTGACAGCAATATGCGCTCCTTATCCGGGGGCATGAAACGACGTGTCTTAGTTGCACAAGCTTTGGTGCATCGGCCCCCAGTGATTATTTTGGATGAACCTACTGCAGGTGTTGACGTGGAGTTACGTCAATCTCTTTGGCAATTTATCAGTCGCTTAAATCAAGATGGCCACACAATTGTGTTGACTACCCACTACCTTGAAGAAGCAGAAGCACTATGCCAGCGTATCGCTATGCTGAAGCAAGGCAAGATTGTTGCTTTAGATACTACCGTGAATTTATTGAGTCGTTATGGCTCGGTCAAAAAAGATGGTGAAGGAAAGACTGATTTAGAGGAAGTGTTTATTAATATCATGTCAGGAAATGCTTCATGAGCAGCGTGATGGAGAAAAATACCTTGAAGTATGGCAGCGGCTTTCCAACGCTATTGCGCAAAGAAATCAAACGTTTTTATAAAGTCGCCTTTCAGACTGTAGCTGCCCCCGTTCTAACAGCGATTTTGTATTTGATGATTTTTGGCCATGTGCTTGAGGGTAAAGAAGTCTACGGGCATATTAGCTATACGGCTTTTTTAATACCGGGCTTAGTGATGATGAGCCTCTTACAAAATGCTTTTGCAAATACCTCCTCCTCTTTAATCCAATCTAAGCTCACTGGTAACTTGGTATTTATCCTGCTTACCCCCTTGAGTCATTTTGAATTCTTTTCGGCTTATGTATTGGCTGCAGTTTTTCGTGGAGTTGTAGTGGGCTTCGGAGTCTTTTTAATTACGGCTTGGTATGGCATGCCCGCACTGGAATATCCTTTATGGATTGTAATTTTTGCGTTTCTGGGCGCCGCGGTGCTTGGTAGCCTCGGTTTAATTGCAGGCATTTGGGCTGATAAATTTGATCAGCTGGCAGCCTTTCAGAACTTCTTCATCATGCCGGCCACTATGCTCTCAGGCGTTTTTTATTCTATTCATTCGCTCCCCCCAATTTGGCAGACGGTCTCGCGCTTTAACCCATTCTTCTACATGATTGATGGATTTCGGTATGGTTTCTTCGGGGTATCCGATGTATCTCCCTGGACAAGCGTAACTATCATTGCTAGTTTCTTAGTATGCGTATCAGCCTTTGCATTGCGGATGCTGCAAACGGGTTATAAATTAAAGCATTAATCAGTATTAGGAGATTGTGATGTTGCCAACCCCCGAGCAAATTGAAAGCTATATCAAGCAAGGTATAGCTTGTTCCCATATCCAGGTCGAAGGGGATGGCCAACACTTCTTTGCCACGATTGTGAGTTCAGACTTTGCAGGTAAGCGTTTAGTACAACGTCACCAGTTGGTCTATGCAGCCATGGGTGATCGTATGAAAGCTGAAGTTCATGCACTTTCGATCAAAGCATTTACCCCTGAAGAGTTTGAGCAGAGTCATGGATAAGTTGCGCATGGTAGGTGGTACCCCGCTGAAAGGTGAGGTTGTTATAGCGGGGGCAAAGAATGCAGCGCTCCCGATTTTGTGTGCTTGCCTGCTCACAGACCAAGCGATTACTTTGCGCAACGTTCCAGAATTACAAGATGTCAGAACGATGCTCAAGCTTCTGCAAGAGATTGGGG
>DAISKI010000128.1:0-1982 GCA_036821065.1 Polynucleobacter sp. | reverse complement strand
AAGCAGGCATGACATTCTTCATACCAGGCGATGCTTTTACAAAAGAACAACCAATAATTGAAGCCAGAATGGAGATTCCACCTAATACCAATGGATAAATAATGGCTGCAATAGGGGCGCCTGTCACCATCAGCGCGCCAAGCACCATGGTCGCAATCAAGGTCACAGCGTAGGTCTCAAATAAGTCAGCCGCCATACCAGCACAGTCACCTACGTTGTCGCCGACGTTATCCGCAATTACAGCTGGATTACGAGGGTCATCTTCTGGAATGCCTGCCTCGACCTTACCAACCAAGTCAGCACCAACGTCAGCACCCTTAGTAAAGATGCCGCCGCCTAGACGTGCAAAGATCGAGATCAAAGAAGAGCCGAAAGCCAAACCAATCAAAGGATGCAATACCGCATTGAGATCTCTGCCTGCACCGATCGAAACCAGGAACATAAAAAAGAGGCCAACGCCAAGCAGGCCAAGCCCAACAACCAGCATGCCGGTAATAGCACCACCCTTAAAGGCAACATTGAGCGCTTCATTCATACCGATAGTGGCTGCCTGCGCAGTACGCACATTGGCCTTGACTGAAACATTCATGCCAATGAAACCACAGGCACCTGAGAGCACTGCGCCAACGACAAAGCCAATTGCGGTAGCAATGTCGAGGAAGAAAACAATTAAGGCTGTGAGAATAATTCCGACAATGGCAATGGTTTTATATTGACGCGACAAATATGCAGCCGCACCAAGTTGAATAGCCTCTGCGATCTCGACCATCTTGGCATTGCCAGTACTTTGGCGCAAAATCCACCCACGCATTACAAAACCGTAAATAACAGCGATAACACCGCACGCCAAGGCAAAATACAAGCCTAAAGTGACATTACTCATGCTTGAACTCCCTAAAATTGATTTGTTTCGTTACTTGCGCCTACTGGAACCTGATTTTTAAGGCTTTTGCTCAGAGTCAATAAGCTGCATCAGTATCTAACAGAATTATGACTTTGCTAGTTTGATAAGATCAGGGTATTTACTAATCTTTAATTGGAGCATTTATGAGTTTAGACAACGTTAAACCTGGCAAGAAAATCCCCGAGAGTTTCAACGTCATTATTGAAATTCCGATGAATGCCGATCCAATTAAATACGAAGTAGATAAAGAAAGTGGCGCAATTTTTGTAGACCGCTTTATGGGGACTGCAATGCACTACCCCTGTAACTATGGCTACATCAATAAAACGATTGCTGGCGACGGCGATCCTGTTGACGTTCTCGTCATCACCCCCTTCCCACTCATTCCAGGCGTAGTAGTAAGCTGCCGCGCAATTGGCATTCTGCAAATGGAAGATGAAGCTGGACAAGACGCTAAATTATTAGCCGTCCCAGAAGATCGTATTTTGCCAATCTATACCCACTGGCAAAAACCAGAAGATATGAATCAGCTCCGTCTCAATCAAATCCAACACTTCTTCGAACACTATAAAGATCTTGAAAAAGGAAAATGGGTCAAAGTAAAAGGTTGGGGCGGCGTCAAAGAAGCGCACCAAGAGATCCTCGAAGGAATTGAGCGCTATAACAAGGAACACAAGTCAGCCTAGAGCGTCTTGTTATTAGGAGTGAGCTCAGAATCCATCGCCCTCGCCCAAATCAACCCACTCTTGGGTGATTTAGAGGGCAACGCTAAGCTCATTGTTCAAGCAGCCAAAGAGGCATTTGCTAAAGGAGCAAAAGTATTACTGACTCCTGAGCTTTCTCTCACTGGCTACCCTCCAGAAGATCTATTACTTCGCCCTGCATTTATTGAGGCATGTGATCGCGCCCTTCAAACGCTGACAAAATCCTTAGCGCAATTTACTGGGCTTACTGTCATTGTTGGTCACCCACAAAAATCGACTCAAGGTCTGCAAAATTCAGCGTCGGTCGTGCGCGATGGCAAAGTTATTGCAAGCTATGCCAAACAAGAATTACCAAACCACGAAGTATTCGATGA
>DAISKI010000127.1:0-1993 GCA_036821065.1 Polynucleobacter sp. | reverse complement strand
CGCAGATTGCTGGCATCGAGCCACGAGCCAATCGCGCTAATCAGGCGTGCAATGAGGTAGCTCCAGTTAGGCATAGCGATAGTATGCCAAACCTAGTCTATTCATGATTAAATTGAGTGATATCAAGATAAAACCATTAAGGCCCAATGACAAAACCCTATTATTTAGCACTTACTCTCTCTTTGGGCTTAGCTGCTTGTGCTGCGGAGTTTACGGATAGCTCTGACTCTAATCACGTTACCTTTTTGAACAGCAATGGGTCCTCAATGGCAGAGCTAACTCAAAAAGCACAAGCTTATTGTCAGCAATATGGAAAAGTAGCCTCATATAGAAATAGCGATACTGCTTTAGTCGCTGTCTTTGACTGCAAATTACCGCGTTAACGATTAACCGTTTAGGTCAGATTGATAGATGAGGCCTGCATGCTCTCGCAGAGCATGGAATTGAATAGTTTCCCAGCGCTGGCTAGCAACATCGAGCTCTGATTTATGAGAGGCTAGAAATACAGGCGCCCCCACCACATCCTCTGCCATACGGTGAATATTTTCTTGTATGAATTTTTTCAGGGCCACTGAATCATCTGAGCTGACCCAACGTGCCAAGCTATATCTAGCTGGCAGAAGTCGTACTTCGGCGCCATACTCAGTTTGTAGTCTGTGGCTTACCACCTCAAATTGGAGTTGACCAAATGCGCCTAGGAGCATAGTTCCGCCCCCCATTGGTCTGAAGACCTGGATAGCGCCTTCTTCGCCCAGCTGCATGAGTCCTGTGCGCAACTGTTTGGTGCGAAGCGGGTCAGCAGATTCAACTAGGCGAAAAATTTCTGGGGCAAAGAAGGGCAAACCAGTAAATTGCAATTGCTCACCTTCGGTCAAGGTATCACCAAGTCGTAGCAAGCCATGATTTGGTAGGCCAATAATGTCACCAGGAAATGCCTCATCAAGAATATCGCGTCGTTGCGATAAAAATGAGAGGGCATTGTTTGTACGAACCTCTTTGCCATTGCGACAGATCTTGAGTTTCATACCGCGCTCAAAGTGACCAGAGCAAATACGTAAAAAGGCAACGCGATCCCGATGCGCAGGATCCATATTTGCTTGAATCTTAAATACCACCGCTGAGAATTTATTTTCAGCAGGGCTCACTTCGCGTTCTAGGGCTTTTCGGGAGCCGGGGGCAGGAGCTAGCTCCACTAAAGTATTGAGAATTTCTCTAACGCCAAAGTTATTAATGGCAGAACCAAAAAAGACCGGAGACTGTCGCCCAGCCAAAAAGGCTTCTAGATTAAATGCTGGCATGGCATTTTTAATTAAATCCACTTCAGCAAGAGCCTCTTCTAGGCTAGACCCAAGACGCTCCTTCAGTCCAGCATCGTTCACATCAACGATCGTATGGGAATTCTCAGTAATGCGGTCCTCACCTGCTTTAAACATGCGCATTTGTGAGTTTGCGATGTCAATCACACCCGCAAAGGATTTCCCCATCCCCACTGGCCATGTGAATGGGACTACTTCAATACCAAGCGCAGTTTCAATCTCATCCATCAGCTCCATTGGTGGTTTGACTTCGCGATCCATTTTGTTAATGAAAGTCACAATCGGTGTGTTGCGTGCCCGACAAACTTCAAGCAGGCGCAGGGTTTGAGATTCAACACCGTTAGCAGCATCAATCACCATGAGCGCAGAGTCAACGGCAGTTAAGACGCGATACGTATCTTCAGAAAAATCTTGGTGACCCGGTGTATCGAGCAAATTAATAATGCAGTCGCGATATTCCATTTGCATGACTGAGCTTGCAACCGAGATGCCGCGCTGCTTCTCAATTTCCATCCAGTCTGAGGTGGCGTGCCTACTGGCTTTTCTCGCCTTTACGCTACCTGCAATCTGAATCGCACCCGCGTATAGAAGTAACTTTTCTGTAAGCGTAGTCTTACCAGCGTCTGGGTGAGAGATGATTGCAAAGCTACGGCGGCGTGATACTTCTGCGGCGGTAT
>DAISKI010000126.1:0-2021 GCA_036821065.1 Polynucleobacter sp. | reverse complement strand
TCTATCATGGCTTTGCCTTTATCTTGATTGCTTTGGGGATAGCAGTATCATCAAGCTCGAAAAAGAGCTGAAGTTTAAGCCAATACATTTTTAAGAAGATATGAGACTAATTACTTTTACACGACAAGGCAGTACAACACCTGAAATCGGAGCGCGACTTCCTTTGCCCGCCGGCGATCGTATCTTGCCATTTGCCGATGTGGCTAGGCTTGACTGCCAAGCAAGCTTTCCAAGCTCAATGAAAGCGTTTTTAAATGCTGGAGCAGGAGTGATGAACAAGGCTCAGCAATGGGTTTTAAACGCCATCACACAGTACTCTGAATTATTAATTGATGCTGATTCAATTACCTATTTACCACCGATGATGGATGCCGAGAAATTTTTATGCGTTGGCAAAAATTATCGAACCCATTTAGAAGAACTGAAGCGTACTAATTTAATTAAAGAAATTCCACAAGAGCCAACCTCTTTTATTAAATTAAATTCTTGTTTGTCTGGACATAATGCTAAGGTGATTCGACCTAAGGGAATCACGAAACTAGATTACGAGCCTGAACTGGTTTTTGTGATTGGTAAGCGAGCACTTGGGGCAAAAAAAAATGAAGCCATGAGTTATGTTGCCGGTGTCACTATCCTGAATGACCTGACTTGTCGTGATCTGCAACTTAAAGAAGTGGCTTCTGGCTCCCGTTTTTGGACAGGCAAAAATATTCCAGGATTTGGCCCTCTGGGCCCAGAAATTGTGACGATTGATGAAATACCAGACGTATATAACCTTTGGATGACTTGCTCGGTTAATGGTCAAGAGCGGATGCGCGTCAACACTCAAGATCAAATCTGGAAAATATCCGACATTCTTGAGCACTTTTCTAGGTTTATTCCAATTGAGGCTGGGGACATGTTCTCCACCGGAGCGCCGGGTGGGGTTGCAGTCGGAAAAGATAATGCTGATGAGCTTTATCTCAAGCCTGGTGATGTAGTGGAGTGCTCCATTGAGGGTATTACGACCTTAAGAACTACTATTGTTGAGCCAACTTAATTTCTAAGCGTAATGAAAAAATATCTATCTCTGCTACTGTGCTTTTTCAGCTTACTTTTCAGCATCAACTCAGTTGCGGAGCTAGCAACAAACTTTCCTGTTAAGCCAGTAAAAATCATTGTGCCTTTTCCTCCAGGCGGGGGTGCCGATACTTTAATTCGCATCATGACACCAGCCCTTTCTGAAAATTGGAAGCAGACCCTGATCGTTGAAAACCACCCTGGTGCTAGCGGTCTTATTGGCTCGGATTTAGTAGCTCAATCTCCCTCTGATGGGTATACATTACTAATGGGTTCGACTGCAGCCGTTACTGATAAAAATATTGGGCAATTTACACCCATCGCTTTAGTTTCTGCATCGCCTTACATCGTCACGATAAATCCGAAACTCAACATCACCTCAATACGTGGTTTGATTTCTTATGCAAAAGCGAATCCCGGTAAGTTGCGTTTTGGCTCATCGGGTTTAGGTTCTGCATCCCATTTGGCCGGAGAGCTCTTTGCATCTATGGCTGACATTGATATTCTGCATGTCCCTTATAAAGGGACTGGACAGGCCCTGACAGATTTATTGGCCGGCCATATTGATTTGATGTTTGCTCCAGCGCAAACTGTCATATCGCAGATTGAGTCCGGCAAATTGATTTCTTTAGCTCAAACGGGGTCTAAACGTTCTGCAGCTTTGCCCAACATTCCAACAGTCGCAGAATCTGGTCTGCCAGGTTACAGTGCGGTGGGATGGTTTGGACTTTTTGCCCCAGCCAAAACTCCGCTGCCGGTGGTCCAGAAAATTAATCAGTCTGTAATGACCGCACTCTCTGATAAGTCCATTCGGGCTGCAATGATGGAGCGGGGAAGTGATCCAGCTAGCGGCTCCGCATCTGATTTTGCAGCCTTTTTACGCTTAGACCAGGCTAAATGGGCAAAATTGATCAAGCAAAATGGGATTGCAGTGCAATAAAGCCAAGAATCGGTATCATTTA
>DAISKI010000125.1:0-2047 GCA_036821065.1 Polynucleobacter sp. | reverse complement strand
ATCAAGAGTTGGTTGAGAAGCGTCGCTGGATTTCTGAGCGGCGCTTTTTACATGCCCTGAACTACTGCATGCTACTACCGGGCCCTGAAGCACAGCAGTTGGTAACTTATATTGCTTGGTTGATGCATCGTGGCTGGGGTGGTTTATTAGCAGGCAGTTTATTTATTCTGCCCTCACTCTGCATCCTGATTGCCCTATCTTGGATCTATCTGACTTTTGGACAGATACCGTGGATAGCCGCTATTTTTTTTGGCATTAAACCCGCTGTTACTGCGATTGTTATCTTTGCTGCAGCCCGCATTGGGAAGCGCACAATTCATAACCGTGTTTTGCAAGCAATTGCGCTCGGATCTTTTCTAGCGATATTCCTTTTAAATATTTCCTTTCCCATTATTGTGATCGTTGCCGCCGTGATTGGGTGGTGGGGCAGCAAACGTTACCCAGAATATTTTCAAACGCAACAATCGCACGGAAACAACTCAGAAAACTTTGGGCCAGCCATCATTGATGACAACACCCCTACTCCTGAGCATGCAAAATTTTCCTCTAGCAAAGTCATTCGCCACAGTCTGATTGCGCTTTGCTTTTGGCTTCTACCTATTGGACTGCTTTACGCTTTTGGTGGCTGGGAAACTCTCTATCCGCAACTAGCTTGGTTCTTTACCAAGGCCGCCTTCTTAACTTTTGGCGGTGCTTATGCTGTTCTGCCCTACGTCTATCAAGGAGCAGTTGAACATTATCAGTGGCTTAGCGCAGGGCAAATGATTGACGGTCTTGCTTTAGGAGAGACGACTCCAGGTCCATTAATCATGGTGGTTGCATTTGTTGGTTATCTGGCGGGGCATCTCGCGCATCTCTCTGACAACCTCAATCCTTTTTGGTTTGGTGCTCTTGGTGCAGTGATTGCTACTTGGTTTACCTTTTTACCCTCTTTCTTTTTCATTGTGGTGGGAGGCCCCCTCATTGAATCGACTCATGGCAAGCTAGGATTTACCGCTCCCTTGACCGCCATCACTGCCGCGGTCGTTGGTGTGATTGCCAACCTAGGAATATTTTTTGCGTATCACGTGTTTTTCCCAACAGGCTTAAGCGGATCCATCTCTTGGATATCGATACTCATTTGCCTGCTGTCTGCCATTGCCCTCTTTAAATACCAACGTGGCGTCATAACCGTGATTGCTGGCGCCGCTTTTGCAGGCTTACTCAGCTTTTGGGCATCTATTCTGCTATCCTAATACCATTAAATACAATAGTTTAGGAACGGAGACCCGCATGAAGCTACATCAGAAACTACGCACATCACTATTGGCAGGACTGGTTGCAATAGCTGCCAGCAGCTATTTATCGATAGCACCTGCAATGGCTGCGGATGCCTATCCCAATAAGCCTATTACTCTGGTGGTGCCATTCTCTGCAGGTGGACCTACCGATGCGGTGGCTCGTTTAATCGCAGTTCCCATGGGTAAAGATCTTGGCCAAACAGTGATTGTTGAAAATACTGTAGGCGCTGGCGGCACCATAGCGACAACCCGTGTAGCTCGGGCAGCTCCAGATGGCTACATTCTGTATCTACACCATATGGGCATGGCAACTGCACCAGCTTTGTATAAAAAGCTCCCCTTCGACCCCATGAAAGATTTTGAATACATTGGTCAGGTCGTTGACGTACCAATGGTACTTCTTGGTCGTAAGAACTTTCCAGCCAACAACTTTAAGGAGCTTGAGGCATACATCAAGGTCAATAAAGAAAAGGTGACAATTGCAAACGCTGGCCCTGGTTCAGTGTCTCAGTTATGCGGTCTGTTACTGATGTCTCGTGAAGGCGTTGAACTCACAACTGTTCCTTACAAAGGAACAGGCCCAGCTTTGACTGATCTACTCGGTGGCCAAGTCGATTTATTGTGCGACCAGACAACCCAGACTGTTCCTTACATTAAAGATAATCTCGTTAAAGCTTATGGCGTCACGACACTCAAGCGTCTTCCAGGACTACCTTCCATTCCAACCCTCGATGAGCAAGGCTTGAAAGGATTTGAAGTCAAGGCCT
>DAISKI010000124.1:0-2089 GCA_036821065.1 Polynucleobacter sp. | reverse complement strand
AATATGGCGATCTCATCTAACAATAGCACTGACACTGCACAATCCGGAGGCAAGTTTGGCGACTTACGTCGTCGCTTGGTATTCCTGATTTTGGCTTTGGTCGTCTATCGTTTGGGAGCTCATATTCCTGTACCAGGGATTGATCCTGATCAGCTGGGCCAATTGTTTGCTGGCCAAAAAGATGGCATCTTGGGAATGTTTAACTTATTCTCAGGCGGTGCTTTATCGCGCTTTACCGTTTTTGCTTTGGGAATCATGCCTTACATTTCTGCGTCGATCATCATGCAGCTAATGACAATTGTTGTTCCATCCTTAGAGTCTTTGAAAAAAGAAGGCCAAGCTGGACAAAGAAAAATTACCCAGTACACCCGCTATGGCACTGTATTTTTAGCTGTTTTCCAAGCAATGGGCATTTCAGTTGCACTTCAGGCTCAACCAGGTTTAGTAATTAATCCCGGAGCGATGTTTGAATTCAATACCGTGGTGACTTTAACTACCGGAACCATTTTCTTGATGTGGTTAGGTGAGCAGATCACAGAGCGCGGTTTAGGTAACGGTATTTCTATTATTATTTTTGGCGGTATTGTTTCTGGCCTCCCCAATGCACTTGCAAGCTTGCTTGAATTAGTCCGCACCGGCTCTATGAATATTCTTTCTGCATTGATGATCGTTGTGATTGTCGCTGCTGTTACTTATTTCGTAGTGTTCGTAGAGCGTGGTCAGCGTCGCATCTTGGTGAACTATGCCAAGCGCCAAGTTGGTAATAAGGTCTACGGTGGCCAATCTTCTTATTTCCCATTGAAGTTAAATATGGCAGGCGTTATTCCTCCAATTTTTGCTTCTTCGATCATTTTGTTCCCAGCAACTATTGCTGGTTGGTTTACCTCAGGCGAGCCAAAAAATGTCTTTAGTCGGATCATTAAAGATTTGGCGGCAACACTTGCCCCAGGTCAGCCTGTTTATACGATTTTATATGCTGCCGCCATCATTTTCTTCTGCTTCTTCTATACCGCTTTAGTGTTTAACAGCCGTGAGACGGCAGACAATTTGAAGAAGAGCGGCGCATTTGTACCCGGTATCCGCCCTGGCGATCAGACTGGTCGTTATATCGATAAGATCCTAGTGCGTTTGACCTTAGGCGGTGCAATTTATATGGTTCTGGTGTGCTTGTTACCAGAGTTCTTAGTGTTGAAGTACAACGTGCCATTCTATTTTGGCGGTACTTCATTGTTGATTATTGTGGTTGTTGCAATGGATTTCATGGCTCAAGTTCAGTCATTCATCATGCAGCAACAGTATGGTTCTTTGATGAAAAAAGCTAACTTTAAGATGGGCGCCTAACTGAATGTCTAAAGACGATGTAATTCAGATGGCGGGTGAGATTGTAGAGAATTTGCCGAACGCGATGTTTCGCGTGAAGCTAGAAAACGGACATGTAGTTCTAGGCCACATTTCCGGAAAGATGCGGATGCACTATATCCGAATTTTGCCGGGAGATAAGGTAACGGTGGAGATGACCCCATACGACCTGACCAGAGCCAGAATTATTTTCCGAGCGAAGTAAAGATTAAGTAGTACCTATTTTTAAGAGGTGAGTTATGAAAGTTTTAGCATCCGTTAAGTGTATTTGCAGAAATTGCAAGATCATTAAGCGCAAGCGCGTTGTGCGCGTGATCTGTTCTTCAGACGCACGTCATAAGCAGCGTCAAGGCTGATCTGGTTAATTAAGAGGAAATCTCATGGCACGTATCGCTGGGGTAAACATCCCAAATCATCAACACACTGTCATTGGTTTGACAGCAATTTTTGGCATCGGCACGACTCGTGCCCACAAAATTTGCCAAACCACAGGTGTTGCTATCGATAAAAAAATTAAAGATCTCACCGACAGTGACTTAGAAAAGTTGCGCGATGAGGTAGGTAAGTTCATTACTGAGGGTGACCTACGTCGTGAAGTGACAATGAACATCAAGCGTTTGATGGACTTGGGTTGCTATCGTGGCGTTCGCCATCGCAAAGGCTTACCTGTTCGTGGACAACGTACCAAGACGAATGCGCGTACCCGCAAGGGCCCACGTAAGTCTGGTAT
>DAISKI010000123.1:0-2096 GCA_036821065.1 Polynucleobacter sp. | reverse complement strand
ATCAGGGCGATTTCATTCTCCGGATTGAAGACACCGATTTGGAGCGCTCTACCCAAGAATCAGTCGATGTGATTCTAGAGGGAATGGCGTGGTTAGGTTTAGATGTGGATGAAGGTCCGATCTATCAGATGCAACGCATTGATCGCTACCAAGAAGTGATCAAACAGATGCTCGATAGTGGCCTTGCTTATCCTTGCTATATGAGCGAGGATGAGCTCAATCGTTTACGCGACGAGCAGATGGCTAATAAAGAGAAGCCACGCTATAACGGCTTATGGAGACCTGAGCCTGGTAAAACGCTACCGACAATTCCTTCTGGTGTTTCACCTGTGATTCGATTTAAGAATCCGATTGGGGGCTCTGTTGTTTGGGATGATGCTGTTAAAGGCAGAATCGAAATTAGCAACGATGAACTTGACGATCTCGTGATCGCACGACCTGATGGTACGCCGACCTATAACTTCTGTGTTGTCGTCGATGACCTCGATATGAAAATCACCCATGTGATAAGGGGGGATGATCACGTCAATAACACTCCTCGTCAAATTAATATTCTTAGAGCTCTCGGCGCCTCTCCTCCAATCTATGCTCACTTGCCAACAGTGTTAAATGACCAGGGTGAGAAGATGAGTAAGCGCAATGGCGCAATGAGTGTGCGTGATTATCAAAAAGAAGGATATTTACCTGAAGCAGTTTTGAACTATCTTGCGCGACTAGGTTGGTCACATGGTGACGCGGAAGTCTTTACCAAAGAACAATTTGTAGCATGGTTTGATCTAGATAACCTCGGCAGATCACCAGCACAACATAATCCTGAAAAGTTACTCTGGCTCAATCATCACTATATTCAAGAAGCTGATCCAGAAAAGTTGGCGGAAACAGTTAGGCCATTTGCTGATGAGCGAGGCATTGATATCAATCATGGGCCAAACTTTGTCCAGGTTGTCGCTTTATTAAAGGATAGGGCCAATACTCTCATTGAAATTGCCGATGGGGCCAAGTTGTTTTATTCCCCTGCGCCAGATCTTTCTCCAGAGCAGATTGCTCAAAATATTCCTGAAACGATTAAGCCGGTGATTCGTGATCTGCTAGAGGCAATCAATAAGGCGGATTCGACAAAAGAGGGCTATTCGGCCGCTTTTAAAGAAGTATTAGCCAAGCACCAACTAAAAATGCCAGCCCTAGCAATGCCCGTGAGGTATGCCTTATTTGCCACTACCCAAACGCCAGCTATAGACTCTGTTTTAGTCGTTTTAGGGAAGCAAGAAAGCATCAAGCGGCTCGCCAAGGTCGTCCAGTAGGCAAATTGCTCTAAAGGGGCAAAATAGGATAAAATCTTGGATTGTTTTGAGTGTCTTGTGGGTATTTTGCGAGATTTAGGGGGTATAGCTCAGCTGGGAGAGCGCTTGCATGGCATGCAAGAGGTCAGCGGTTCGATCCCGCTTATCTCCACCAAGGTTTAAAATAAGCAGTGCAGTAGTAGTCCAGGTCCCCATCGTCTAGAGGCCTAGGACATCACCCTTTCACGGTGAGTACGGGGGTTCGAATCCCCCTGGGGACGCCAGATTTTCTGGTTGCAGTAAAGTGACAAGATGTAATTGCGTTGTAATTTGGAGCGGTAGTTCAGTTGGTTAGAATATCTGCCTGTCACGCAGAGGGTCGCGGGTTCGAGTCCCGTCCGTTCCGCCAAACATAGTAAAAAGGCCCTTTCGAAGGGCCTTTTTACATCCTCACTCCCAATATCATTTCTTATTATCTGTAGGCGAGGCGCTTAAATAGCTTGAGCTATCAGAGGCATTTGAGCTAGTAGCATCTGATGCACTATTAGCTTTGGATGACCCGGTGCCGCCAGAAGGTCCAACTTTAGCGCTACTGGCCACTGTAGTTGTTGATTTACTTGGACTTACTGAACTATTTGTTGAGCTTCCTAAGGGCTTGCTAGCAGTAGAGCTTGTGCTAGATGTAGCAGAATTACTTACAGAGCTTGAAACTGCTGATGTAGTTGTTTTACTAACAGAACTCAAAGTGGCCGTCTTTGAGGCTGTTGCAGTAGCGGCAGATTTCGCAGCAGCTGCGGCGGCGGCCTTGGCAGCAGC
>DAISKI010000122.1:0-2105 GCA_036821065.1 Polynucleobacter sp. | reverse complement strand
GAAGAGAATGGCGTCAAGATGGAGCCATACGAGAACTTAACGGTTGACGTTGAAGACACTACCCAAGGCGCCGTGATGGAAGATTTGGGTAAGCGTAAAGGTGAGTTATTGGATATGGTGAGTGATGGTAAAGGCCGTACCCGTTTGGAGTACCGTATCCCAGCACGTGGTTTGATCGGCTTCCAGGGCGACTTTATGACCATGACCCGCGGTAATGGTTTGATGAGTCATACCTTTGATGCTTATGCCCCAGCTAAAGATGGTATTTTGGGTGAGCGTCATAACGGCGTACTGATTAGTCAAGATGATGGCGATGCAGTGGCTTATGCTTTATGGAAACTACAAGATCGTGGTCGTATGTTTGTGAGTCCTGGCGACCCACTATACGAGGGCATGATCATTGGTATCCATAGTCGTGATAACGATTTGGTTGTGAACCCTATTAAAGGTAAGCAATTAACCAACGTCCGCGCTTCAGGAACGGATGAGGCTGTACGTTTGGTAACTCCAATCGCCATGAATCTCGAGTACGCAGTTGAGTTTATCGATGATGATGAATTGGTTGAAGTCACGCCAAAGAGTATTCGTCTGCGCAAGCGTTACCTCAAGGAGCATGAGCGCAAGAAAGCCTCACGCGAGTAATCGCCAATCAGAAAGCCACCCTCGGGTGGCTTTTTTTCAACCTTTTCCCTTAGATAATAGGGGTTTTGCGCTATCTTAATTTTGTAGTAACATTGCTACATTAAATAGAAAGCATGGGATTGCGCTAATGATTACTACTTTATCAAGTCGTGAATTTAATCAAGATACCAGCAGGGCTAAGAAAGCAGCTAAAACTGGACCTGTTTTAATCACCGATCGCGGAAGACCTGCACATGTCTTGATGACATTTTCTGAGTATGAAAGAGTTACAGGAAAAAGTAAAAGCATCCTAGATCTTGTGGGTATGAAGAGCGCAGGCGATATTGAGTTCGAGCCTGAGAAAATACAAAGCTTTTCTAAACCAACCGGAGATTCTTTGTAATGTATTTATTAGATACAAATGTTGTATCAGAATTTAGAAAAGCAGGTAGTGGCAGTATTAACAAGGGAGTTGAGCGATGGGCTGAAGGAGCTTCTGCAAATTCAATGTTTATTTCTGTTATCTCAATATTCGAATTAGAGATGGGGATCTTGCAAATTGAAAGACGCGATAAGAAGCAGGGTTCGGTCTTAAGAAAATGGCTAAACAAAAATGTTTTAGGAACATTTTCTGAAAGAGTTCTCCCTATTGATACGGCTGTTGCTCAGCGTTGTGCCAGCCTTCATGTGCCTAATCCAAAGTCAGAGCGCGACGCCATGATTGCTGCAACTGCAATTGAACATCGCATGACGATTGTTACTAGAAATGTCTCAGACTTTAGTCAGTCAGGGGTAAAAATTTTCGATCCGTGGGCCTAATCTTTTTGCTACTTTCTATTCAGTCAAATAGTAAATAAATGCCCCAATTGGAAAGGCAAAGCCAATCCAAGCAACAAGACTCCAACCGCCAGTGACATAGGCCAGGCTGGCAATGCCCGAGCCAATCGCACCACCCGCAAAGAAGATCGCCATATAAAGCGCATTCAAACGACTGCGTATATCTGCACCTAATGAGTAGATTGCACGCTGACCTAAGACGACGTTACATTGCACACCCAAGTCAAGCAAGATGCCAGCGATGACTAGGGCTGGTAAAGAGCCTAAACCACCCAGCTGGGAAAGTAAGAATGCACCTGCTACTGTCAGAAGAGAGCCAGCAGTAGCGATTTTGGTGTGACCATGGTCGGCTAACCAGCCACCAATTGGCGCTGCGAGAGCGCCTGCTGCACCAGCTAAAGCAAATAAAGCAATGCCAAGTTGGGTTAGGGAATACATGGGACTTGCTAGCAAAACGGGAGAGATGGTCCAAAACAAAGTGAAAGAGGCAAATAGGCAGGCTTGATAAATTGCACGACGACGCAAGATCGGGGTATCTCTCAATAAAGGCCATAGCGAAGCAATGAGAGAAAAATAGTGATGGTGAGAATTGGGTTTACGAATCGGTAAGAGTAGCCACAAGATCACGGCCAGCAAAATTAGCAAGC
>DAISKI010000121.1:0-2106 GCA_036821065.1 Polynucleobacter sp. | reverse complement strand
ATCATGATGTGCGAGATTCCTTCCAATGCGATTTTGGCTGATGAGTTCCTCGAATACTTCGATGGCTTCTCGATTGGGTCAAACGATATGACCCAGCTTACTTTGGGGCTAGATCGTGATTCTGGAATGGAATTATTAGCAATTGATTTTGACGAACGCGACCCTGCGGTTGAGTTCATGATTGCGCGTTCAATTGATGCTTGCCGTAAGCAAAACAAATACGTCGGTATTTGCGGTCAAGGACCTTCAGACCATCCTGACTTTGCAAGATGGTTGGTTGCTAAGGGGATTACATCAATCTCCCTTAATCCTGATAGCGTGGTTGCTACTTGGGAGATGTTGGGTAAGCAGTAAAACCTGGCTAAGCCACAGAGGCGACTTACTGAGACTTGGTCTTGGTGGTCGCCTTTTTTGTTAGCCCTTTTTTGCTTGGCTTACTAGCTGGCAAACTCTTTTTTACACCCTTATGAATGAGTACTGGCCCCATCTTTTTCGTTGGGGCAGTAATCGAAGGCCCACGGCCCGTATTATTCCAACTAGGTTCAATAATGGCGTTGAAGGCAGCGCGCAGTTTTTCGCCCCAGAGCTTATGAATCATCTCAAAATAGGGGTTAGCGTCATCAATGGTTACCAGTTTGCTGGCCTTCAGAGAGTTCTTTTCGTAGACCAGTAAGTCGAGTGGTAAACCCACAGAGATATTACTTTTCAGAGTCGAGTCCATCGAGATGAGGGCACATTTAGTCGCTAAATTGAGTGGGGTATCAAAAGTGATCACACGGTCCAAGATCGGCTTACCGTATTTAGACTCACCAATCTGAAAGTAGCAAGTCTCTGGCGTTGCTTCAATGAAATTACCGGCTGAGTAAATATTGAACATCCTGGGCCGCTCGCCTTTGATTTGACCGCCAAAGATAAAGTTGCAATTAAATTCCAGGCCTGCTTTTTCTAAAGCTTTGTGATCGCGCTCATAGACTTGTTTAACAGCTTCACCGATCACCACAGCAGCATCATGCGTACTTTGCACATTCCATAAATTCAGGCCATTAAACAATTGACCTTGCAGCAGTATTTCTTTGACAGCCTGACTAACGGCTAGGTTGCCAGCACTCATCAGTGCAAAAAAACGATTCTGGTCTTTTTGAAAGAGAGCCATTTTACGGAAGGTGCCAATTTGATCAACACCGGCATTGGTTCTGGTATCGGATAAAAAGACCAGACCGTCTTTTAAGCACAAGCCTACGCAATACGTCATAACAACTTCCTAAAAATGATTTCTTGGGATTATCGCCTAAGACTAAAACTCAGGTTCAAAGGACTTGTTGTATGGAAATACTGGCGCTGAGCTCTTCACCGCCACCACCAGATCGCACTCCTTTTACAGGTGCGGCTGAATAGTAATCTCGTCCAATAGCCAATCGAATATGGCGGGCATCAACTAAGCAGGCATGGGTGATATCAATACTTTGCCATATTCCTTGGTTAATATCGCTACAAAAATCAATCCAAGCATGGCTCGCTAAATTCGGAGATTCTTCGGCAAAGAAATATCCACTCACATAGCGCGCAGGAATACCCGAGAATCGGCAAAGACCCAGCATCACGTGCGCGTGATCCTGGCAAACACCAGAGCGCAAGGCAAATGATTGTGCGGCAGTGGTTGCAAAGTTGGTTTCACCAGGACGGTAGACAATAGCTTCTTGAACAGCTGTCGCGAGTTTTAGGACTTCATCCGTTGTATTTTTCTTTGGCAGACTTTTTTCAAAGAAAGAGAGCATTTCTGGGGCGGGCTCAGTCAAATGGGTTTGCTGCAGAAGATAGAAGGGTGATACAGCCTTTGGTGGGTCAACAAATTCATAGGCATCTTGAGTGTGGATTTCTCCCTCAGCCTCAATCATCATCGAGGTATAGGGGCTCTCTTGCACAAAGATGCTGCAAAGATTGCCGAAAGCATCATGTGAAGTACTCGCCTTAATTGGTGTTCCCACTTTCCAGCGCTCAATTTTTTGGCCTGCTATTTGAGGTGGGGTAAGACGTAATTCTTGAATGGAATACCGTACGGGAGTTTCGTAGCGATACTCGGTGCGGTGACGGATCTTTAAATGCATA
>DAISKI010000120.1:0-2157 GCA_036821065.1 Polynucleobacter sp. | reverse complement strand
CCATCAATGTGCGTGTGGGGTTTTATAACTTCGATCGCATTGTGTACAAGCTATATAGTGATGATGCAGTGAGGCTCGAAGCCTTTAAGGCCGGTGAGTTCGATGCACTAGTTGAGTACCGCGCCAAGATCTGGGCTAAAGGTTATGTTGGCTCTAAATTTAATGATGGCAGCTTATTAAAGAAAGCCTTCTTAAATCACAATGGCGCCGGAATGCAGGGCTTTGCAATGAACTTACGCCGACCCATCTTTCAGGATGTGCGTGTGCGACAGGCCTTGGGCTATGCCCTCGACTTTGAATGGCTCAATCGCCAACTCTTTTTTGATCAATACAGCCGCATTAATAGTTATTTCACAAACAGTGATTTGAGTGCCAACTTTGATGGACCTCGCAAACCCACAGAAGCAGAGCTGCAGTTGCTTAGACCCCTTAAAGAGAAATATCCCCGTTGGGTACCTGATGCAGTCTTTGGCCCTATGCCACCAGCGCCTTCAACTGCAGCGCCAGGCAGCTTGCGCCAGAATCTGCGCAAGGCACGTGAGTTATTGGCAGATGCTGGTTGGACCTATCGCGATGGTGCGCTCAGAAATATTCAAGGCGAACCCTTTCGCTTTGAAATGGTTGAGGATGGCGGGTTCTTTTTGCGAGTCATTTCTGCATATACTCGCAACTTAGAAAAGCTGGGTATTCAGGTAGATGTGAGAACAAGTGACTTTGCGCTTCATCAAAAGCGAATGAATGAATACGATTTTGATATGACGACGATTCGTTTCCCAGATTCGCAAAGTCCTGGCAATGAATTATGGGATCGTTTTGGAAGTCAAGCTGCCAAAGAAAAAGGTTCGGACAATGTCATTGGGATTCAGTCTCCAGTTGTAGATGCTTTAGTTGGAGAAATTACCAAGGCACAGAACCGAGAGCAACTCAGAGCAGCGAGTCGGGCGCTTGATCGGGTCTTGTGGAATAGTTATTTTGTCGTACCCCAATGGTATAACCCAACACATCGAATTGCCTTTAGAAAAGAAATGCACTATCCAGATCCTCCTTTGTATTACATGGCTGAAACTTGGATCTTGCAGAACTGGTGGAAAGCAGAGGCCCCTTAATGCAAGTTCAGATGCGTGCGTATATTGCTAAGCGTTTGCTATTAATGATTCCTACCTTATTAGGGGTGTTAACACTGACCTTTGCAGTAGTGCAATTTGTTCCTGGTGGCCCTGTTGAGCAAATGGTGTTGGAGCTCAAAGGTAAAGGCAATGGATCTGTTGGTGGCTCGGAATCGTCTGGGGCTGGGGCAACGTATCGCGGTCGTCAGGGGATTGATGAGCAGCGCTTAGCCGAGGTTAAAGCCTTATATGGTTTTGATAAGCCACCACTGGAGCGCTACTTCATGATGTTGGGTCGCTTCGCCAGGTTTGATTTGGGACAAAGCTACTACCAGCATCAAAGTGTGTGGCATTTAGTGGTTTCCAAATTACCGGTCTCGATCAGTATTGGTTTATGGACTTTCTTCATCACCTACCTGATCTCGATTCCTCTGGGAATTGCTAAAGCCGTTCGGGAGGGCTCTCGCTTCGATACAGTAACAAGCACCATCATCTTGGTGGGGTATGCCATTCCAGGTTTTGTATTGGGAGTCTTGTTGCTCGTGCTCTTTGGAGGGGGTAGCTTCTTACAACTCTTCCCCCTGCGCGGCTTAACGTCAGATAACTGGTCGGACCTCAGCTTGATCGGTAAGATTTTGGATTATCTCTGGCATTTGGTTTTGCCTATCACTGCAATGGTACTAGGTAGCTTTGCAGTGGTTACGATGCTGACTAAAAACTCTTTCTTAGAAGAGATTCGTAAACAGTATGTGTTAACAGCAAGAGCCAAGGGTCTGAGTGAGCATCAAGTCTTGTGGAAGCATGTCTTTCGTAATGCGCTCTTACCGCTAGTGACGGGATTCCCAGCAGCCTTCATTGGAGCGTTCTTTACCGGATCTTTACTGATCGAGACCTTGTTCTCCCTGGATGGCTTAGGCCTCCTTTCCTATGAGTCTGTGATGCGACGCGATTACCCAGTTGTGTTTGGCACTTTGTACTTATTCACCTTGATTGGTCTATTCACTAAGTTAATTTCGGACCTTTGCTACGTCTACATTGATCCACGGATTCA
>DAISKI010000119.1:0-2188 GCA_036821065.1 Polynucleobacter sp. | reverse complement strand
GCTTCGTGCGTAAGGTTGGACCCACAGCGGTTAACCATCAAGGCCAGATCCCTGCTGTGACCTTATCGTTTAACTTAGCACCAGATGTGTTCTTGGGTGATGCCACCAAGAAAATAGAATCTTATTGCACAGAGATCGGTCTTCCCCCTTCCATCATCACTAGCTACGGTGGTGATGCCGCAGTATTTAAGAGTAACCAATCAGGTCAAATTATTTTGATTCTGGCCGCCTTGGGTGTGATTTATATCATCCTCGGTGTTTTATACGAGAGTTATATTCACCCCTTAACCATTTTGGCAGGCCTACCCTCGGCGGCGATTGGCGCAATCTTATCTTTGCGTCTATTTGGCTTTGAGTTAACCGTGATTGCCTCGATTGGTATTTTGTTATTGATTGGTATCGTAAAGAAAAATGCGATTTTGATGATCGACTTTGCTCTACAGGCCCAACGGGGCCAAGGTATGACTCCTGAAAAAGCAATCCGAGAAGCTTGTATATTGCGCTTCCGCCCCATCATGATGACCACCTTTGCCGCTTTGATGGGCGCTCTACCGATCGCATTTGGTATTGGTGCTGGAGCTGAACTTAGACAGCCTTTGGGTATTACAGTTGCAGGCGGCTTGATCTTCTCTCAATTCGTCACCTTGATTATTACGCCCGTGATTTATCTCTACTTAGATAAATATGCAGGAAATGGGCCTATGGAAATCCCGGAATCTGTTTTAGAAGGAACTTAAGATGCGTCAAGTCATACTCGATACTGAAACAACCGGATTAAATCCTGCTACTGGTGACCGAATTATCGAAATCGGCTGTATTGAAATGGTTGGTCGCCGCTTAACGGATCGGACCTTTCATCATTACATTAATCCTGAGCGTGATATTGATGCAGGTGCTTTTGCTGTTCACGGACTTTCAAGAGAATTTCTCTCTGACAAACCAGTCTTTGGCAATATTGTTGAGCAGCTAATAGAGTTTGTCGATGGCGCTGAGATCGTGATTCATAACGCAGCATTTGACTTAGGTTTCTTAGATAACGAGTTTGCCTTACTTAAAAGACCTCCTTTTAGAAACCTAGCCTCCAAGATTACCGACACCCTGCTCGATGCTCGGCAAATGTTTCCAGGTAAACGGAATTCTTTAGACGCTCTTTGCGAACGTTTTGCGATTAGTAATGAGCATCGCACCTTACACGGCGCTTTATTAGATGCGCAACTACTGGCTGAAGTGTATTTAGCAATGACCCGTGGTCAAGAGGATCTCACCATTGATCTGATTGACTATACCGTCAATAACGATGCTGCTGGCCAGCCTAAGGTGCTGCCTACAAATCTGAAGCTCATGGCTGCTAGTCCAGATGACTGCAAAGCGCATGAGCAAATCTTGGCAGATATTGCCAAGGCCAGCAAAAAAGATCCGGTTTGGAGCGTTTAAATCGCTGCAGCGATTGCCTTACCAAGATCATCCGTCTTAGCTGTGCCGCCCAAATCTGGAGTTAAAGGTGAGTTCTTTGGTCCCGCTGCAAGAACTTTCTCAATCGCAGTAAAGATAGCTCTACCAGCTTCTGGATAACCGAGATGATCCAACATCATGGAACCGCTCCAAATCTGTCCAATGGGATTAGCAATCATCTTGCCATAGATATCAGGCGCAGAACCATGAACCGGCTCAAACAAGGATGGGAACTTCCCTTCAGGATTAATACTGCCAGATGGTGCAACCGCAATTGTGCCTGTACAAGCAGGACCTAGATCGGACAAGATATCCCCAAAGAGATTACTTGCAACCACCACATCAAAACGATCTGGGTTCATCACAAATTGTGCTGTCAGAATATCAATATGATATTTATCAGTTTTGATATCAGCATAGTGTTTTGCCATCGCTTCCACACGCTCATCCCAGTATGGCATCGTGATAGCAATACCATTAGATTTAGTAGCTGAGGTGAGATGCTTTTTAGGGCGACTCTGCGCCAAATCAAATGCGTACTTCAGAATTCGATCGACGCCGTGACGGGTGAATACTGATTCCTGCACTACGAACTCGCGGTCAGTATCGGGGAACATTTTTCCGCCTACGCTTGAGTACTCGCCTTCCGTATTTTCACGAACGACGAAGAAATCAATATCTCCAGGCTTACGATTTGCTAAAGGGCATGGTACACCTGGTAAAAGGCGTACTGGGC
>DAISKI010000118.1:0-2218 GCA_036821065.1 Polynucleobacter sp. | reverse complement strand
CCGGCCCGATTGGGATTGTGATGGGTGCTGAAGGTGAGGGCATGCGCCGACTCACTAAGGAAACCTGCGATGAATTAGTCAGAATCCCGATGCAAGGCGTAGTAGAGAGCTTGAATGTCTCGGTAGCGAGTGGCGTTTGCCTCTATGAAGCACTCAGACAGCGCTTAGCTAAGTAAGTTCTCTAGCTTCTCAGTATCAATACAGAAGTTCCGAATACCTTCCGCCAACTTTTCAGTAGCCATCGCATCATTATTGAGCTGAAGTCTAAAGCTCGATTCATCTAGCTTTAACTTGGCTAGCTCGGCTGATGGTTCGCTCTTCTCTAGCAATTTTCGGCTCACTAGCTGCTCACTCTTTTGGAGTTCTGCCAAGAGCTCAGGGCTGATCGTCAATAGATCGCAACCGGCTAATTCTAAAATCTGGCTTGTATTACGAAAACTCGCACCCATGATTTCCGTTTTGATGCCAAAGTGTTTGTAGTATTGATAGATGCGCTTTACAGAGAGAACGCCAGGGTCATTGGCGCCAGTGTGGCTGGCATCATTCCAATCACTGCCTAATTTGACTTTGAACCAATCGGTAATGCGTCCAACAAATGGAGAGATCAACTTAGCGTTAGCGTCGCCACACGCAGCAGCCTGAACCAAAGAGAAAAGCAAAGTCATATTGCAATGAATGCCTTCTGCTTCTAGCGCTTTGGCTGCCTCAATGCCTTCCCAAGTGCCGGCCAATTTAATCAGGATGCGATCCCGTTTGATGCCATGCGATTCATAGAGACTGATGAGGTGTTTGCCTTTAGCAACTGTGCCAGCAGTATCAAAAGACAGACGGGCATCAACTTCGGTAGAGACTCGGCCCGGAACAATTTTCAGAATCTCTAGACCAAAAGCAACCAATATATAGTCAACCAGTTCGGGGGCTTTCATACCGGGATGGGCGGCTTTAACCTGGTCGACCAATGCCTGGTAATTGCTTTGTTGGGCAGCCTTCAGAATCAAAGAAGGATTCGTGGTCGCATCTTGTGGCAAAAATTGGCGCATCCGCTCAAAATCCCCGGTATCGGCGACTACAGTGGTAAATGCTTTAAGTTGTTCTAGGGCGGATGGCATAGTGCTAGCTTCTTGAATGGTTCGGTTGACTGCTTTATCGATATCATATGATATTAATAATGCAGTCCCGTGCTGCAAGACAGATTATTCAGAAATTGACCAAGTTAAGGATTGCCTGAAATCATGAACCAAGACCAATTAAAGCAATTAGTTGCCCAGGCAGCTCGTGATGAGGTCCTAAAGCTTCCTGCAGGGCAAATCTTGGGGGTGGGTACTGGATCGACCGTCAATTGCTTCATCGATGCCATTGCGCCCCACAAAAGTCACTTCGCTGGAACGGTATCGAGTTCAAATGCCAGTACAGAGCGTCTCCTAAAACATGGCTTTACAGTGCTGGATCCAAATGATGTTGTGGAGTTACCAGTCTATGTTGATGGTGCCGATGAGATTGATCCTCAGGGCAATATGATCAAGGGCGGCGGCGGTGCCTTGACCAGAGAAAAGATCATTGCCTCGATGGCCCATCAGTTTCTGTGCATCTGTGATGCTTCTAAACAAGTGCCTGTCTTGGGCCACTTTCCATTACCGGTTGAGGTGATGCCAATGGCCTGCGCGATTGTGACTCGTGAAATGGAAAAGATGGGTGGCAAAGTAACACTGCGACTCCAAAAAAATACGCGTGAAGATTTAAACCAAACCGCTAGTCATGCTTTCGTGACAGATAACGGGGGTTGGATACTCGAAGTGAATGGTTTAAGTATTACCAACCCTGCAGCGCTTGAGGCACAGATCAATCAAATTGCTGGCGTGCTGACCGTTGGAATTTTTGCTAAAGAAAAAGCCGATGTCTTATTAGTCAGCAATACGACAGGCGTTGATCGAATCGTTTTGTGAACTAAAAAATAAAACCCGACGGGGTTTGCCCATCGGGTTTAATTGCCACATTCAATGTGGCAGGAGCAAAGAGGAGTTTGATGTCCCATGTGCCCAATAAGCATAGAGATATGCTTACATTAGCAGTCTAAAAACATTTAGACCAATGTGGGCTACACGCCTGCTGTAACACCACGCTTTCATCCTATGCCTCTAATCATGCGTCGTCAAGCCTAATTTTGAATTTATTCCGATGGTGGAACGAAACCCTGCGCTGCATCAGCACCACCCTCATA
>DAISKI010000117.1:0-2283 GCA_036821065.1 Polynucleobacter sp. | reverse complement strand
TGATTGGTGCGTCCCTTGGCTTGGCACTGAAGGAAGCTGGCGTGGTCTCCAAGGTGCTTGGAGTTGGACGAACCCAGTCTAATCTAGATCACGCATTAAAGATGGGTGCAATCGATGGGGTGGTGGATTTAGTCGACGCTGCTAAGCAATCCGATGTGATTGTCTTGTGTGTGCCAGTTGCCCAAATGCGCGCTACCTTTGCAGCCATCGAACCTCATCTCGCCCCTAAGACTTTAATAACTGATGCTGGCAGCACTAAAGGCGATGTCATTTTGGCTGCCAAAGAAGTCTTGGGTAAAAAAGCGTGTCAGTTTGTACCCGCGCATCCCATTGCTGGCGGTGCTCAACATGGAGCGTCTGCGGCTAAAGCCAATTTATTCTTTGGTAAGCAGGTGATCATTTGTCCACTGCAAGAAAATTCTCCACAAGATATCGCATTGATCGAGCAGTTTTGGCAGGCAGTTGGGGCGCTAGTAAAGATGCTTTCGAGTGTGCAACATGATGCCATTTATGCCGCAGTCTCCCATCTGCCCCACATCCTGTCTTACGCTTTGATGACGAGTGTAATTAATTCTGAAGACGCTGCTGATAAGTTGGATCACATCGGTGCAGGTTTTAAAGATTTCACCCGGATTGCGGCCTCAAGTCCGGAGATGTGGCGTGATATCTGTTTGGCTAACCGTACTTCAATCCTCAAAGAATTAGATCAATATTTAGCGATCGTTCAGCATTTGCGTAAATTGATTGCGGAAAATGATGGCGCAGGAATTGAAAAGCTATTTGCAAAAGCGAGTAAAGCGCGACAAGATTTGGATGCAAGCTAATGACTGCTTCAACCAGTATCACAATCGGCCCATTGACCCGAGCGCAAGGCGCAGTGGTCCTGCCAGGCTCTAAGAGTATTTCAAATCGAGCGCTACTCTTAGCCGCTCTATCTACTGGTAAAACTACCCTTAAGAATCTCTTGGATGCAGACGACACGCAAGTCATGCGCAATGCTTTGCGTAAGCTGGGCATATCCGTTACTGACCAACCCAATCAAGTTTGTGTGATCGAAGGATGTGGTGGTCGTTTCCCAGTTAGGGAGGCAGATTTGTTCATGGGGAACGCTGGTACTGCCATTCGTCCACTTACTGCTGCGCTTGCGATGCAGAGTGGAGACTATCGTTTATCGGGCGTGCCGCGCATGCATGAAAGACCCATTCAGGATTTGGTTGATGGTCTGCGTCAAGTTGGGGCAGAGATTGCTTATGAGCAACAAGAAGGCTATCCACCGATTCAGATCAAAGCCGCTCCAATCAAGATTACCGATGTTGTGAAGGTGCGGGGTGATGTATCGAGCCAGTTCTTGACTGCGCTACTGATGGCATTGCCGCTAGTTGCAACAGAATCTATTCGAATCGAAGTGATTGGTGAGTTGATTTCACGTCCGTATATTGATATCACGCTCAAACTCATGGCATGCTTTGATGTGAAAGTTTCTTGTCCCGATGCACAAACTTTTATTATTCCCGCAAAAAAGAGTGAGCAGGTCTACTCCAGTCCAGGCGAGTTAATGGTTGAGGGCGATGCCTCATCCGCTTCTTATTTCTTAGCGCTTGGTGCCATTGGCGCTGGCCCTGTAAAGGTCTTGGGCGTTGGGCGAAATAGTATTCAGGGTGATGTAGCCTTTGCTGATGCCTTAGCTAAGATGGGCGCTAACATTATTGCAACAGATGAATCGATTGAAGTCTCTGGAGTGAGTAATGCAAGCGGCAAGCTCGCTGGAATTACTTTGGATTGCACCGAGATTCCTGATGCAGCAATGACTCTTGCAGTCGCCGCTTTATTTGCTGAAGGACAAATGCGTCTGAATAATATTGCTAGTTGGCGCGTCAAAGAAACCGATCGTATTGCTGCGATGGTGACTGAGTTGAAGAAGCTTGGCGCCATTGTGGAAGAAGGTGCTGATTACATTACGGTAGAAGCACCAGTCAAATTGGCTGATTGGAAATCTCCAGTCAGTGGAATTGATACCTACGATGATCATCGGATGGCAATGTGTTTCTCATTGGCCACTTTCGGCCCTAATGCCATCAAAATTAATGATCCCGATTGTGTTGCAAAAACCTTTCCTACTTACTTTGCTGAATTTGCCAAGATTGTTTCCTAGTTTTATATGAATTTACCCCCAGTGATCGCTATCGATGGACCCACCGCCTCTGGGAAGGGGACGGTCGCATCCTTGGTAGCTCAGAAGCTCGGCTTTCATTATTTGGATAGTGGTGCCTTATATCGTCTAGT
>DAISKI010000116.1:0-2299 GCA_036821065.1 Polynucleobacter sp. | reverse complement strand
CCTTGGGCTTGCAGATCCTGGAATAAGTCAACAAACTCGCCTTTGCGCTCACTGACTACCGGAGCCAAGATCATTAACTTGGTATCTTCAGGCATCGACAATACGGTGTCGACCATTTGTGAGACGCTTTGGGCTTCTAGCGCAAGATTGTGTTCAGGGCAATGCGGTGTGCCTGCTCTAGCAAATAGCAAGCGCAAGTAATCATGAATTTCTGTAACGGTGCCCACTGTTGAGCGAGGGTTGTGGCTGGTTGCTTTTTGTTCAATCGAGATTGCTGGAGATAGACCTTCAATGACATCCACATCAGGTTTTTCCATCAATTGTAAAAATTGACGGGCGTATGCCGAAAGAGATTCGACGTAGCGACGCTGACCCTCGGCGTACAAGGTGTCAAAAGCCAGAGAGCTTTTGCCAGAGCCCGATAGGCCGGTGAGGACCACTAGCTTCTCTCTGGGAATATCCAGATTGATATTTTTAAGGTTGTGCGTGCGTGCGCCGCGGATTTTAATTTCGTTATTCATGATTTTTTTGGGTAACTTGTTAATATAGCCTTTTCTTATGAATCCTTCTGAACTTCGCTCTACTTTGGCCTTAGCGGGCATCTATGGCCTCCGGATGCTGGGCCTTTTCCTGCTTTTGCCAGTATTTAGCGTCTATGCCCATGGGCTCCCGGGCGGTGAGCGGGCGCTATGGGTTGGTCTAGCCCTCGGAATCTTTAATATCGTCCAGGCTTGCCTTTATATTCCTTTGGGACGCCTCTCCGATCGCATCGGTCGTAAACCCGTGGTTTTCTGGGGCTTGTCTTTATTTATTGCTGGTGCCCTAATTTGTTCTGCACGAGATGATTTGCTGTGGATTGCGATTGGGCGGGGAGTCATGGGGGCTGGTGCCATCTCCGCTGCCATTTCAGCTTGGGTTGCCGATTTAACTCGTGAGCAGGTCCGCACACGGGCTATGGCACTAGTAGGGGGCAGTATTGCATTGTCCTTTGCTCTCTCATTAGTGATTGCCGCACCGCTTTATCGCCTAATTTCTATGCGTGGAATTTTTATTGTTTTGGCTTGTTTGGGGGCGATAGCGATGCTAGTCACCCACTTTATCTTGCCCAATTCAAAGCCTGAACCCAAGGTGGAGTCTGCATCTTTGCGAGAAATCTTTTTGCGTCCCGAGTTGATGCGATTAAATATTGGTGTCTTCGTGCTGCACGCAACCCAAGTTGCTATGTTCTTGGTAATACCTCGTCTGTTGGTCGATGCTGGCCTTCCGCTCGCCTCACATTGGAAAATTTACCTACCAGTAGTGCTTCTTTCTTTTGTCATCATGGCTCCCATTTTGATTCTGGGAGAAAAGAAACATCGCTTGCGCACGGTCTTGTTATTTTCGATTGCTTTATTGGTGATTGCTGAAAGTATCTTTACGAGTGCAAGCTCTATTTCAGTAATTACTACCACTTTGGTGATTTACTTTGTAGGCTTCAATTTATTAGAGGCATTGCAGCCTTCACTCGTTTCACGTTTTGCCAAAGAAGCCAAGGGGGCAGCGCTAGGGATATTCAACACCACCCAATCTATTGGCCTCTTTAGTGGAGCCGTGTTGGGAGGTTATTTAATGGATAGCCTCGGCACTTTCTCGGTCTTTTTCGCTGGTACTGGTCTCTTAATTTGCTGGCTTATAATTGCTTGGTCGATGCAGGAGTTGCCCGCCAGGTCCACTGATAAGGCATAAACCGCTGAGACATCACCTAAGCTTCATCATTTTTTAACAGTAGTATTTTTCTTCGGGAGACAACATGGCTTCGGTAAATAAAGTCATCATCGTGGGTAATGTAGGACGTGACCCAGAAACGCGTTATATGCCCAGTGGCGACGCAGTAACCAATATCTCAGTAGCGACATCAGATCGTTACAAAGACAAGCAAACTGGTGAAATGAAAGAGACCACTGAATGGCATCGTGTTGCATTCTTTGGCAAGCTTGCAGAGATTGCAGGTCAGTATTTAAAAAAAGGCTCACAAGTCTATGTAGAGGGTCGCTTACGCACTCGCAAATGGACTGATGCGAGTGGTCAAGAAAAATACTCTACAGAGATTGTTTCTGAAACCATGCAAATGTTGGGTGGTAAGCCAGTAGGCGGTAGCGAAGGTGGCGAGAGCTACAGTCGTTCGAAGTCTGTTGAGTCTTCTGCACCGGCAGCATCTTCCAATGCCGCCTCTTTAGGCGCAATGGATGACGATATTCCGTTCTAAATTGAATTACTGTCTGGCGTGGCGAGTGTTGTCAGGCCAGACAGCGTTGTGATC
>DAISKI010000115.1:0-2441 GCA_036821065.1 Polynucleobacter sp. | reverse complement strand
TAAGCGAAATATAAAAAGAAAAAGGACCCGAAGGCCCAACGCACTGAAGGTGTCATAGCTTGATGTGCGACCTACTTCGCGCCAGGTCTAGCTGCGGGTACAGCAGGAACAGATACTTTGACATCACCGCACTGTGCGCGATGACGCAAAGCATGGTCCATAAGGACTAGCGCTAACATTGCTTCAGCAATGGGCGTCGCCCGAATACCGACACAAGGATCATGACGACCTTTGGTCTGCACAGTCATAGGCTTACCGTCTAAGTCTACTGATTGCTTAGGGCTCAAGATACTTGAGGTTGGCTTGATCGCAATCGAAACCCGGAGGTCTTGACCGCTGCTGATACCACCCAAAGTGCCACCAGAATTATTGCTGGCATAACCATCAGGATGCATCTCATCGCCATGCTCACTACCCTTTTGCACGACAGACTGAAATCCAGATCCAATCTCGACCCCTTTGACAGCATTAATTCCCATCATGACATGGGCAATATCCGCATCCAATTTGTCAAACAGAGGCTCACCTAAACCCATTGGTACATTTCGAGCGCGCACTTCAATGCGGGCGCCACAAGAATCTCCTGCTTTACGCAAGCTATCCATGTACGCTTCAAGCTCAGGAATAATTTTGGCATTAGGAGCAAAGAAAGCATTGTTCTCAATTTGCTTCTCATCTTCAAATGGAATGACGTGCTCACCCAGCTGACTCATGTAGCCAAAAATCTCGGTGCCGTATTGTTGATGCAACCATTTTTTTGCGATGGCTGCAGCAGCAACGACTGGCGCGGTTAAGCGTGCAGAAGATCTGCCACCGCCACGTGGATCGCGCAAGCCATACTTATAGTGATAGGCGTAATCTGCATGACCTGGTCTAAAGGTTTGCAAAATATCGCCGTAGTCTTGACTACGTTGATCGGTATTGCGAATTAATAAGGCAATTGGGGTGCCTGTCGTTTTGCCTTCAAAGACTCCCGACAAAATTTCCACTTTGTCTTCTTCTTTGCGTTGCGTGACATGGCGGGAGGTGCCAGGCTTGCGGCGATCCAAATCAGTCTGTAGATCGGCTTCAGAAAGTGCCATTCCTGGCGGGCAGCCATCTACCACCGCCCCAATCGCTGGGCCGTGGGACTCACCAAAGGTGGTTACGGTAAAGAGAAGGCCTAAAGTATTTCCTGACATAGCAACATTATGGCATCTGTCAGAAATAGAGTTTAGTTTGCGGCCTTAGAGCTGTCCTCTGGCCAATCTCGAATATAGGCCTTGAGCATCGAGTTTTCGAAATCCTGCGCCTCTACTACCGCATGGGCGACGTCGTAGAAAGAAATCACACCCATTAGCATTTTTTGGTCAATCACGGGAAGGTAGCGAGCATGTTCTACCAACATCATGCGGCGCACCTCGTCCATCTCGGTATCCATATTACAAGTTAAGGGCTTTGCATTCATCACTGAGCGTACTTCGAGGCCATCTAGATTGCCATGATTTTTTGCGAGTGCTTGCATCACTTCACGGAAGGTCAAAATACCTGCTAATTTATCGCCCTCCATGACGATCAAGGAGCCAATATCATGATCACTCATGGTCAAGACTGCAGAGCTTAAGGCTGCGCTAGGTGGGACAGTAAATAATGTCCCGCCCTTTACCCGCAAGATGTCCCTGACCTTCATATCAATCTCCGTTATTTTTATTCTCTGATGAGATTCAATATAGTCTGAAGCTGACCTCAAATCAAGGGCACGCTGATCGCAATCAGTAGCGAATAACCCTAACCAATCCGGCTCGAAGAGGCGGAAGATTGGCGACAATCACTGCGCCAGCTAAGGTAATCCACCACGTGAGATAAATCCAGATCAGAGCCAAAGGCAGAATTGCAAAGGCCCCATATACCGTTCGATAGAAACGGGCGTTTGTTAAGAACAAACCAAAACCAAATTTCATGAGTTCAAAAAAGAATGCAGCAATTACAGCTCCAGCAATTGCGTCTCGCCAAGCTACCGAGGTGTAAGGCAAATATTTATAAGCAATCGAAAATACTATTACAGCCAGTAACATGGGAGAGATTGTGGCAAAGGCAGCAAAGCCCACAGTTAACGCATCAATCCAACCTTCGGCAGCGCCGAACAAAAGACTGCTCAAATAAATCCCGAAGCCAAGCAAAAAGGGGCCGATCAAAGTAGCGCTTGAGTAAATCAGAATTTGGTTCAGTATTGGTCGACGCCCAGATAACTGAAAGATGCGATTAAAAGCCTGCTCCACCCCAGAGATTGCCATCACACTGGTCACAATCAAGCCCAAGCTACTTACTAAGGTTAAGCCTTTTGCTTGACGAGAAAACTGATCTAGGTAAATGAAGACCTGCTCGTTCAGCCCCCCAGGCATATAGGTATCCAATAGCCAAGACTGAAACGCGACTTTCATACTGACAACTTTTGGCAAGGT
>DAISKI010000114.1:0-2507 GCA_036821065.1 Polynucleobacter sp. | reverse complement strand
CAACAAACTTATCATCAGCATTCTTCATTTGTGTGTAACTCATATTATTCTTTTTGGCGTATGCATACTCTACATAGCCAATCGAATTCTTAATACGAGCTACGTTTGCTGACACTCCTTCATTGCCCTTACCGCTAACTGTTGATGGGGCTGGCCACTTAACGGCGGCACCAAAACCCACAGCATCTTTAAAGCTCTTGTTAACTTTAGAGAGGTAGTTAGTAAAGATTGCCGTTGTACCTGAACCATCAGCACGGGTTACAACAGTGATATCACCAGCTGGGATTTGCAGATCAGGATTAAGCAACTTAATACGCTTGTCATTCCAGTTGGTCAAAGTGCCTTGGAAAATATCAGAGAGAACGTCGCTGGATAATTTCAACTGACCTGGCTTGATGCCATCAATATTAACTACAGGTACAACACCACCGATGATGGCTGGGAACTGAACCATGCCACCGGCTTGGAGTTCTTCGAAGCTCATTGGGGCATCAGTTGCACCAAAATCGACGGTCTTCGCTTTAATTTGCTTGATACCACCGCCAGAACCGATCGATTGATAGTTCAAGCTGTTACCAGTTTTAGCTTTGTAAGCCTCAGCCCATTTAGAGAGTACTGGGTAGATAAAAGAAGAGCCAGCACCGGTCATTTCGGTAGCCATTGCAGCAGAAGATACTGATAATGCTACGACTCCGGCTACGATAGCCTTTTTGAATAAAAGTTTCATGCACACACTCCAGATATTTTAAAAGAGATAATTAAATAGAATTTTTTGTTGCTTTGTAAAAAATATAGGCTGAATATGACAAATTTATTACCGATAGCCTAATAAGTCATCCTTTGTTCTTTTTTGTCCTTCCACGAAATGCTTGGTGCAAATTCCAGCTCCACTATGGCCACTAAGTTTTTTAGAATCGACCTGCATTTGATACAGAGTATCAAAACAGTCTCTTCTACTAACAAACTTTAAGCTCTCTGTGTGGGTTTGCTTACCCTTATAAAAGTAGAAGAAATCCAAGGTCCAAAACTTGTCACCCTGAATGCCGACATTACTTTGCTCAGCAGGCGGTTGATTCATGCAAGAACTCAAAAAGACTACAAAGCAAATTAATAGTAACTTGTACACCTTGACGATCACCCGTCTACCAATCTCTAGATCGACGCTGTGAGCCAATATGACCACCACTTGCACGCATATGATTCTTGCAATGCGGGCATGTAAGCCCATCCCATGGATCTAAGTAATCTGCTGAACCACAAGCTCTACATACTGGCTTAAGAGGCAGTTCAGTATTAATTGCTCCTGGATTAGGGATAGTATAGGTGTCGATCAAGGCGCAAGAGCTACAGCTCATAGGAAGCTCAGAAGAGTGTGGTCCAAACTCAGCTCCAATGCTACTAATGCATTCATACTTGCACGATTTACACAAAAATTTGTACTTGGTTGCCATGGCTTAACCCCCTTGGTAGCCCTTCATGACTTGTGCCCACTTATCATTCGTGTAATGCAAACGCATTTGGCGCTCTTGATTCGCAACGCCAATGGTAATTCGCTTATTCACCAAGTCATCGTAGACATCGTCAACCTTAGAGTAGTAATACTCATATACTGCGACCATTTCAGGTTTAGGTAATTCCTTTGCAATTGGACGACATTGCATCGTGGCGTCTTTGAACTTCTTTAATGCTATGGCCTGCTCTTGATTGATGAACTCGGGGGAGTTAAGTAACTGCTTGGCATTCGGACTGTCCGGAAAAATCACAATGACGTTCGCGTTGACATATTTGGCTTCTTCTGTCTTATTTACATCGGCAACGCAATCAGACATTTTTTTCTGAACGATCTCAACTTCTTTTTTAATTTCTGCTTTGCTTTCGGGGCTTATCTCGACTGTTCCGGACTTGTTTGATGCACAGCCGGCCAAAATCACAGTAGACAAACAAACTACTCTAAATAAAGTTTTCATAATCATTTCCTAATAGCGGGAGTTTGCATTGCTTAGTGATAAACAATGTCAGCACGTCGGTTTTCCTGAAAAGCGGCCTCTGTTTGAGCAGGATTGGCTGGCTTTTCTTTACCAAAGCTCACGGCCTCTACTTGTGATTCATTCACGCCCAGTGCGAGCAAGGCTTTCTTGACTGCCTCAGATCGTTTTTGACCAAGGGCCAAGTTGTATTCAGCGGTACCGCGATCATCTGTATTGCCCTGAACAATGATGGCGGCTCTTTGCCTCTCAAATGATTTGAGATATTGAGCATGGGCCGAGATTACCGGTGCGTATTTTGGGTCAATCGTGTAGCTATCAAAAGCGAAATAGATTGAACGCTTACCGTAAACGCTAGACTTTGGATCGCTGATGGGATCATAAGTTGAGGCGCCGCCGGCATTGACTGAAGCAACACCGTTGGTGTCATCCAACTTCACACTACTACAGGCGGAAACAAATAAAACAAGCAATACGAATGGCAATACTCTGACAAACTTAAACATGATGAAATTCCCAAAT
>DAISKI010000113.1:0-2569 GCA_036821065.1 Polynucleobacter sp. | reverse complement strand
TGCATATTCCAGAGCACTTGGACAGCCAATCCAGAGACACTCGTACACTAAAACGCCAACACTTGGACATCAGTCCAGCGCACTTGAACAGTTAATGCGCAGCGTTTGGTTTTTGAATTTTGACTAAATTTCCTCTTCTTGTGAAGTAGTTTCAGTATCGATTGTTGTTTTATGGATCGACGACATTTTTTGACGCATTGAGTCGCCCATCAAATTTATTCTGTGTGCGTTATGTACCAAGCGATCCAAGATGGCGTCAGCCATCGTTGCATCTCCTAGCGCATGATGCCATTTCTCAATGGGTAACTGACTCGTCACAATCGTAGATTGCCTGTTATGACGATCATCGAATATTTCTAATAAATCCCTTCTTGTGGCATCATCAAAGTCTGCAAAGCCCCAGTCGTCTAACAGCAAGATATTGACCTTGGCGATTTGCTCCAGTAGCTTGGCATAGCGCCCCAAGCCTTTGGCCAGATTCAATTCATACATCAAGCGTGGCAAGCGGTAGTACTGTGCTGTGTGTCCGCTTCGACATGCTTGGTGAACCAAAGCGCAGGCGAGATATGTTTTCCCTGCCCCTGTTGGTCCCGTTAACAAGATATTTTGGTGCTTCCTCACCCACTGGCATCCCAATAGCGATTGGAACAAGGTTCGATCCAATCCGCGCGTCGATCTGAAGTCAATATCCTCGGGGCTCGCCTGCTCCTTTAGCTTTGCGCGACGCAATCGGGTTGTGAGTAAACGGCTTTCCCGATAGGCCATTTCTTGATCAATCATCAAACCCAGACGATCTTCAAACGCCAATTCTTCAATGTCCGCTGTATGGGCTTGTTGTGTCAAGGCTGCCGCCATGCCTGTTAGCCTGAGCTGTCGTAACTTATCAATGGTTGGGTGCATTAGCATTTAATTTCTCCGGTTAATGGTAATAGTCAGGACCACGAACATTGGGGTGATCAATCGTTCGTACTGTCGGCTTGGGTTTCACGGATACTTTCTCAAGCCCGTTCTTAAGAATGGATGAGACCGTGCGGTATGAGATCGAATGCAGCTCTAATGCCCTTAAGCACGCGGCTTCAACTCGCTCATTGCCATGTGACTTGGTGAACCTGAGCACGCCAATGCAGGCTCGATACGCTTGTTGTACGTGAGGCTTGCTCTTGAGTAACTGAATGATCAAACGCTCAGTGTGAGGCCCTACAGATTTGGCCCATTTATTAAACCGAGAAGCATCCCACTCCATCATCTCTCGCTGCCCTTGGGGCATGTGCTCGGTATTCGTGCTGTGCCCATAAAGAAGGTTACTCTTGACGTGACTTGCCACTCGTTGTCCTCGCATGAACACCTCAAGAGTATTGTTAGAAACTCTCACATCAACCTTCTGTTTGGCAAACCGATATGGCACCGAGTAATAGTGCCCATCAACCTCCACGTGATAGTCGATACCAACAGATTTAATCAGCCACAGACCAAACTCATATCGATTGGCTGGCAAGGGCATTAAAGCCATTCTCTCGATTTGTTCGAACAGCTGTTTTCTGCTTCCAGGTATCTTCTTAAACGGCCTTTGATTGAGACGGCTGAGCAACTCGGCAATGGCGTGATTGAGCTCAAGCAAACTAAAGAAACGCTGTCCTCTTAAAGCAGCCATGATCCAGCGCGAAACGATCAAGACAGCTCCCTCAACCTTGGCTTTATCCTTGGGCTTCCTAACCCGAGCCGGGAGGATGGCTGTGCCATAGTGGCTGGCCAGTTCCTGGTAACTTGGATTTAGCTCTGGCTCGTAAAAGAGTGCCTTACTGACCGCACTCCTTAAATTATCTGGAACCACGAGTTTGACCACTCCGCCAAAGAACTCAAAGGACCTCACGTGTGAGCCTAACCAGTCTGGAAGCGTTTGTGTCCATGTGGCTTCACAGAATGTGTAGTTCGAAGCGCCAAGTACAGCAATGAATATTTGCGCCTTTCGAATCTCCCCTGTAAGGCGATCGGTGACCTCCATGGTTGTGCCAGCGTAGTCCACAAACATACGCTCACCAGGGGTATGCGTTTGACGCATGCTGACATTGAGTTTGCCTCGCCATGCACGGTAGTGCTCACAGAAACTACTGTATTGAATACCATCAGGATGGGTAGATTTATATTCCTGCCAAAGCAAGTCAAGCGTGACATGCTTTTTACCCAACTCACGATGAATGTCATTCCAATCCGGCATTGGCCGATCTTTTGCGTGAGAAGATTTGGGCACCGGAAAGAGCGCTAATTCAAGTGCTCTCTCGTCCATTCCCTCAGGAATTGGATAGGTGATGCCAGCACTATTGGCACGACGAATGTAGTCGCTGACCGTGGAGGGACTAACCCCGACGGAATCAGCAATAGCTCGCTTGGAGAGACTGCATTGGTTGAGCCTTAAAACTTCTGATATTTTGCGCATCGTTAACCTTCGTGACATGTTGTTTCTCCCAAGCAAAAATGCTCAAGATACAACGGGTTAACCAAACGCTACGATCAATAAAAAGTATTACTTAAATCCAACATTAACTGTCCAAGTAACCGTGGAATGGTGTCC
>DAISKI010000112.1:0-2631 GCA_036821065.1 Polynucleobacter sp. | reverse complement strand
ATTGAGATGGCTTGGGAGGATAGAACGCCATTTGATGCGATTGAGAAAAGCTTTGGACTATCCGAATCTGCGGTGATTGCGCTGATGCGTAAGTCATTAAAGCGCGCTTCATTCAAGATCTGGCGAGAGCGAGTGTCTGGTAGAGCTACTAAACACCAAGCGTTGCGAAGTAAGTTAGTAACTAGGGCTTACTGCTCGACTCAATATAAGCACAAGTAATTCAGCTGTATTACCAGGGTAGTTTCTCGCCTGAGTAGCTCAAGAAAGAGCCGCTATCACTGGCCTCGAGATTCAAAAGAATATTGAGCATATCGCGGGCGGCTTCTTGCGCTGGTCTACCTTTGGTCTCGCCACCAAAAGGTTTGGATAGTCTTGACTGCACAGTACCCGGATGCATGGCAATGATGGCGGTATTAGGCTTGGTGCGGGCCAGTTCAATGGCTGCTGTCTTAATGATCATATTCAGCGCCGCTTTTGAGGCTCGGTAGCTGTACCAACCGCCCAATCGATTGTCTTCAATACTTCCTACTTTTGCTGAGAGTGTGACCATCACACTACGCTGAGAGTCCAGTAATTTACTGAAAGACTTGATTGTGAGCGCAGGGCCGATAGTATTGACGTTGAGAAGAGTGCTCAAGCTATCAGGATTGAGATCCTCGAGACGTTTTTCAGGACCAAAGTGCTCGCCATGTAAAACGCCGATGGTATTAATAATCAGCTGAAAGGGCCCTTGTGAAGCAATATTATTTGCAGAGTCTGCGATAGAAGCTAAATCATCATAGTTGATTGATGGAGTGGATTGCCGATGAATGCCAATTACTTCTCCGCAATCTGGATGGGCTTCTAATAATTGACAGAAGGCTGAGCCAATTGTTCCGGATGAGCCAATCACAAGGGCTTTAAAGGGTGAGGATAGTATTGGCATGAATTCGTGATGGAAGTAGTGAGACTGGTCTGCAGGCTTTATGAATAAGCCTTAATATAGGCTCAAATGCATCAGCTTGAAAAATTAACCCTATTTTATGACGGTGCTTGCCCTTTGTGTCAGGCTGAGATCGTATTCCTCACTAAACGCAATCAAGCAGGATTGCTTCACTTTGTTGATATCAATTCCCCAAACTATGATGCAAATCAGGTAGGGGTTTCATGTGATCAAGCCTTGGCTTCAATGTACGCCCAGTATGAGAGCGGTACATTGATTAATGGCGTTGAAGTCTTTTTACAAGCTTATAAAAGAGCGAACTTACCAGTATTGGTTTGGTTATTCTCGAGACCTTATCTAAGACCCGTACTCAATCTGGCCTATCGAGGATTTGCGCGCTTTCGTCATCCCATCTCAAGCACCATTGGCCCTATGGCTTTATGGCTTGCAACCAGTTCACGGAGTAAGTCATCATGAGTAATGCAGATCCTCGTTGCTGTGGTTCCGGCGTTTGCATTATTAATCCGCAGGGTGAGTGTTGGTGTGGTCAAGTTTGGGATGGTAGCAAGATGGCGCCGGCTAGCCTAAAAACAATGGCCAATCATTCTGGGGATGACAAACCTACAATATCCGATAAGACATCGGAAGAGCCAAAGCAATAAAAGGGTAAACCAGATTTACTGTTGTCACAGGTACACAGTAATATTAATGAATATCAAATTATCAAGCCTATTTTTCTGAAAGATCACACATGGACAAAATGCATTTCTCTCGAATGGATCAGGGAACTACCGCAGATTTTGAGGTAATGAAAAAGGTTCACGAACATACATTGGCCAATTTACCTGATCAACTGTTCGCTCTGTTAGAGAATCTAGCAAAAGATACTGCTTACAACATCACCCGAAAAGAACACTGTTTGCAAGCTGCCACAAGGGCTTTACGTGATGGCAAGGATGAGGAGTATGTCGTTGTGACCTTACTGCACGATATCGCGGAGCCCTTAGGACCCTTTAATCATGGTGAAGTGATTGGTGCCATCTTGCATCCGTTCATCTCAAGAAATAATTATTGGATGCTGATGCAGCATGGTTTATTTCAAACCTATTTTTACGGCGATAAGATCGGTGTTGATCCTAATGAACGGGATAAATTTAAAGCAGACCCTGCTTATGATCAAACGGTAGAGTTTTGTGCGAAGTATGACGAAATCTCTTTTGATCCCAACTATCAAAGCGAGCCACTATCGACATTTGAACCGATGGTCAGACGAGTCTTGCAAAAGCAATGGGTCGCCCCCTAAATACGCTATTGTCCTCTCCGCTTTTTCCACGTGTAAGGGTCGCCATTAGAAAATTTGCCGCCAGTAATACCATCCACCCCAAATTTACCCGCAACCTCAAGACCGTTGAATTTAATAGTAACGAACTCACCCAGTTCCTTAGCCCATGCCATGGCTTCCTCAAGCGAGGAAAACTCATGTGTGATTGAATCATGTTCTATCGTTATCACTTTTAATCTGCCAATCTCGATTTGATATATGCCTCTAAGGACATCCTAGCTTAGTCTAAAACATAGTAATAAAGAGGTGGATTTACGCAGGGGAGAAGGGTTTGTCCTGATAGGACATCCCTGAAATATGGTTATGCTAAGTTAGACCATATAGAACTGTGGGGGAGATATCAATGAATTCAGAAAACTTTACCAAT
>DAISKI010000111.1:0-2660 GCA_036821065.1 Polynucleobacter sp. | reverse complement strand
GTCTTGGTAGTTGGCATTTGTTAGTACTTACTTACATTACTGGTGATTGATATCGACTGATTAAGTACAGCCCCGTTTGCCACTTGCCCCAAATTTCATCAAAATAATGCGCAAGTGACTGAATTAAATCGGTTTTTTTCTGGGAATAGAGGATTATAGTCGATTACGACATTTTTACCCCTACTTATCAGCAAAATAAGGGGGTAATTTCAGAAAATTCTTATGAGAATTTCAGTTTTTCGCCTAATTCTCGATATCGGGCTCGGTCCTGCTCTGTAGCGGTGCTATCAGACAGCCTTTTAGTGATGTCAGTCATCTCTTTTTTGAGCTGATTTGTCTGTAGCTTTTTAAAGGCACCCTCAAGGTCTGCGCTAGCACCAGCCAGGTCCAGATCCGATTCCATGACCCGTTTGCGCAGTACCTCATAGAGGGGAGCCAATTCACTCTGCGCTAATTGCTCTTGAAACATTGCAAATGCCCCGGCACCCACTTCGCCAGTGCCACCATTCTCGCCAGGAATAAGTTCGACACTGTCGCATTGAGTCAAGAGGTCTCGCATCATGCTCATTGCATTCGATGAGCGCTGTTCTGCCGCTTCAATTGCTAAAGAACGCTGGCTTGAATCTAACGCTTTGCCTAAATGCGGAAACTGTAAGAGCACTCGTAAGATTTGTTCAGCTAAATCTGTCGGCGCTTGTGGCGGAGGAATATTCTGTGCCACTCTTTTTGAGGCGCCCTTACCTGCTTGCCATGGAGCACCTTGCGTACGATTAGGGAAGTTACTTTGTTCGGAACGTGGCTGCATTCTGGTCTGTGAAGAGGGTGTCGCAGGAATGACAGTCAATCCGCAAAAGGCCTCTAACTCTGCAGGTGAAGAGTTTGTCCGAATAGCCAGCTCGCGCAAGATTTGTGTGCGCAAGGCGATGGGAGGCATCGACAGCAATAGGGGTTTGGCAGCATGATGTGTTTGCGCTCTTCCTTCAGGAGTAGTGAGATCGTGATCTTCGCTAACTACCCTAAAGAAAAAAGTCGAAAGTGATGCAGCTTCTTTAATCACTTTCTCAAAAGCAGGCGCCCCATAGGCACGGACATAACTATCAGGGTCATGCTCAGCTGGTAAAAATAAGAAACGAATCTCTTTATCATCCGACATCAAAGGCAGGCAAGCCTCCAGCGCTCTTTGGGCGGCGCGCTGACCGGCAGAGTCCCCATCAAAAGAGAACACAACACGATCGGTTTGACGAAGTAACATGCGCACATGATTAGCAGTACATGCTGTACCGAGTGTTGCAACTGCATTTGGGAATCCAAGCTGTGCAAGTGCCACAACATCCATATACCCCTCACAGACCAATACGTACTCTTGTGCTCGAATAGCCTGACGGGCTTCAAACAAACCATAAAGCGTATTGCCTTTTGAAAACAAAGGGGTCTCTGGCGAGTTGAGATATTTGGGTTCGCCTTGATCGAGAATGCGTCCACCAAATCCAATCACTTGGCCTTTAGGATTACGAATCGGGAACATGATGCGATCCCGAAAGCGGTCGTAGCGACGCACTGTTTGGTTGCTCTCACTTGCCTCGCTCTGAATCAATAAGCCGCCGTCTAATAAAGTCTTGGCTACTTCATCATTACTATAAGGGCCAAAGACCGCCTCCAATCCTTGCCAACCATCGGGCGCATAACCTAATGAATAGCGCTTAGCGATCTCGCCAGTCAAACCTCGTCCTTTGAGGTAGTCAATTGCGCGAGGGGCATTCTTGAGTTGAGTACGATACCAATCCGCTGCAGAACTCATCACTTCACTTAAAGCCATCGCCTGCTGTTGACGTGCCACATCTTGCACGGTTCGCTCCTCACGCGGGACAGTGAGTCCAGCAGAGCGAGCAAGGTCTTCAATTGCGTCTACGTAACCTAGACCTGAATATTCCATCAGGAAACTGATTGCAGAGCCATGTGCTCCACAACCAAAGCAGTGATAGAACTGCTTATTGGGTGAAACAGAAAATGAAGGTGATTTCTCTTGATGAAAGGGACACAAACCTTGATAGTTCGCACCAGCTTTTTTAAGCTTTACATGCTGTCCAACCACATCAATGATGTCCACCCGATTTAAAAGATCGGCAATGAAAGATTGAGGGATGAGCGCCATGAAACTTACTTTGCGAGAGCTGCCTTAACCAAACCTGAGACCTTGCCCATATCTGCTTTGCCTGCTAACTGAGGCTTAAGAATTCCAATCACCTTGCCCATGTCTTGCGGGCCAGATGCGCCGCTGGCAGTTACTGCTGCTGATACTGCAGCGCTAATCTCTGCATCAGATAATTGCTCGGGAAGGTAGTCTTGCAAAATGATCATCTCTGCTTGCTCAACTGCTACCAGATCATCGCGCCCAGCTTTTGCAAATTGCTCGATGGAGTCTTTACGCTGCTTGATGAGTTTCTCAACAATTGCTAGAACACCTGCGTCATCCACCATCACGCGCTCATCTACTTCACGCTGTTTAATGGCTGCCAATAACAAGCGGATGGTTCCAAGACGCGTCACTTCTTTAGCGCGCATTGCGGTTTTCATATCTTCGGTAATTTGGTCTTTGAGGCTCATAAATAAGTCCGTTAAATGGAAATGAATTCTTATCGTAAATGCTCTGGTATTAAAAA
>DAISKI010000110.1:0-2751 GCA_036821065.1 Polynucleobacter sp. | reverse complement strand
CCTTCCATTCCAACCCTCGATGAGCAAGGCTTGAAAGGATTTGAAGTCAAGGCCTGGCATGGTCTCTACGCACCTAAAGGCACTCCACCAGAAGTGCTGGCCAAGATCAATAAGGCATTGAGAGTAGCCTTGAATAACCCAGAGGTTAAAGCACGCTTAGGTGAATCCAACATTGAAGTCGTGCCTATGAGCAAAGTGACTTCTGAATCTCTCAAGAATCAGCTCGACTCTGAAATTAATAAATGGGGTCCAGTGATTCGTAAAGCAGGAGCTTATGCAGATTAAATATCTAACTTAACTTCATTAGTGAAAAAGCCAGCATCGCGCTGGCTTTTTTATTGTGGCGACTAATTAACCCGCTCTAAATAAGAAACCGGACTGTAAACGCTCTCTTCTTTTACGTCTGACTGAGCTAATACAGGCAAGCAACGCCCAGAGCATCAAGAAGGGGTCAAGCAAGTAATCCCACAGGTTCGCAGACTCGTGCCAATGAATGGACCATGCCAGAATTGCCAAGGCAATAATGAAAGTGCCCTTACTCCAGTTCCCTATTGCCAGAATGGCCGCAAATATCGATACGGCAATCAAGAACCCAACACTCGCATAGCCCCATCCATAAGGATCCAGCATTCCAAGACCAAGGGCAAAAGGATAAAAACTGAATGCGATGATGACGATCGCCACCTTAAATCCTATGGGTACAAAATGTGCTTCAGTATTTCGGGGATCGATACGATCCAGTAAGACGCTCGACCAAAGAAGAAGCAGCGAGACCATACTTAAATCACCTGTAACACCTCGAATGTAAGCTGCTAGCGGTAATTCCATAAACATGCCGAGCGGCCAATAAAACAGGTTAGCCAAAAGTAAAGCCAAGATGATTCGGGCTGCAACAGGAATTTGCGCCTCGAAGTTTCTTTGGAGCAGCCAAACTAAAAGGGTGCCACATGTAAGAGCCATCTCTAATAAAGCGATGGTCTGCATAAAATTTTTCATTGCTTACCCTCCTCGCTACTAACTGTCTTCGCTTGGGCATTGCTATAAGCCTGCTTAATCCAATTACCATCAAAGCGAATATGCCGAATCTTTTTACGATCCCATGTATAGACTAAGTCTACTTGAGTGCCATCTGCAATCATGTATGGATAGGAAAATTCACGACGTTGCTCTGGTGCTAAGGCTTCATCATCTTCGAGTACATCAATGGTTTGCCATTGCGTATCTAAATTATCTTTTGCGAGCATCACTAAACGACTGCGCCCTGACTCTAGGTCATTGGCCACCAAAATACGTAAGCCATTTGATAACAGTACGCCAGTGATAGCAGCATTAGGATTGGCGATAGGAAGATCTGCTTGAGCTTGCCAAGACTGGCCAGCATTTTGAGTTTCGCTAACAGGGATTTGATGTGGCTTTGAACTTCCTCGGGTCTGACGGAAATAGGCTTGGGCTTTTTCTGGGGCATCCACTAATACCAAAGGCTGAATTGCACTGCGACCAGAACTCATGCGGCGTTTATCAATCACCTGGTCGCCATCGATACGCAGTAGCTCACCAAACTTACCAATCCACTCATGGTAAGCGGGCAAACCTAGTCTGCTATCTGCAAAAGGAATTGCAGGTGTTTTTACCAAGGTACTTAAATTAGTAAAGGGCGAAGTAATCAAGCGTTGCGGCTTACTCCAAGTGAGGCCTTCATCACTTGAGCTCATTGTAGAAATAGAGCTACCTGCCCATCCTCCGATCGATACCGTCACAAAAAAGAGTTGCAGACGTCCATCAGCCGCCCTAGCTGGAACGGGGTTGCCTAATTTGGCGATATAACGGGACAGAGATTTTTCTGCGGTAATGCGATCAATGACTACGGTCGGCTCACCCCAAGTATTGGTATGGGGGTTGAATACAGCGCTATTGATCACTACATCTGCTGCGCCCTCTCGGCTGCCTGCAAACCAAAAGGCTCGCAATGACTCATCTTTCAAAGAGATCAAGGAGGCCGCGTGAACCGAGGCTGCACCAGTATCTGGCAACCAATCTGACTTTGGTTGAATCAGTGCCACTTTAGCGTTATGGCTTGACTCAGATTCAGTACTCACCACTTCCTGAGCCTGAAACGGCGCCCAGGCTGGATGACTATCAAGATGCAAAAAGCCTAAAACTGTTGCCAATAATAAAAAGCAGAGCGCTACAACCCGAATCATCTACAAGCATCCTTACGCAATTCGCTACTCGACTGATTAATGAGTTCTGGGCTTGGTACTGTTGCTGGACCTGCGATTAAATATTCATTCACAAAAAGATACTCTCCAATATGACCCCTTAGTATCGCCTCAATTTCTTGGGGTGTTTGTCTTGCTCGCATTTCCATACGGTGGCCAATGATATTGCAAGAAGGGCAGGCTGCTAGCTTCTCGTCGATGGATGAGCCTAATGGGATCTGGACTGCTACCAGAGGATATTGACCCAGTAAGCTGGTGATATCGCTTGCCTGTTGAGATGGATAGCCATTTAACTGTGTGCCCGGCAATAGCAAGCGATACTCTTCGTCTTTAGCGCGATAGTCACATGGAATCCATACTGCTTTTCCTTGAACAGCTTCAATAGTCTGAGCATCATAATGGCCCAGCACCCCCTCTAGTGGGGCAAGACTGCTATTCAAAGCGCAATAGGATATAAAGCAAACAGCCAATGTCAGCGATTTACACCATGTACTTTTCACTAGACCCATGAGTATCAATGTGACGCCAACTG
>DAISKI010000109.1:0-2776 GCA_036821065.1 Polynucleobacter sp. | reverse complement strand
CTACATCAATTGCAATATTGGCTTGCTTCAGATGGGTAATGACTTCATCGAGAGGTACTTTGCTAATAAGGCAAAAATCGCCTGAACCAAAGGTAGGCACTTTAGCTTTAGTTGGGGTTTCAGTAGCGCGATCTTGCAGGTTAATTTTTTGTTGACCAAAGAGCAGGGCGTAGCGAGGTTGACCTTCAGGCCCTTTAAAGAACTCACGTTCAAAGCCAAATGCTTTTTCATAAAACTGGGTAGTGGTCTCAATATCATTCACAGTCAAAACAAGGTGATCAACTCGATCAATCAAGGTATTCAAAATTCGTCTCCTAAAAACGGGTATTAACGAACTGATCGTAATGGTTTTGGAGTGGCTTATCTTGGGTGCAAACCCTAGTTTATGGGGGTGGCCGCTATTTTTAGCTTGCTTACGCCCAAAGGAGGAGGGCGTGTCAGATTTAGTGGTTAAATAACAGAAGAGGGAGCGCCTTGAAAATCCCCGTAGGACCATATTGGAGTTAATGCATGAGTGAGACGCATCGGATAGTGATTGTTGGTGGGGGTGCTGGCGGCCTAGAGTTGGCTACCAAGTTGGGCGACCGTTACGCCTCACGTCAAAGTGGTGGCAAAAAGGTAAGCGTGACCCTGATTGATCGTAACCGGACCCATATCTGGAAACCCAAGTTACACGAGATTGCTGCAGGCAGTATGGACCTGAGCGATCAAGAGCTCGACTACATTGCACAAGCCCATTGGCATCATTTCTCATTCAGGCTCGGCGAGTTAGTCAATATTGATCGTAGTAAAGAGCAAATTCAAATTGCCGCCTTTGTTGATGAATCGGGGGAGTTGGTTACGCCTGAGCAATGGATCAAATACGATACTCTGATTATTGCCATTGGCAGCCTGACAAATGATTTCGGAACGCCTGGTGTAGAGCAATACTCGATTCGCCTAGAGTCGCAGACCGATGCAAAACGTTTCCACTTGAAGATGATCAACGCTTGCTTGCGGGCCCAAACTCAGACCACGCCTCTAGCGCCAGGCCAATTGCATGTGGCAATCATTGGAGCAGGTGCGACGGGGGTAGAGTTAGCCGCTGAATTACATCGTACGACTAGAGCAGTGATCTCTTATGGATTAGATCGCGTCGACCCAAATAAAGATCTCAAAGTCATTTTGATTGAAGCTGCCCCCAGAATTTTGCCAGCGCTCTCAGAGCGGATCTCGAGTGCTGCAGAGAGTCTCTTAGACGAGTTGGGTGTCGAGGTGATGACTGGTGCCAAGGTGGAGAAAGTATTGCCCCAGCAAATTTACCTAGCCAATGGCACTGTGATACCTGCTGAGCTGATTGTTTGGGCTGCAGGTGTTAAAGCGCCTGCATTCTTAAAAGACTTTGGCGGCCTTGAGACCAATCAAACCAATCAGCTGACCGTACTACCTACTTTACAAACTACTAGAGATCCTCATATTTTTGCAATGGGAGACTGTGCTGCTTGCCCATGGGAAGAGGCTAATGGTGGAAAGGGCGGTATTGTTCCGCCTCGAGCGCAAGCAGCGCATCAACAGGCTAGCCATATTTATAAAGAGATCGATAGCATCATTGCTGGCAAGCAACTCAAGGCTTATCGCTACCGTGACTTTGGATCACTCGTTTCTTTAGGAGAATTTAGCAGCGTTGGTAGCATGATGGGCGGCTTGATTGGGGGTAGCCTGATGGTAGATGGCCTCTTTGCCAAACTGATGTATTTGAGTCTCTATAAATTACATCAGCTAGCATTGCACGGCTGGATCAAGGTAACACTCGATACGATCAGCCGATTAATTCACCGTCGTACCGACTCGATTGTTAAATTACATTAAATTCAAAAACGGCATGACACTCAATCCAGCGCGACTTCTTGCAGCGATTTTTTTGATATTTACCATTAACTCGGTGGCACAGACAACAAAGTACGAAGTCAGTGTTAGCCATTTACGTAATCAACGCTATTGTGAAGTCCTATACGGCAATCGTGATTGGCTAAGCCTAAAGATACAAGTATTTAGCACCGAAGGCCTGAATGATTGTCCAGAAAATCTATGGAAGGGCGTTACAGAAAAAACCATTACCGAGAAGCATGCAGCGTCATTTGTGAAACTGAATGGCCCGCGTTATTGGACTATCGATGGCATTATGGCTTCAGGTGCCAATACCGTGAATCATGACCGAGAAAAATTCGGTGGTATTGAAATGAACCTCAGGGCCATCATTAAGCTTAGTCTTTGGCAGCTTTTCAGATCGGGCGAATATAAAGCTACGCCAGTATCTCGAAATACTAAGTGGATCTATCAAGCAGGCAAAGAAGTCTATGAGCTAGTTTCACCTGAAGGTGAGACCTATGCCATGCAGTCATATTCCCAAATTGTGAATCCTACGCTGACCATGAAAGATCTACCCACGCTCGGAGCGAGTCTCAAGCTGCCAAAGGGGTGGACTTATCAAACGAGAGTATTGAAAGAAGATCTCAATCTCGAAGCTAACGGGACTGCTTATGTTCTTCAGGACAACTTGGAGAATAGCTACCAAAGGGAGTAAGGCCTCAGGGAGTTGCCCAAGTAATGTTCAGTAAGTTTTGGAAGGGTGTCGGCTGTATCGCCATCGGCCCCAAGAATGGATGAATGTATAAAACCAAAAAGTACAGCACTCCAACAATGGTTAGTCCCAAAAATAAAATTAATAATAAATGAATTTCTCGCGACTTCATTTCAAATAAGCACGAGAAAAACAGAAAGACAAGTGCGCTACTCA
>DAISKI010000108.1:0-2839 GCA_036821065.1 Polynucleobacter sp. | reverse complement strand
TATCGCAAGATGAATACCCGCGAGATTATTGACAATGCGATTACCAGCACCATTAGCCGTACTATGATCACTCACGGCAGTACGGAGATGATGGTCTTGGCTATGCTGATCTTTGGTGGACCAACACTGTTCTACTTTGCTCTGGCATTAACCATTGGTATTTTGTTTGGTATTTATTCTTCAGTCTTCGTGGCCGCTGCTCTAGCAATGTGGCTTGGGGTTAAGCGTGAAGACTTAATCAAAGGGGATCGCAAGCCTGATGATGCAGCTCGTAACGATGATCCTAACTTTGGTGCGAGAGTTTAGTGAAGGACATGATTCTGACGATCTAAGATCCTCAGAATATTTTGTGTAGCACCTTGGTGGTCTACTGCATATTGCTTAGCTGCCTTAGCCATCTGCTCAAGTTGCTCACTGTTCATTAGACAGGATTTGAGAGCCTCAACGAGTGCATATGGCTCACCCAAGAGCGCCTCACCCTCAATTTGCTTTGCAGCTCCACAGTCAATTGCATCAATCGCTGCCTGCTGAAAGTTATAAGTATGCTTACCCAACAAAACTGGACAGCCTGCTGCACAAGCTTCTATCAAGTTCTGACCACCAAAAGGCAATAGTGTTCCACCCATCACGGTCAAACTTGCCGCACTGTAATACATTGCCATCTCGCCCATCGAATCGCCCAATAAGACGTTAACGCTATTACAAGCATCTGGAGTATCAAGCCACTCACTCCGCTTACAGAATGTGAGCCCCATATTGGTAATGAGATTAGCTACTTCTGCAAAACGTTCAGGGTGTCTTGGAATTAAACATAGCAGCGGAGGGACGGTCATTACATTACTCAGTAATAGTGCTTGCCAAGCCTTCAAGATGATGGCTTCCTCACCATCACGCGTACTCGCAGCACAAACCAGCAATCGATTGGAGGTTTCGAGTTTGGTCCGCCACTGCCAGCCTTTTTCTAATTGCGCGGGATCTAATGGCACATCAAACTTGAGATTGCCAACCACCTCGATATTGCGCACACCCAACTGCTGATAACGTTCTGCATCAAATGCAGTCTGTGCCAAGACGCCAGCAAAAGCCTGAAATAAGGCTTGTCCTGCTTTGCCAAAACTTTGTACTCGCCTTGCGCTACGCTGGGATAAGCGGGCATTCACCAGAAATAAAGGGAGACCGATTTCGGCACACCGAAATACGACTGTTGGCCAGGCTTCGGTTTCCATAAATAAACCGATCTTGGGTTTGAAGGTTTTTAAAAAATGTTCTACTGGACCACAAAGGTCATAAGGTAAATACACTTGACGAATCTGGCCAGCTGCTATGGCTGATGCAAACAAGTGCTTACCAGTGCGGCGACCATTTAGAGTCATATGCGTCAGCAGGATTTTTTCACCGCGAGCTAGATAGGCTTCTATCAAAGGCTGAGCAGCACGAGTCTCACCAACAGAGACCGCATGAATCCAAATTGCACCTCGGATAATGGGTTTTGTGTAACCAAATCCTAAACGTTCAGATAAATGTCCTAGGTATTGAATCGAATGGCGGGCGCGCCAGGCCAGGCGGATAAAGGCTAAAGGTAGCAGTAAATGCCAAAGAAGCTGATAAACCGCAAACCAGACAATTGGTCTACCTGACTTCTGGATACTCACTTTTTCAGACGTTCAGTCAATTCGACTGCCTTACCTAAATAGGATGCTGGAGTCATTTCCAATAAACGGGCTTTTGCGTCGTCAGGAATCTTCAATCCTTTGATGAAAGCTTGCAGATCGGCTTGATTAATCCCTTTGCCACGAGTCAATTCTTTTAGCTGCTCATAAGGATTTTCTATGCCATAACGGCGCATCACTGTTTGAACTGGTTCAGCAAGTACCTCCCAGCAAGCATTCAAATCAGCTGCGATGGCGGCATGATTCACTTCAAGCTTACTGAGACCACGTAAAGCACTGTCGTACGCTAGAAGGCTATGACCAAAGGCCGGTCCTAGATTACGTAAAACAGTAGAGTCTGTTAGATCACGCTGCCAACGTGAAATAGGCAACTTTTCTGCGAGATGGCGTAAGAGTGCATTAGCAACGCCTAAATTACCCTCTGAGTTTTCAAAATCAATTGGGTTGACTTTATGAGGCATGGTTGATGAACCAATCTCGCCTGCTTTAGTGCGTTGCTTGAAATACCCAACCGAGATGTAAGCCCAAAAATCGCGATCCATATCGAGCAAGATAGTATTAGCGCGCGCAATGGCATCAAAAAGTTCAGCCATGCCATCATGTGGCTCAATTTGAATTGTGTAAGGATTGAAAGTCAAACCCAAACGCTGCTCAACCACATTACGTGAAAAGTTTTCCCAATCGAAATCAGGGTAAGCAGAAAGATGTGCGTTGTAATTACCTACTGCACCGTTCATCTTGCCCATCAAAGGGACTGAGGCAATATTAGCAATCGCACGCTCTAAACGCTTTGCAATATTAGCAAGCTCTTTACCCAAGGTGCTTGGGGAGGCTGGCTGGCCATGAGTGCGGGAGAGCAAAGGTACTTTGGCATGCTCGATTGCCAAATCAGTTAATACGGAAAGTATTTTTTGGAGTTGCGGCAATAGCACTTCATCACGCGCACCTCGCAACATCAAACCATGTGATGTGTTATTGATATCTTCAGAAGTACAAGCAAAGTGAATAAATTCACTGGCTTTTAGTAAATCAGGGCGGCCTGCAACCTTCTCTTTCAGGAAGTACTCAACCGCTTTGACATCATGATTGGTAACAGCTTCTATCTCTTTAATCCGCTGCGCATCTGCGTCAGAGAAATTCTTTGGAAGGGAGAGCAAGAATTCAGAATC
>DAISKI010000107.1:0-2909 GCA_036821065.1 Polynucleobacter sp. | reverse complement strand
CGATGTTGATTCTCGGGAGTGCTCAAATCCGCTTTAACGGGATCGCCCTCTGCCATCGACTGAATACGACCCGCAATCAATTCTTGCGCAGTAGGATGTAATTGTGTTTTGGTGCCCAGCGCTAATGCCGCACATTGTCTGGTGTGGTCATCGGGTGTTGCACCGATGCCGCCAGTGCTAAATACCACGTCACCACTAGCAAAGCTTTCTTTCAAACCAGCAGTGATTTGATCTGGCTCATCAGGAAGATAGCGAACCCACGACAAACTCAGACCTCTTTCATTGAGCAACTCGATGAGCTTGCTCATATGTTTGTCTTGACGCTTACCCGAGAGAATTTCATCACCAATCACAATCAAACCAAAACGTCTTGTATTGCCTGGGCCATCATTGGGCATATCAACCTCGACTGTTTTTAAAGCATCAACCATCTTACCGCTCTCCACTATCAATTACACGCGTCTCTACTACCAGGGATTTATTTAGCTCATCTTCCCTTAAATTCTGAAGTGCCTCTAGGAGAAAATGGGCGAACCATAAACCGGCAAAGACAAAAATCAAAGAATAAATCCACAAGGCAACAAAACTCACAATCGGGAACAAGACTAGAGCAAGGGCTGATGTTGCCCAAAAGAAAGTGGGCACTGCACCTAGCATGCCGCAAGCAACTCCCATCACCAGCAAAGACCAGCGGTATTGCTTGATTAAAGTATCGCGCTCCTCGCTGCTAGCGTGCCCTGCCAAGACATCATAGGACATTAGACGCATTGTTAGCCATCCCCAAAATAGCGGGGGCAAGATTGCAAATAAGGGCGGAATCCACCATACAGGCAAGGTCAGCATGACCAGAACCAAGCAAATGAACGCAGACCAAAAGGTATAGAGCAAGCTGCCGATCAAGCTAGCGCCTCTTTTGCTTTGCAAATTACGATACAGAGGCTGTTTGCATAGGCTCTTCACAATGGCGGGCACGGTAGTAAATGCAATAAAGACTAGCAGACTGATGGTAATCAAAGGAATAGCTAGCATTACAAAAAAGAATGGTGCAATCCAAGCGCGGGCATTATCAAAGCCCGCCCATAGCAAGCCATCTTGTATCCAACTTGTAAAAATAGAGTTGGTTAAGAATGCACTGAGAATGACTAACGTCGGCGTCCACATTAGCCAAATGAGGCAACCCCAGAATACCGAGATGATTAAAAATGGGCGTAAGCTCAACCACAGCATCCGTGGGTGCATGCTAGCAACTAAGGCAAGACCGAATGCACGGACTACCTGCTGAACAGCAATCATGGTTTAAATAATTCTTGTGCTGAAGCGCGAAGTGTTTGCCACTGCTGAGTCAGTATATTGTGTGAGAGTGGCAGATTGCGCACACCGGTTGGATACACCGTCTTGGTAAAGACCGCAGTCTTAAAGAGCATATCCCACCAAGGAAAGAGCACTCCAAAGTTACAGCCTCCTAGCACTCCTGGTTTACCAATCGCTTCATGACCGTAGCCAACTGCATGATGCATACGATGAAATAGTGGCGAAACTAAGAAATATTTACCAACTCCTAAATCAATCTTGAGATTGGCATGTTGCCAGCTTTGAATAAATTGACTGATCACTACGAGGAAAATAAATTGTCCTGGTGAAACTCCAAACAAAAGTGCAAATAAAGCAAAAACGGCTGCACGCAAAATATCATCCACAATATGATTGCGATTATCTGACCAAGCAGTCATAACGGTTTGGCTATGATGTAAGGCATGCAGTTGCCACCACCAATTAAAGGTGTGAGTCGCTCGGTGATAGAGATACTCGACTAAATCCAGCAGGATCATATAAATACAAAAGCTAATGATCGGTATCGATGTCACTCCAGGCCACCATGTTTCGACATTCAGTCTGGCGAAGCGAAAGTCGTGCAAGAGAGAATCTATCTGGAAAAAGAATCCCGATAAAGCAATAAAGAACAGGCCATGGAAAATACCCAAGCGGTGAAAAAGTGAATAGACCACATCAGCTTTGCTTGCATTGGAGAATTTTTCCTGGGGCTCTGCAGGATTGAAGCGCTCCCATGTGCGCAGTAAAAGCACAATCAGTGCAATCTGAATGCAGCCGAACAAGAACCAATCAATCCCGTCAAAGACGTCCTCAGATAATCCTGTTAAATCAAGTTGATAAAGTATGGGCTCGACTAGCCCTGAAAAAAGGCGCTCTTGAATACCAGCATAGGCATTGGAAACAGCATTAGCAGCACCGGTAAGAATTGAGCTCAGATCCATACCCTATTTTGACTGATTTACGCTATTTATGGGCAAGGTCGCAAAACAAAAGCCGCGCTGTTTGAGATTCACAATGAGGGACTCTAAAACCGCTGGAGCCCAAGGGTCTTTTCTAGACCAGATTCCTAAATGGGCCATGGCGATATCACCATCCTGTATCCCTCGACTCGCCTTCTCCAAAAGCATGGCATTGGGATGTTTATCCGAATTCAGCTCGTCACCCAGAAAGCCTGCGGGTGCCCAGCCGATATGTTGGTAACCACATAAATTACCCATACTAATCAGACGAGGTGATGTCTTGCCACCAGGCGCACGCCAGATTCTTTGAATCGACTCTCCAGTCAACTCTACAAAACGCTGATCAACCTTACGGATATCCTTACAAACACTGGCTTCACTCATGAGCATGGTCTTACCAGCTTCAGGACCAAACTGTGGCTTGATAAATACCTCGTTACGCGGGCCATCTTTAACAAAGTAATCGTGGTCATAAGTATGGCTTCCAAAATGGTGCCCCTCTTTGACGAGAGTTTGCCAATACGATTTCCAAGAATCCTCTAGGGCATAGTCGCCTCTAAAGGTCTTCTCATTAGCTAAAAAGAATGTCGCTTTAATGTTTTGTCGCTTCAAAATATC
>DAISKI010000106.1:0-2930 GCA_036821065.1 Polynucleobacter sp. | reverse complement strand
GTGACCTTACCTGAATTAGAGAACCATCCATACTTTGTAGCAGTAGATGTGAGCAATGATATCGATGTGACCTTGGCAGCTAAGCTTGCAGAAATGTCCCTCGATGAATTTAAGACGCTCAATCCTTCTTTTAATAAGCCGGTCATCTTGAGTGCAGCTAATCAACAAATCCTGTTACCGTTTGGTCATGCTGAGTTGTATCAAGAGAATCTCAAAAAATATAACAAGCCACTATCTACTTGGACAGCAGTGAAGGTTGCACAAACCCAAAGCGCTGAAGCCACTGCGCAGAGTCTAGGGGTAGATTTAGCAACCCTAAGAGAGATCAATGGCATACCGAAGGGCATGCGAATTAAGGCGGGATCAACCGTCATCATTCCGAAGACCAACCGTCGCCCAGGGGATATCTCCGTTGCTCTTGCTGAGACAGCCAGCTTAAGTCTTGAAAAGCCACCACCACCGCCCAAAAAGAGCAAAAAGAAGGGCGGCAGGGGTTCTGGCAAGAATGCTCAAGAGACCAAGACTACCTCTAAGGGTAATTCCTCCTCCAATAATGCTGCATCTCAGCATAAATCCGCATCGACAGGACTTGCAAAATCTGCGAAAAAAGAGCCTATTAAGACCTCTGGCAACTAATAGCAATTGAGTTTCTGGCTGGAGTGTCGGGAATTCTTTTTCTATTTGTTAGGTCAATCATGTCTTATAAAGCGCATCACGAACGCTCGATTCAAGATCCAGATGGTTTCTGGGGGGAGCAAGCCCAGCTAGTTCATTGGGAGAAGCCATACAAATCTGTTCTAAATTATTCCAACCCTCCCTTTGCGAAGTGGTTCGAAGGCGGCCTAACCAATCTTTGCTACAACGCAGTCGATCGTCACCTCAAAGACCGAGCCAATCAAACAGCCTTGGTTGCAGTTTCAACCGAGACCAATATTGAAAAAGCCTATACCTACCAAGAGCTGTATGAAGAGGTCAATCGCATTGCCGCCATTCTGAAAGCTAATGGTGTGCAAAAAGGCGATCGGGTTCTGATTTATATGCCGATGATCGCCGAGGCTTGCTTTGCAATGCTTGCCTGTGTGCGCATTGGTGCGATTCACTCAGTCGTCTTTGGTGGTTTTGCATCACACAGTTTGGCCTCACGTATTGATGATGCCAAACCCAAAATGATTATTACGGCAGAAGCAGGTATGCGCGGTGGTAAAGCGGTTCCTTATAAACCTTTACTGGATGAAGCGATCACTTTAGCAACATCAAAGCCCGAGAAGGTCCTAGTCGTCAATCGTGGCTTAGTGGATTACACCCCAATAGCTGGACGCGACTTGGATTACGCTACAGAGCGCCAAAAACATTTGAACGATATCGTGCCCATTGAGTGGGTTGACTCTACGCATCCTTCATACATTTTGTATACCTCAGGAACTACTGGTAAGCCAAAGGGTGTGCAGCGCGATACCGGTGGGTACACCGTCGCCTTAGCGTCAACGATGAACCACATCTTTTGTGGCAAGCCAGGTGAGACGATGTTCTGTACCTCTGATATTGGTTGGGTAGTAGGGCATAGCTACATTATTTATGCGCCACTGATTCATGGCATGGCGACGATCTTGTATGAAGGTACACCGTTACGCCCTGATGCAGGTATCTGGTGGCAGTTGGTTGAGAAATATAAAGTCTCCGTGATGTTCTCTGCGCCGACGGCAGTGCGCGTGCTGAAGAAACAAGATCCTGCATTCTTGAGTAAATATGATCTCTCCAGTTTGCGCGCTTTGTTCTTGGCGGGAGAGCCTCTGGATGAACCCACTGCAAGCTGGATTCATGATGCGATTAAGAAACCGATTGTGGATAACTACTGGCAGACCGAGACCGGTTGGCCGATGTTGGCTATTCAGCGCGGTGTTGAAGTCATGCCTCATAAATTTGGCTCACCAGGCGTTCCCTCATTTGGCTATAACCTCAAGTTGCTCGATGATGCGACGAGTGCAGAATTAGGACCAGATCAAAAAGGGGTAATTGCAATCGAGGGGCCACTGCCTCCTGGCTGTATGCAAACGGTTTGGGGTGATGACAAACGCTTTGTGAGTACCTATTGGGAAACTATTCCAGGTAAAACGATTTACTCCACCTTCGACTGGGGTATTAAAGATAAAGACGGTTACTTCTTTATTTTGGGTCGTACCGATGACGTAATCAACGTAGCTGGACATCGTTTGGGTACTCGTGAAATTGAAGAATCGCTTTCGAGTCATTCGAATATTTCTGAAGTGGCTGTCGTAGGTATTGAGGACAAACTCAAAGGCCAGGTCGCGATTGGTTTTGCCATTCCAAAAGATGCCTCCAATGTAGCTACGCTTGAAGCCGAGTTGATGAAGACGGTGGATAAACAATTGGGTGCGATTGCTCGTCCAGCAAGAGTCTATATCGTGACCGCTTTGCCTAAAACCCGTTCAGGCAAGATTGTGCGCCGTGCGCTGCAGGCTGTTGCAGAAGGTCGTGATCCGGGGGATATCAGCACCATGGAAGATCAAACGGTCTTGGCGCATATCAAGCAAATTATTGAGCAAAATCCTAATAAGTCTTGAGCAAATCGCCCGCTAGCCTCATGGCTAGGGGAGTGGGGGCACAGTTCTGCTTTGGGATAGCTGAGCTGGTATCATTGCAAGGTTCGAAACTCAATAATTACCCTAGCGCTTAAAGACACTCACCTCCCGCAAATACAGCCCTGGGGTAGTCTTTTTGGGGTGTTGAGCGTCGGATGGAGCAGGGACTGGAGATGGTTTGTCACCCTTGCTTCCTTCTTTTCCTCCCGCCGTGTTGGCTCTAGCCGACGGCACCTTATTTCCAGGTTTAAGCATTGGCGCTCCCGGCGAAACTGTCGGAGAAGTAGTTTTCAATACCGCGCTCACTGGCTATCAAGAAATCATCACCGA
>DAISKI010000105.1:0-2934 GCA_036821065.1 Polynucleobacter sp. | reverse complement strand
CGATGCACTGACGGAAGATATTGGCGTTTGTGACTGGACCGCCAAACTGGTTCCCAATAGAAAGGTGCATGCCCAACTGCTCGTTCGACAGCAAGCCGTGCTCTGTGGAATTGATTGGTTTGAGGGCACGCTCAAGAAATTGGATTCTGCAGCAAAGATCACCTGGCATTACCTGGAAGGCGATGAAATGGCCCCCGACACTTTGGTATGCGATATCGAAGCAGATGCTCAAGCCTTACTTTCTGCTGAGCGCCCCTGTATTAATTTCTTACAAACTTTGTCAGCTACTGCTACCCTCACCCGTGAGTACGTCAATGCGATTGCTGGCGTTAGTCCGAATCCCAAGGGCTGTGCGGTGCTGGATACCCGCAAGACGATTCCTGGCCTCCGCCAAGCCCAGAAATACGCGGTACGGGTCGGTGGTGGCCAAAATCAACGGCTTGCTTTGTGGGACGGCATATTGATTAAAGAAAATCACATCGCCGCTGCGGGTAGCATCACTGCAGCCCTACAAGCTGCAACAGCACTGAATGCGGGTGTGGATATTCAGATTGAGGTGGAGAACTTAGCTGAACTCGATGAAGCATTGGCTGCTGGAGCTAAAAGTATTCTGCTCGATAACTTCAATCCGATTCAGATGAAATTAGCAGTCTCCATTAATGCTGGTCGGGCACTCTTAGAGGCCTCTGGTGGTATTGATCTAGAACAGATTAGAGCCATTGCCGCCACTGGAGTAGATCGCATCTCTTTAGGAAAGTTAACGAAAGACATTGCCGCGGTAGATTTCTCGATGCGGATTCTTTAAGTTTTTTCAGTAATCTCCCATCTAAATTACATATATTCCTACAGATTTAATGTATCCTATTGGATACATTAATGCATGCTCGAAATAAGGAAAACAGATGAATTTAAAGCCTGGCTAGACTCTCTTCATGATTTGATGGGAAGAGCAAAAATTCAAGCCAGAATTAAACGTTTAGCCGAAGGAAACCCAGGAAATACAAAATCCGTTGGCAGTAAAGTCATTGAGATGAAGATTGATTTTGGGCCTGGCTATAGGATTTATTACACAAAACATGAGAATGTGATGTATCTATTACTTCTCGGGGGCAATAAAAGAACTCAGGTTAAAGATATTCAGATTGCAAAATATTTAGCTAAAAACATATAGGTAATGAGATGAAAAAAACAAATATCAGTCCTTATGATGTAGCGGAACACTTACGAACCCCAAAAGAAATGGCGCTTTATCTACAAGCATGTATTGAAGAATCCAATGGGGATGCGGCGTTTATAGCAAAAGCGCTTGGTGATATAGCACGCGCAAAAGGAATGGCTCAGGTAGCCAAGGAATCCGGGCTCTCAAGAGAAAGTCTTTATAAAGCTTTGTCTGGCGATCGAATACCGGGGTTCGATACTGTATTAAAGGTGCTGGCAGCTCTTGGTCTGAGCCTGCATACAAAACCCACTAGTAAAGCTCGTGCCTAACTTTACTTAATCTACTGAGAGTCGTTGGATACGAAACCGGCCAAGTGCCTTGGCTATATCTAGTCACTCAGTTCTGATTTACGCTCTGCACTCAAACTCTGGTAGATCATTTCTTTTTCAATTGCATCCCGAATAAATTGAATATTATTTCTGAGGGTATAGCAGTCAGCCGTAGCAATCTTGCTAGCCTTTGACTGTAAGGCCTTCAACTCAATCTCATTGAGCTTCTCTAAATACTCTTGGCGTTTAAGGGGATCAAACTCGCTGAGGGTTTGATGCTCGAAAGCATCCAACTCTTTGTACATTCCACCAATTTGCTTGCGTGCCAAATTGAGTCGATAGTTTGGAATCGCACGAATGACAGGATAAGCAAAAGCTACAAATGGCAATAACAGTAGGAACATTCTCTCCAAGAATTCTGCTAACCAGAAAGGCAGGTAACGCATTAATGTAGGCGGCCCTTTATCGAAGAAATAACGCGCTTCTTTACTCAGGGGTAATTCGCTATTTAAATACGCAGGGAAATCACCCGCCTTTGAGAAATAAGTGCGGGCCCCATTAATCTCAGTAGCAGCTTCTAATAGTAAGAGTTGAATTGCAGGATGTAAATTTTTATCAATCACTAAATTGGTCGTGGTTGAAACTAAATCAATCTCATGGTCTGGGGAGTTGGTCTCGATATTAAAGCCGCCCATCGGAATCGAGAGCTTCTCAAAATATGGCAGCAGATGGACATAAGCATCAGCCCGTTTGAAAGATACCAGATGAATATCCGGATGATGGATCAAGCGCTGCACAATCGCAGACTCATAACCATCCACCACCAGTAATGCATCAAGCTCACCTCGGTACAGTTTTTGCTCCCCCTCAAGGTTTGAGCTAACCAGATAGTTAGGACTCAAGCGGGGTAAGCCATTGAGCTGTAAGACATTGAACGCCTCGGTGTCTGGCCCAAGACCAATCCGAGCATTTTCTAATTTTTTCTTATCAATTAAACGGTTATCGCTAAAAGCATCATTCCGGTAAAAGAACCAGACAGGCTCGTAGTCAATACTCCCAAGGGTTTGTAATCCTTTTTTCTGATCATCCGCAATCATTCCGCCTTGGACAAAAGCAACCTGAATGGGGTCATTTTTATCTAGCAGTCGGTTGAGATTTTCTTTTGAGCCGCTGGTTGGAACCAGTTGAAGATCAATGCCTTTTCTTTTGAAGTACTCACGGTACTTTTCTCCAAGCGTTCGGTACGAACCCTCACCTGTTGCCATATACACTGTATTGGGCGGAGCAGGCTTAGCGAACCAAATTAAAATAATGAGGGCAATCAGCAAGAGCAGCAGAAAAGGCCAAATTTCCTTAGCGTGCTCATACCAACTTTTGAGCTCGTCAACTACTGTTTGATAAGCCGCTGATAGATGCTCTGCGATGTCTTCTTGAATACTGGACATG
>DAISKI010000104.1:0-2996 GCA_036821065.1 Polynucleobacter sp. | reverse complement strand
GCCACAAGTTAATATGGTCTAAAGCAAATGGCAGTCGCATTCTGAGCCAATACACACCCTTAGCAAGCTCAATGCACTCGCCGGTCTGAGGCAGTTGATCCGCTAGGGGATAATGAATAGCGCGTTCTTGATCTGCTTTGATTTGACTCTGTGTATTCATATTGATTGGTCTTGCTTTGACAACTGTTCCATCACCTTGTAATAACTATTGTGAAATTGATCCCGAAAATGGATTTTGCCGTGGTTGTTACCGTACGCTTACAGAAATTGCCAGTTGGGCTAGTCTGACGGATTTGGAAAAGCTTGAGGTCTACGCTCATCTATCTGAACGTAGACCTCAATAAAATACGTTTTATCGATTAACGTCGACAATCAAACGTCCGCGCACATTTCCTGCCATCAACTTTTGCGCGTATTCAATTGAATCTACCAAACTAATCTCATGCGAGATTTCATCCAGTATTTTCAGATCTAATAATTTACTGAGTTGCTCGTAGGCTGCAATACGTTTTCCGCGTGGAACGGTAACACTGTTGATGCCATACAAAGTGACGCCACGCAAAATAAATGGTGCAACTGTTGAGGGAAAATCCATTCCTTGCGCAAGACCACAAGCTGCGACTGCACCCTCACTCTTAGTCTGCGCACAAGCATTTGCAAGAGTATGGCTGCCCACACTGTCAACAACTGCAGCCCAACGCTCTTTAGCAAGTGGCTTACCTGGCGCAGATAAGCTAGCGCGATCAATCACTTCGGCAGCGCCCAACTTCTTTAAATACTCTGCTTCAGCCATTCGTCCTGTGCTCGCTACTACTTTAAAACCTAATTTACTCAACAAGGCAATCGCAATACTCCCAACACCGCCTGCGGCACCAGTTACCAAGACCTCGCCATCACTGGGTTTAGTTCCATGCTTTTCCAGCGCCATGACACACAACATTGCCGTATACCCAGCAGTTCCAATAGCAAGTGCTTGCTTGGCAGTTAAGCCCTTAGGCAAGGGGATAAGCCAATCCGACTTTACTCGGGCTTGTTGTGCCAATCCACCCCAATGTCCCTCGCCTACGCCCCAGCCGTTCAGAAGCACCATATCGCCCACCTTAAAGTCGGTACTACTGCTCTCCAATACCTCGCCTGCAAAATCAATGCCGGGTACCATCGGAAAACTACGAACTACCGGGCCTTTGCCAGTAATTGCTAGGCCATCTTTGTAATTTAGGGTGGAATACAGCACTTTTACCTTGACATCCCCCTCGGGGAGGCTGGATTCATCAACCTGAGCTAATTCAGCCCGATAACCCTGATCATCCTTATTTACTAAAATGGCCTTAAACATATCCTATCCTTATATAAAATCCCGTTTTACATTAAACAAACCGCTTAAAAGGTTTATCCTAACAAGCATTATTGACGATGGAAATTCCCATGAAAAAAATTCTACTCTTAAGTACTATTTCAAGCTTGATTCTCACTGGATGCTACCCAACTTCAGTAGATATGTCCTTGGGTAATATGCGCCTGATCACCTCCAGCGCATCTCCACAAGATACTGAGAACTTTGCTATGAAAACTTGTAAAAGCGATTTCTATGAAGGCGCGAGCTTCTTGTCTAAAGCCGGCAAAGAATATCGCTTCAAGTGTGTAAAAGCTGAAGAAAATGAAGTTTTGATTCCTATTCCTGGCACTAGTATCAATCCAGAAAATACTACTGGAGCGAAGTGAGCCCCTTTACCTCGCAAGATCTCCGCAAGGGGTTTTCTTCTTTTGCAACTGGGGTCACGGTCATCACCTGCCTGGATGATAGCCAACAAGCTCATGGCATCACCATCAGCTCTTTCAATACAGTCTCTCTTGATCCACCATTGATCTTGTGGAGCCTAAAAAAGCATTCTCGTTTAATGCCCTTCTTTGAAGTTGGCCATCCACAGTTGATTCACGTTCTTGCAAGAGGCCAAGAAGATCTTGCGATGCATTTTGCTACTGTCAAAGAAAACCAGTTTGATGGCGTCGCTCACCGCATCACTGCAAACGGGCTTACGCAGCTTAATGATTGTGTTGCTTATTATGAGTGCGAGACCATCTCTGTTTATGCGGGCGGTGATCACAATATTATTGTTGCTAAAGTACTGCAACTCCAAAATCATCCAGAGCGTGACCCCCTCATTTTTGCCAAGAGCAAATTTGTTGGTCTTGATTTTGTTCAAGACATTTAATTAGCCAATCTTTTCGTACTGAGAGAATTCCAATGCTGCGCTTATGGGGTAGACAAAGCTCAATTAATGTTCAAAAAGTTTTATGGTGTCTTGCAGAGCTATCGCTCAAAGAGGGCATTGACTTTAAACGTATTGATGCTGGACTTGAATTCGGCATCAATCGTAGCCCTGAATACTTAAACATGAACCCCAATGGTTTAGTGCCAACTTTAGAAGATGGCAAGCTTGTCCTGTGGGAATCTAATACGATCATGCGTTACTTAGTCAGGACTTACGATGCTAAACAACGATTCTCAACTGATATTGCTACACAATATCAGTCTAGTAAATGGTTAGATTGGCAACTCAGTACGATGTGGCCACCCTTGCGCAGCAGCTTTTTAGGTCTAACTCGCACCCTCGAGGCTGAGCGTAATTATGCGGCTATCAAAAAGGGCTATCAAGATACCAATTCTCATCTGGCTATGTTGGATGAAATTCTAAGTAAACAAAGTTTTTGCTCTGGAGATCAGTTTCATATTGGGGATATTCCCCTTGGACTTTGTGTCAATCGGTGGATTCTGCTTCATCAGGCCTTCCCAGAAAAAACTGGGCCTAAAGCCGATCTGATTCATATTGATCAATGGCTAAAGCGACTAGAGGATCAAACACACTACTCTGAGATCGCCGAAAAAGAATTAAATATGGTTAAGCTTGATTAGCTTTATTCAACCGTAACGCTCTTAGCAAGATTGCGGGGCTTATCGACATCAGTACCGCGTGCGCAGGCAGTGTGATACGCCA
>DAISKI010000103.1:0-2999 GCA_036821065.1 Polynucleobacter sp. | reverse complement strand
TTGCGGTAGTCATAATCCTTGCTCATTCAGAACAACTCTTTTCTTCTTGTTTTAATTACGCAAGCCCAACACATCCTGCATATCGAATAAGCCTGTTTCTTGCGTTTTCAGAAAACTGGCCGCCCTTAAGGAGCCTTGGGCATAAGACTGGCGACTAGAGGATTTATGGCTAATCTCAATACGCTCACCTTCACCCGCAAATAAGACCGTGTGATCACCGACAATGTCGCCACCCCGAATGGTTGCAAAACCAATACTGCCCTGCTTACGTTCACCAGTATGGCCTTCGCGAGCATAGACTGCGACATCATCTAATTTTTCACCAAGAGCGCCAGCAATGACCTCGCCCATACGCAAAGCTGTTCCAGATGGAGCATCGACTTTATGACGATGATGTGCTTCAATGACTTCAATGTCATAACCTTGACTCAACATTTTTGCAGCAACTTCTAATAGCTTAAAGGTCACATTAACGCCTACACTCATATTGGGCGCAAACACAATTGCTAATTTCTTAGAAGCAAGCTTGAGCTCCTCTAGCTGCTGAGCGCTTAATCCCGTTGTGCCAATAATCATTTTGCTGCCGGTCTTTTGAGCAACCGCCAAATGGGCCATGGTTCCTTCAGGACGCGTGAAATCAATTAAGAACTCTGCATGACTTAGAGCGCTTGCAATGTCTGCAGTAATGATGATTCCTGTTTTTTTGCCTAAGAACGCACCAGCATCCTCGCCGATCTGGCCTGAGCCGCTATGCTCAAGAGCTCCAACCAGTTGTGCATCTGCAGAATTGAGAATGGTCTCGATGAGCATCTTTCCCATACGACCGGTAGCGCCGGCAATTGCAATTTTCATCGTCATATCTTTGCCTACTGCTTAGTAGTAGTTGGGTTGTTATCACTTGTTTTTGTAGCGCTAGCAGGAGCTGCTGTGCCTGTCGACAAGGTTTCTGTTTTACTGGGGACCAATAATTCAGGTTGTTGTAATGGCGGGGTCACAGGGCCCTTACCAGTGCCAGTGATTCTTTGCCAAAAACTACGTTTAGTTTTGGCGTAGTTATCGATCTCGGCTACCAATTCCACTTCGGTAGGCAGCGCATCACCATCAAACTTCACCACTTTGTTTTCATCAAAAAATATTGTCACACGTCGATCTTTGGCGATCTTCTGGCCGTCACGCTTAAATTCGAAAACATAGTCCCAGCGATTGGCGTGAAAGTAATCTGCCAGCAATGGGGTGCCCATGATTTGGCGAACCTGTTCACGAGTCATGCCCAGCTGGAGTTTGGAATACTGCTCGCTAGAGATGAAATTACCCTGAACGACGTCTGGAACATAAGGTTGGAAAATCTTATTGGCCCATGCGCGCTGTGTATCATCCACAGCAGTTGAACAAGCGCTCATCCCCAGCACCCCAAGAAAAAGGCCGAGAATGGCTGCTAGGCGTAATGGGGCATAAAAACCTTCGGCTGAAGGCTTTAAAAAACGACTAAAAAGTTGAAAGCAATTTTGCATAGCTGGCCGTATCATTAAGACATTGATTTTAGCTCTCAAAGCCATGGCAATGAACCAAAACCCGACTACTGCAGATTTACGTGATATTGGCCTCAAGGCCACTGGTCCACGCATGAAAATCTTGGATTTTTTCCATCAAAATTCCGGCACCCACTTTAGCGCCGAGGATGTTCATGTTGCCTTAGCTAAAGATGACCAGGAAATTGGCCTAGCCACGGTTTATCGAGTGCTAACCCAATTTGAGCAGGCTGGATTACTTCTCAGAAGCCATTTTGAGTCCAGCAAGGGGGATAGCAGGGCCATCTATGAGCTCAATGAGGGCCAACACCACGACCACCTGGTTTGTCTTGACTGCGGCCATGTGGAAGAGTTTGTGGACGAGGCGATAGAAAAGAGGCAAAGAGATATCGCAAAAAACCTGGGTTTCAAGCTCCAAGAGCATTCCCTGGCGATGTATGGTCAGTGCCTGAAGAAAAACTGCAGAAATAAGCAGAAGTAATTAAAAAGACCTCAATTTGAGGTCTTTTTCCTGTAAAACGGGCAGATTTGGACTTACTTCACTGCCATGAGGGCTTCTGCGGCGTTGAGCATCTGCACTGAATAACCCCACTCATTGTCATACCAAGCCAATACCTTGACCAACTTGCCATCAGCGGAAACACGAGTCTGGGATGCGTCATAAATACTGGGGCGCGGATCATGATTAAAGTCGATTGACACTAAAGGCAAAGTATTAAATCCCAAAATTCCTTTGAGCTCACCCTCGCTGGCCGTCTTCAGAATCGCATTGACTTCGTCAACGCTGGTGGCGCGACTTGCTGCAAAGGTGAGATCGACTACCGAGACATTAATCACCGGTACACGCATTGCAAAACCATCAAATCTTCCAGCTAATGCAGGCAGCACCAAACCGACTGCTTTAGCGGCACCAGTCTTGGTTGGGATCATGCTGCTCACTGCAGAACGTGCCCTACGCATATCCTTGTGATAGACATCGGTTAGCACTTGATCATTTGTAAAGGCATGAATCGTGGTCATCAAACCTGATTCGATACCAATTTTTTCGAGCAATGGTTTTACTAAGGGGGCTAAACAGTTAGTCGTACAACTCGCATTGGAAACAACCACATCGCTTGACTTCAATACATTTTGATTGACGCCATAAACAATAGTGGCATCGACATCTTTTTCACCAGGGGCAGAGATTAACACTTTCTTAGCGCCCTGCTGAATATGGATCATGGCTTTTTCTTTGGAAGTGAATTTACCAGAGCATTCCAAAACCAAATCAACGCCCAACTCACCCCAAGGCGTTTCTAATGGGTTACGGGTTGAGAACATTTTGATGCGATCACCGTTGACGACCATGCAATCTCCATCCACCTTAACCTCACCAGGGAAACGTCCATGCGCTGAATCATATTGTGTGAGATGGGCATTGATATCGATATCACCCATTGCATTGATCGCCACAATTTTGATATCCCG
>DAISKI010000102.1:0-3050 GCA_036821065.1 Polynucleobacter sp. | reverse complement strand
ACATGATTAGGCTAGCTTTACTAAATACAGATTAGTTACCAGCCACAATAGACATCACTGCCATACGCACTGCGATACCAAAAGTCACTTGGTTTAGGATGACAGATTGAGGCCCATCCGCTACGGCAGAATCAATCTCAACACCGCGATTCATGGGGCCTGGGTGCATCACAATCGCATCCGGTTTAGCGAGAGCCAGTCTGGCGGGGGTTAATCCATACTGCTTGAAGAAGGCTTCGCCTTCTGGCACCTGACCTGCTTCCATACGTTCTTTCTGTATACGCAGAGTCATCACAACATCAACACCCTTCAAGCCCTCTTCCATACTGTGAAAGACTTTCACACCTAACATATCGAGGTCTTTTGGCAAAAGACTTTCAGGGCCAATCACACGAATATCTTCACAGCCCAGAGTACGCAAGGCAAAAATATTGGACTTAGCAACACGGCTATGAACGATGTCGCCAATGATCGCTACCTTAAGGCCTTTAAAGTCTTTCTTAAAGTGCCGCATCGTATACATATCTAACAAGCCCTGGGTCGGATGCTGATGACTGCCATCACCTGCATTCACAACGTGCACATGATCAGGGACATGCTGCGCTATCTCAATTGGGGCTTTAGAAACACTATGACGCACGACAAAAATATCAGCCTGCATCGCAACTAAGTTATCAATCGTATCCAAAAGACTTTCGCCTTTTGCAGTGGACGAGGTAGAAATATCCAGGTTAATAACATCTGCCGATAAACGGTTGGCAGCAATTTCAAAAGTCGTACGGGTACGGGTGGAGTTCTCAAAGAAAAGATTGAAGACGCTCTTACCCCGTAACAAGGGAACTTTTTTGACCTCTCTAGCTGGATCGGTAACGCTAACAAATTGTTGAGCTGTATCTAGTATGTAAATGATCTGCTCTTTAGGCAAACCCTCAAGCGTTAGAAGGTGTCTCAAATTGCCTTCGGCATTCAATTGATTCACGGTCTGTTTTACTTCACTCATGAAGTGCGCTCCTCAATTTGAAAGCTAAACTGTCCTAAAGTATTTTTATCAAGCACTAAGATTTGGTGATCCGGAATACTCACTTTTTCACCCACAAAATCAGCGCCTATTGGCAATTCACGCTTACCTCGATCTGCTAAGACCATTAATTCAACACTTGCAGGCCGACCAAAATCAAATAATTCATTCAATGCTGCCCGAACTGTTCTACCAGTCAACAAGACATCGTCTAACAAAATAATATGGGCGCCCGCAACTTCGAACGGTAAGTGAGTAGGCATTGTGCTGGCGGTTCGCAATGCAGTCATGCCCTTCTCTGCATAGTCATCTCGGTGAAAGGCGACATTAATCACACCGTAATGTGGCAAGGCTAAGTCGCGTGCTAGGCGCTCTGCAATCCAGGCACCACCCATTGCCAGTCCAGCTAATTCAAAAGTATCTTTACGCGCTTGCAGATTCTTTAACAGCTTGGCGTACAAGTCTTCAGCATTCGTCATCATTAATTTCCGGTAAAGGAACGCTCTGCAAAATACTGCTCCAAAAGCAATGTCGCAGAGTGAGCATCCAAATTGTCCCGCATCTCGGGGTCACCCTCCAAAACTACCGAGCTATAGCGCTCATCCACCCATTCCACCGGTAATTTGAACCGGCCAGACAGCTGATTACCGAAACGCTTAGCTTTGGTGGTCATCTCGTGCTCAGCACCATCTGGATGGGTTGGTACTCCAACCACCAAGAGATTTGGCGTCCACTCTTTGAGCAAAGATTCAATTTCTGCAAAACGCGCGTCCTCATTGTCTCGGGCAACTACGACTAAAGCCTGTGCTGTACAGCTCAATGTATTTCCAATCGCAATTCCGATTCTGCGTGTGCCATAGTCAAATCCCATCACTGTGAGCGGACTAGGCATGACCTGCCTCTCCTGAAAGATGGGAGATATCAAAGCCCAGGCGCCCCATAGTTCTCTCGTAACGCTGGCTAGAAGGGGTATCAAAAATGATGTCGCTAATCTGGTCTTGAGATACTGGGACATTCATCCAGCCATTTAAAGAAATTTCTTCCTCAAGCTGACCAGAGCTCCAGCCAGCATAACCCAGGGTCATCAAAAAGCGCTTTGGCCCATTACCGGTCGCAACATCCTCTAAAACATCTTTAGATGTCGTCATAGTGAGGCCGCCTGGCACAACTAGTGAAGAGCGATAAGCCGTTTCAGCGAGAGTCTCATGCAATACAAAGCCGCGCTCTACCTGGACTGGGCCGCCAAAATATACGGGCTGCTCGAGCAAGGGGGCTATCTCTAGTTTGAGCTCGATCCTGTCAAAGAGGCTCGCTAAATCAACTTCGGTGGGTCGATTAATCACCAGCCCCATCGCACCCCGCTCGGTATGGTCAAAAAGATAGATGACTGAACCCGCAAAATTGGGGTCCAGCATGCCTGGCATCGCGATTAAAAACTGATTAGCTAAATGGTCTGCAGAAAAGGAGATCGGAGACGCTGGGTCTGAAGCTGAGGAAGCTTGATTGGCCGAAGTCATATAGGGCCATTTTACAGAATATCGACCCAGTTTCAGCGCTTTTTACCAATAAGCCCTAAGATACTCACTATGCAAAAAGCACTTGTTTGGCTCCGTCGTGATCTCCGCCTGTATGACAACGCGGCCCTCCATCACGCCTTAAAGAGCAGCCAACAAGTTTGGGTGGCCTTTATCTTTGATGTCGCCATTTTGGCGCCCCTGCTTAAACAAGGCTTAAATGCCCAAAGTTTGAAGCCTGATCGCCGAGTCGACTTCATTTGGCAGGGCATAGAGCAGATTGATCAAGCGCTCCGGAAACAGGGTGGCGGACTCATTGTTCAATTTGGTAAGCCAACGGAATGCATTCCACAAATTGCTAAAGAGCTTGGGGTTGAAACTGTTTTCACTAACCATGATTACGAGCCAACGGCCATTGTGCGCGATGAACAAATTCAATCCACTCTCGCAAAATCAGGGATTGCCTTTGAAAGCTTCAAGGATCAAGTCATTTTCGAGAAAAAAGAAATTCTGACTAA
>DAISKI010000101.1:0-3053 GCA_036821065.1 Polynucleobacter sp. | reverse complement strand
CTAGCCATTTTGAGTAACTCAAGATCTTTACTAAATAGGATGGACGGTTTCAAGTGATAGGCTAGATCTACGAATACTTGATCATCAGGATCTTGGCATAGCCAGGGTGCTGTAGAGAGTGGTGGGCCCTCAACGATCCTGGCTAAGCCTTGCCATTGGGACAATATCGCAGACTGGATAGCATCATCCAATCCAAACACAGGCCTGGAAATCACCTCAGCAAATTCATCTAGGGTTTGTGAGTTTGCAAAGCCAATCATTTTTTGATCTAAAAGGGCAGCCTTGAGATGAATCGCTTTGACATCATTAAAGACAAAGAGATCGAGTAGTACATTGGTATCAAAAATAACCGTTTTGCTCATTGCACCGTTCGCCATACCTCGGGAGTGATGGTGATTTGTCCTTGATCCGAGGAAACATAGACTTCACCATCTTGAACATTGATGTGCAAAACCATGCTGCGCTCGACTAAACCATTGAGTTGTTTAGCTTGATCAGCTGGAATAGCGATCACGGATAGATTTTTGGCTCGGGTGAGCTTATTGCTAATCCCATCCCACCAAATCTTACTGGTGTGACCGCCATAGCAGTAGACAATCACCTGATCTGATCTACCACATGCCTTCAGAATCCGACGCTCATCAGGCTGCCCGATTTCAATCCAGAGTTGAATGGCATCCGTTAAGTCCTTGACCCACAGATCAGGTTCATCAGCATCGCTCAGACCCTTAGTAAAGGTGAGATTCTCTTGAGCTTGGAGTGCAAAGGCCAGAATGCGCACCATCATCCGCTCATCCGTCTCGGAGGGGTGCTTAGCAATCGTGAGCGAATGACTGCCATAGTAATGACGGTCAGAGTCGGCGACATGAAGGTCGGCTTTGTGAATAGTTGCGCGTAGGGCCATGCCGCATTATCGCCCTGAAGCCTGCTAGTGAGTATGATTGGATCAAATTCGCACGAATTAATGTGTATCCTAGCGCCATGATTCGCCTTACTGAACTTCGCTTACCGATTGATCATGCCCCAGAGGCTCTGGAGCAGGCGATCTTGAAGCGTCTCCACTTAAACCCAAAAGATTTAATAGGTTTCACAGTATTTAAGCGTAGTTATGATGCTCGCAAGAATGTAGCTCTGTCATTGATCTACACCCTCGATATCTCGGTGAAAGACGAAGATGCACTTCTGCAGAAATACGCGGGCGATCAGCACATCCGAGTTTCACCAGATACGAGCTATCACTTTGTCACTAACGCATCCCAAGCACATCCGCTAGATCGCCCCGTTGTAATTGGTTTTGGACCCTGTGGAATCTTTGCTGCATTAGTTTTAGCGCAAATGGGATTCAAGCCGATTGTGCTTGAGCGTGGCAAGGCTGTTCGAGAGAGAACCCAAGATACGTGGGGATTGTGGCGCAAGAAGATCCTCAATCCTGAGTCCAATGTGCAGTTTGGCGAAGGGGGAGCTGGTACTTTTTCTGATGGAAAACTCTGGACCCAGGTCAAAGATCCCAAATTTTATGGACGTAAAGTGCTTGCTGAGTTTGTGAAAGCAGGTGCCCCAGAAGAAATTTTGTACGTCGCTAAGCCCCATATCGGTACCTTCCGCTTAGTTGGCGTTGTTGAAAAAATGCGTCAAGAGATTATTGAACTTGGTGGAGAGATTCGGTTTCAGCAAAAGGTTAATGGTTTTGTCATTACCAATGATCAAATTCAAGCAGTCAAGATTGAAGGACAGTCTGACCTGCCTGCTTCCCACGTCATACTTGCACTTGGACATAGCGCGCGCGATACCTTTCAAGCTCTGCACGATGCAGGCGTCTATATGGAAGCAAAGCCGTTTTCGATTGGCTTTCGCATTGAGCATCCCCAGTCTTTAATTGATAAGGCTCGTCTGGGGCCGCATGCTGGCAATCCGCTGATTGGCGCAGCCGATTACAAATTAGTGCATCACGCTAAAAATGGCCGCTCAGTCTATAGTTTTTGCATGTGTCCTGGGGGTACCGTCGTAGCTGCTACTTCAGAACCCAATCGGGTCGTAACGAATGGTATGAGTCAATACTCACGCAACGAACGAAATGCCAATGCAGGCATTGTGGTTGGTATCACGCCTGATGACTATCCGGGTGGACCATTAGCAGGTATTGAATTTCAAAGAACCTTGGAGTCAAAGGCATATGAGTTAGGTGGATCTACCTATGAAGCGCCAGGACAGTTGGTGGGCGACTTCTTAGCAGGCAAAGCCTCTACTGAATTTGCGAGCGTACTACCGTCCTATAAGCCCGGGGTTCATCTCACAGACCTTGCAAGCAGTTTGCCTGATTACTGCATTGAAGCGATTCGGGAAGCGATTCCTGCTTTTGAAAAACAGATCCCGGGTTTCTCATTCAAAGATGCCGTCTTGACGGGAATAGAAACGCGCACTTCTTCACCCTTGCGGATTACGCGTGGCGCAAATTATCAAAGCATGAACATCAAAGGCCTTTATCCAGCTGGAGAGGGTGCCGGTTACGCAGGCGGAATTATGTCTGCTGGAATTGATGGCATCAAAGTTGCAGAAGCAGTGGCGCTAGACTATCAAGCGAAATAAATTGCTTCACGCTTGAATCAAGCTCTAGCATTTATCAAAAAACGCGCGTTTTTGACTTCTTGGTAAGCGTTTCAGTTTGGCTTCTGCCTTAGAGGCTTCAGATCGATCAGGATGCTCTTGGGTTGCCAAAAGGATGACTGGCCTACGTGATCGGGTGTAACGCGCACCTTCCCCAGAATTATGGGCTTCCATACGATGATCTAGCCGATTAGTAATGCCAGCATAGTAAGTGCCATCAGCGCATTCCAGTAGGTAGACTAGCCAGGACATTAAGCAGTAAAAATCAGGGTTTAGGTGGTCTTAAAGACCTTGAAATATGTCATATAGTCCTTATATTCTATAGATAGCAGGTGCCTCATGAGACACCTAGAGATTTTCAGGTTTAACCTGAGCTTTAAATAGAGAAAAAAATGAGAATAGAGAAACTAACTACGAAATTTCAAGAGGCCTTGAGTGAGGCCCAAAGT
>DAISKI010000100.1:0-3084 GCA_036821065.1 Polynucleobacter sp. | reverse complement strand
CTGCTGGTACGAGTTTGACTTTGCCATCCAGGGTCGCAAAACGGTCATTAAATACAATTGGGCGGCCTGGATCTTCAGGTGTTAAGCATGGATAAGTCACGCTGGACTCACGCTCCAAACGATCCCAAGTAATGCCGCTAATCGCAGCGTGCATTGCTTGACGCATTTCTTCATAGACTTCAGCAACCCCAGCGTCAGGACCATGGTAGTTCCAGTTCAAGCCCATACCTTTGGCGATTTGCTGAATAATCCAAAGATCTGGCTTGGCATCACCTGGAGGATTGATGGCTTTTTTACCCATCTGCACCATACGGTCTGTATTGCTGACCGTACCGACCTTCTCTGGCCAAGCACTGGCTGGAAGAACCACGTCAGCAAGCAAGGCTGTCTCGGTCATAAAAATATCTTGCACAACTAAATGCTCAAGAGATGCCAATGCATGACGCGCGTGATTCAAATCTGGATCGCTCATGGCTGGGTTTTCACCCTCGACATACATACCGCGAATCTTATCGGGATCACTATCTGGAGCCAAAATCTTGCCCATGATTTCAACCACGGTATAGCCAGGCTTCTTATCTAATGGGGTGTCCCAGAATTTCTCAAACCAAGCGTGGGCTGCCTCGTTATCAACACGTTGATAGTTCGGGAACATCATTGGAATCAGGCCAGCATCACTCGCACCTTGCACGTTGTTCTGACCGCGCAGTGGATGTAAACCAGAACCTGGCTTGCCAATCTGACCAGTGATACTCACCAAAGCAATTAAGCAACGGGCATTATCAGTGCCATGAACGTGCTGGCTAATACCCATACCCCACAGAACCATCGCTGACTTCGTCGTTGCAAACTCACGAGCTACTTCACGTAAAGTTTCTGGTGGAATGCCACAAATCGGTGCCATTGCTTCTGGGCTGTAACCCTTGATGTTTTCCTTGAGGGCTTCGTAGTTGTTTGCACGATCATTCAGGAACTTTTGATCGACTAAGCCCTCTTCAATGATCGTATAGATCATGGCATTGAGCATCGCTACGTCAGTGCCAGGCTTAAATTGCAATTTACGCCAAGCATGCTTACTAATCTCCGTCATGCGGGGATCTGCATGAACAATCTTTGTTCCACGTTTAGCCGCATTCTTAAACCAGGTTGCTGCTACCGGATGGTTAGAGGTTGGATTCGAGCCAATCAGTAAGATCATGCTTGAGTGCTCAACATCGTTCACCTGGTTACTAACGGCACCAGAACCAACACCTTCCAGTAATGCTGCAACCGATGATGCGTGGCATAAGCGTGTGCAGTGGTCAACGTTATTGCTACCAAAACCAGTACGCACTAATTTCTGGAAAAGGTAGGCCTCTTCATTACTGCCCTTTGCAGAGCCAAATCCTGCCAACACCTTATTGCCGTATTGGTCTTTGAGTTTCTTAAGGCCACCGGATGCCAGCGCTAGCGCCTCTTCCCAAGTGGCTTCACGGAAGATCTCCGACCAGTTCTGTGGATCTTGGGTCGCAGTTTCATCCTTAGGAACACCCGCTTTACGAATCAGGGGTTTGGTCAAGCGCTGTGGATTATGAATATAGTCCATACCAAAACGACCCTTGACACATAAACGCTCATGATTGGCTGGACCATCACGACCCTCAACGCTAACGATCTTGTCATCTTTAACGTTATAGGTAATTTGGCAACCAACACCGCAGAATGGACATACAGAATCCACTTTTGCATCAACGGTTTGTGAGCCGATCAAGCCCTTAGGCATCAAAGCACCAGTTGGACAAGCTTGAACACATTCGCCACAAGCTACGCAAGTACTATCGCCCATTGGATCATTTAGATCAAATACGATCTCGCTGTGATGACCGCGATTGGCGTAACCAATCACATCATTCACCTGCTCTTCACGGCAAGCCCGCACGCAACGATTACATTGAATACAAGCATCAAGATTGACCGCCATCGCTGGATGTGAGTAATCAGCGCCCACTTGTTCGCGACGGATGGCTTTGAGCTCAGGACGCACGGTAACGTCCATACGAGAAGCCCAAGTACTCAGTTCACCGTGTTGCTGCTTTTTCTCCTCTGCGGGAGTGTCTCCTACCCATTTAAATCCTTCGTCTGGCATGTCGGAGAGCAACATCTCCAAGACCAGTTTTTGACTCTTAATTGCGCGCTCGCTATTGGCTTTTACTTCCATGCCGGCAGTAGCACTGCGGCAGCAACTGGGAGCTAAGGTACGCTCGCCATTAATTTCTACTACGCATGCGCGGCAATTTCCGTCAGCACGATAGCCATCCTTGAAACACAGATGGGGAATATCAATGCCATGGCGTTTAGCCGCCTTGAGAATGGTTTCGCCTTCGTAAGAAACAATAGTCTTACCATCAAGTTTGAATTCAACAGTTTGAAGTTGTAGTTCTTTTGGATTAGTAGGTGCGTTCATATTCTGTATCTTCCCGTTTCTTATTTAGGCGACTTCTTGTGGGAAATATTTATTAGTGCAACGAATCGGATTGGGCGCAGCTTGACCTAAACCACAGATCGAAGCATCGACCATCACAGTAGCGAGATCTTCTAAGGTGCTGTGATCCCAAGATTTGGCTTCCATGAGTTGGGCTGCTTTACCAGTTCCAACGCGGCAAGGGGTGCATTGACCGCAGCTCTCGTGTTCAAAGAAGCGCATCACATTGAGCGCCATATCGCGAGCTCGATCTTTATCGCCAAAGACAACGACTGCAGCAGAACCAATGAAACAGCCATAAGGTTGCAAAGTATCAAAGTCCAGTGGAATGTCATTCATGGTCGCTGGCAAGATTCCGCCAGATGCGCCGCCAGGTAAGTAGCCATAGAACTTGTGACCGTCTTGCATGCCGCCACAGTAATCATCAATCAATTGCTGAATCGTGATACCAGCTGGAGCCAATTTCACACCAGGGTAGTTCACACGACCGCTGACGCTAAAGCTACGCAATCCTTTACGGCCATTTAAACCAAAGGCACTAAACCAATCTGGACCACGCTGCACAATATCGCGCACCCAGTAGAGGGTTTCCATATTGTGCTCAAGAGTAGGACGACCAAATA
>DAISKI010000099.1:0-3110 GCA_036821065.1 Polynucleobacter sp. | reverse complement strand
TTATCGGTCAAGGCGGATTGGGGCTCAAAGCGTAAATCTCCTTGACCCAGATGAACATCCCCTTTGGCGATATACGGAGGATTGCTGACAATGACATCAAACAGATCATTTTCTTCAAGAGCTTGATACCAAGACCCTTGCTTGAACTTGACCCTTGTATCTAATTTAAGATTGCGGGCATTTTGCTGAGCGATCTTCAGGGCTTGTAAAGATTGGTCGGTCGCAGTTACTGCCACATTATTAGTAGAGTGGGCGATTGCCAATGCAATGGCGCCCGATCCAGTTCCCAGGTCGAGAACATGTATAGGCTCTGCAACAGTTTTGATTGCATCTAAAGCGATGTCAACCAAGAGTTCAGTTTCTGGTCTTGGGATCAAAACTCCTGGCGCAACTGTCAGCTCAATTGCATGAAACCCTTTTTTACCGATTAGATAAGCAATCGGCTCTCCTGCGAGTCTTTTGGACTCTAAGGTTTTCCAATCGCTCAAGGCAATTGGGTTGAGTACTAAATCATCCTGAGAGAGTAGGGCGCTACGAGAGAGTTGGTAGTGCTTATCAATCACATGGGACAGCAGAATTCGGGCCTCATTAGGGGCCAGTGGGCTCGCGCTCAGCAAAGCGCGAATTGAGTATTCTGCGCTCATCAGAAATTAGTTATCGCCTAAGGCTGCTAAGAGCTCAGCTTGGTGTTCAGATGCCAGAGCATTGCAGAGATCATCTAGATCACCATCCATCATGGCATCAATCTTATAGAGTGTGAGATTGATGCGGTGGTCGGTAATACGGCCTTGTGGGAAGTTATAGGTCCGAATCCGATCACTGCGATCGCCAGAGCCAATCAGCGACTTTCGAGTCTGCGCTTCGAGCTGATGCTTCTCACGTTGCCGTGCATCCATGATACGAGATACCAAGACTTTCATGGCCTGTTCTTTATTGCGATGTTGACTGCGATCATCCTGACATTCAACTACTGTGCCAGTTGGAAGGTGGGTAATACGCACTGCTGAATCGGTTTTGTTGATGTGCTGACCACCTGCACCAGATGCTCTGAATGTGTCGATACGCAGTTCAGCAGGATTAATTTTGACCGCTTCTAATTCGTCCGCTTCGGGCATGACAGCTACAGTACAAGCTGAGGTATGAATCCGTCCTTGAGTTTCAGTTTGAGGTACGCGCTGAACGCGATGGCCGCCTGATTCAAACTTCAGTCTTGAGTAGACCGATTGACCCACCAAGCGCAAGACTACCTCTTTATAGCCACCTAGATCGGATTCAGCTGAACTGACGACCTCCACTTTCCAGCCCTGTCTCTCAGCAAAGCGGGTATACATTCTGAGTAGATCACCTGCAAAGAGTGCGCTCTCGTCACCCCCAGTGCCTGCTCTAATTTCTAAGAAGACATTACGTTCATCATTTTCGTCTTTAGGTAGAAGAAGTTTTTGCAATATCGCTTCTAATTCTGCCATCGTCTCAGCAGCTCTTTTTTGCTCTTCGTCTGCAAAGTCTTTCATCTCAGGATCTTTACGCATCTCCTCTGCGGCCTGCGCATCAGCCTCAGCCTGCTTATAAAAACCAAACTGTTCAACAACCGTTGCAATATCAGCATGCTCACGTGTGAGTTTGCGATAGACGTCCATATCCTTGGTCGACTCTTCGGTAGTTAAGAGGGAGTTGAGTTCAGCTAAGCGTGTATCGAGGTGGTCTAGCTTAGCCCGCATGCTGGGCTTCATTTATTGTTCTTCTGGCTTAGTCTGTAAGGCAAATAATTTTGGGAGGAGTTTAATGAGGGCATCACGTTCAGCCCCATTAGAGTGCTGCAAGGCATTTAATGAGCCATGTAAAAATTTATTGGTCAAGCCTTGTGCCATTGCTTGCAAGACTTCCTGAGGATCATCGCCACGCATCAGGCGCTTCATGGCGCGCTCTAGTTCTAGTTGACGCAGTTGTTCGCCTTGTTGTTGGATATCCTGAATGATTGGGACAGCATTGCGACCTTGCATCCAATGCATAAAATTACCCACACGGTCTTCGATGATGGCTTCTGCTTGGCTCACTGCTGCTTGACGCAAAGAGGCGCCAGTTTGAATCATCATTCCTAGATCATCAACGGTATATAAATACACATCATTAAGGCGGGCAATCTCAGGCTCAAAATCGCGTGGCACTGCTAAGTCAATCATGACTATCGGCTTATGGCGTCGATGCTTAAGCGCACTTTCGACTAAGCCTAAACCAATAATTGGCAAGGAGGAAGCAGTACTCGAGACGATGATGTCAAATTCATGAAGGCGTTGGGGTAGCTCAGAGAGTTTGAAAGATTCTGCTTCGATACTTTGATTGGCAATCGAGTCTACTAACTCTTGACCGCGTTCAATGGTGCGATTAGCAATTGCAACACTCTTAGGTTTATGCCCAACAAAGTGAGTGGCGCATAAATTGATCATTTCACCAGCGCCAATAAAAAGCACGCGCTGATCTTGTATGGTTTCAAAGATGCGCTCTGACAAACGCACTGCAGCAGCAGCCATCGAAATCGAATGTGCACCAATTTCAGTTGAGCCACGGACTTCTTTAGCAACAGAGAAGGTTTTCTGAAAGAGTTGATTTAGGTAAGTACCTAATACTCCAGCATCACTTGCCGTGCGAACGGCATCTTTCATTTGCCCCAAGATTTGGGTTTCCCCAATCACCATGGAGTCAAGTCCGCAGGCCACTCTAAAAGCATGTCTTACTGCTTCGGATTGGGGCAAAGAATAAATATGGGGTTGTAAGCTGCTGGGAGCGAGGCGCTGGGTTTTGGCTAACCAATCAAAAGTTGCTTCATGCAAAAGATTGGCAGCGTCAGAATCATTGGCAGCACAATAGACTTCAGTGCGATTGCAGGTTGACAGAATAGTAGCTTCGGGCAGCCCAGCCTGATTCGCACCAACGAGATGTTGGCGAAGGTTATGCAACGCTTCTTGAAGAAATTCAGGGTCAAAGGCGACTTTTTCCCGAATGGCGACCGGCGCTGTGTGATGATTGATGCCGAGTGTCAACAACTTCATAATGGTAATTATAGATTTGAAGACGCTAATAATGGGGGTTGCAATGGGGTTTTTGGCTTTTCT
>DAISKI010000098.1:0-3176 GCA_036821065.1 Polynucleobacter sp. | reverse complement strand
CCAAAAATTGTTGCTTCTGTGCATCGGATGCCAAAACAGTAGAAACAGAGAAGTCTAAATCTCGTGTGACGTAGATTTCTGCATCGGGAACAATCTCGGCTCCCGCAGTATCGTATGCCCTGAAGCCCGCTCTAATGGTGAGGCGATATGCAGAGATCTGACCATTAGAGTTGTAGGCCAAAATCTCCTGCGCTGAAGAATCATTCGTGATCTCTAATATCAAGTCTGCATCTTTAGGGTTGATGGCTACTTTGGTGTCTGTTCCAGTCAAAATCACTCTTTGTAAATCTGCGCGTAGGGGTGGTGAAGGATTGCCAGTAATCGCTATAGCTTTATAAGGTACATCCACCATACCCCGCATACGATAACCACATCCCATCAGAGCAATGGCTGGAGATATTGCTGCCAACGCCAGCAAAGATCTTCTCAGAGGGTTTTGCAAACCCGTCTGATGAGGGTGTTTAAGATCTCTTTTCATTTGCCTGATATTTAAATCAATTAAGCCACAATATTAACGAGACGGCCTGGAACCACAATCACTTTTTTGGGGCTAGCGCCATTTAAGGCCTTCAATACAGGGGCACTCTGTAAAGCTAAGGCTTCTAACTGCTCTTTGCTGGCATCAGCTGGCACTCGTATCTCACCCCGCAACTTGCCATTAATTTGCAGCATGAGATTAATTTCAGTTTGAATTAAGGCGCTCTCGTCTACTGTAGGCCAAGGCGCATCCAATAGAGAGCCGAAAGATGAGGCATATGCCAAGTCTTGCCAAAGCACATGGGTCATATGCGGCACAACTGGATACAGAATACGTAGCAGAATGCTAATGCACTCTGCTAACACAGGGGCGCTGACTGAACTACCCTCATTGAGCTTAAAGGGCTCTAGCAAGTTAAGCATTTTCATGGCTGCAGAAACTACCGTGTTGTATTGACGGCGTTGATAGTCAAAGTTAGCTTGCTTCAAAATACCATGCACCTCACGACGCAATTCTTTTTCAGCGTCATTCAGGCTGGTTGGTAAGACTCGATCTGTCTTGCTCATCTGACCAATGATGGGCGCTTGACTGCTTGCATAGAGCCACACACGGCGTAAGAAACGAGATGCACCCTCAACACCTGCTCCCGACCATTCCAACTGCTGCTCAGGGGGCGCTGCAAACATCGTAAATAAGCGAGCAGTATCTGCACCATATTCATCGATTAGGGACTGGGGATCAACGCCATTATTTTTGCTCTTGGACATCTTCTCTACACCACCAATAATGACTGGCGTACCAGAAGTATCCCCCCTCAGCTTTGCACCTAGCGGGCGACCTTTATCGTCGAGCTCTAATTCAACATCTAAGGGGTTGAGCCAATTTTTCTTACCAGAGGCATCTTCAGAGTAATAGGTTTCATTCAGAACCATACCCTGTGTTAATAAATTCTGGAATGGCTCTTTAAAGGAAATTAAACCGAGGTCATACATGACCTTCGTCCAAAATCGCGCATACAGTAAATGCAAAATAGCATGCTCAATACCACCGATATATTGATCCATCGGCATCCAGTATTCATTGCGAGCATCCACCATAGAATCCGCGCCTGGACTCGTATAGCGCATAAAATACCAAGAGGAATCAACGAAGGTATCCATGGTATCGGTCTCACGCCGTGCGGGCTTGCCGCATTGTGGACACTTCACATTAATGAAATCAGCACGTTTGTTTAGGGGATTACCACTGCCATCAGGAACACAGTCCTCGGGCAAGACCACTGGGAGATCTGCTTCTGGAACGGGAACTGCGCCACAACCAGGATGCTGCTCATCTCCACAATGAATAATCGGAATAGGCGTACCCCAATAACGCTGACGTGAGATACCCCAGTCACGTAAACGATAGGTGGTTTTGATTTCTCCAATACCGAGCTTAGCAAGATCTTCTGCTACAGCATGAAATGCTTCTTCATGCGACATGCCATCATAGCGTCCACTATTCAGACACTCAACGGCATCTTTTTGCGCATACCAATCTTCCCAATGGGTAGAGTTAAACATAGCTGATGCCCCTTTTAAGGCAATCACTTGTTTGATTGGTAGGTCATATTTGAGAGCAAAAGCAAAATCACGTTCATCGTGTGCTGGCACACCCATTACTGCGCCATCACCATAAGACATCAAAACATAATTACCAACCCAAACTGGGACAGGCTCATTTGTTAAAGGATGTGTCACGTATAGCCCAGTGAACATGCCTTCTTTTTCTTGGGTCGCGAGATCTGCTTCAATCACGCTACCTTTTTTACATTTCTCAATAAAGGCCGCTAACTCTGGATTACTTGCGGCAGCTTTACTGGCCAATGGATGCTCGGCAGCAACAGCGCAAAAGGTGACTCCCATAATCGTATCTGGACGGGTCGTGAAAACATATAAACGACCATCCTGAATAAACTGGCCATCATGTCCTTTGATCTCATGCTTAAATGAAAAGCGAACGCCCTTACTCTTACCAATCCAGTTTTGCTGCATGGTCTTGACGCGCTCTGGCCAACCTAGGTCCTCTAGGCCATCCAATAAAGATTCGGCATAAGCAGTGATGTTGAAGTAGTAGCCAGGGATCTCACGCTTTTCAACTAAAGCGCCAGAGCGCCAGCCACGCCCATCAATCACCTGCTCATTGGCTAAAACAGTCTGATCAATCGGATCCCAGTTCACTACTTGAGTTTTGCGATAGGCAATTCCTTTTTCTAACATCTTCAAAAAGAGCCATTGATTCCAGCGGTAGTAATCGGGGCTGCAAGTTGCGACTTCTCTTGACCAGTCAATTGCTAAACCCATCGCAGCCATCTGCTTTTTCATATAAGCAATGTTGTCGTAGGTCCATTTTGCGGGAGGTACTTTATTCTGAATCGCCGCATTTTCTGCTGGCATACCAAAGGCATCCCACCCCATTGGCATTAAAACGTTATAGCCTTGCATACGCAGCTGACGAGCCATCACATCATTGATTGTGTAATTACGTACATGCCCCATGTGTAACTTGCCCGAGGGGTAAGGCAACATCGAGCATGCGTAGTACTTGGGCTTTATTTTTCCTGCTGAGTCTTTAGCATCTTCTGTGACACAGTAAACCTGTGCTGAATCCCAGTCAGCCTGGGCTGCCGCTTCAATCTTGCGGTAGTCATAATCCTTGC
>DAISKI010000097.1:0-3461 GCA_036821065.1 Polynucleobacter sp. | reverse complement strand
GATCGACAAGCTTGGCAACTGATTGATCAGGCTGTCTTTGATCCTGATGTGCGTATGCGCTTTCAAAAAATCTGAATTCAATTACCCAGAAGATAAAATACAGCCATGTTTACCGGAATCATTACTGCCATTGGCCAAATTACTGACATCCAGCCCAAGGGCGATGGCTTGCACCTGCGTGTGGAGTTACCCACTTCGGAAATCCAATTTTTAGATGATGTAGCGCTGGGCGATAGCATTGCTCTGCAGGGCGCCTGTATGACGGTCACTGATAAGACAGCCAATGCGTTTAGCTTTGATGTTTCAAGGGAGTCGCTCAATAAAACAGTTGGACTGGATCAATTAGGTCCTGTCAATTTAGAAAAAGCGTTACGCTTTAATGATCGTCTAGGCGGACATCTGGTCAGTGGACATGTTGATGGTGTTGGTGAGGTGTCCCACTTTGCAGCGCTTGCCAATGATGCTTATGGTTCTTGGCTTCTGAAGATTGCTGCGCCAATTGAGCTTGCTCCTTATTTGGCCTACAAAGGATCGATTGTGGTCAATGGTGTTTCTTTGACTGTCAATTTGGTTGAGGATCACGCAGATACTTGTGTCGTCTCAATCAATATCATTCCCCACACTTTGCAGCACACTACGCTCGGCAATCTTCAAGTAGGTAGCGCAGTCAATCTGGAAGTCGATCTGATTGCGCGCTATCTTGCGCGTATGCTCGAAGTAAAAGAGCGCTAGGCTCCAGCCAATTTAGTTTGATACCGCGTAGGATCTGCCACTTGCGCTTGTGCAAAGCCTGCTTGTCTTAAGCGACACGATTCACAGACACCACAGGCATGGCCAGCATCATCGGCCTGATAACAAGAGACGGTTTGTGAGTAATCTACTCCCAAGCTAGCGCCTAAGCGAATGATCTCTGCTTTACTCATCTGAATAATCGGCGCATGCACCCGAAAGCGATTGGCATGATTAGTTGCTTCAACACCTGCTTTAGTAGCGAGGTTAGCCATACTCTCAAAAGCGGCAACATACTCTGGGCGGCAGTCGGGATAACCGGAATAGTCGACGGCATTAGCGCCATAGAAAATATCTAAGCCACCTAAAGCCTCTGCCCAGCTTAGTGCCAGCGAGAGCAAGATCGTATTGCGCGCAGGTACATAGGTAACCGGGATTTCATCGGCTTTGCTTGGAGTAGTGGGCAGGGCTATGGAAGCGTCTGTTAAAGCAGAGCCACCAAAGCGAGCGAGGTCTAGCTGCACTACTTCATGGGCAAGTACGCCCATCTTCTGAGCAATCAATTTGGCTGCAGCTACTTCTGAAGAATGGCGTTGGCCATAACTCACTGAGAGAACATAAGGCGCATAGCCGAGATCTTTGGCGAGTGCAAGGATGGTGGTGGAGTCTAAGCCACCTGAAAACAAAATCACTGCGGGAGCATTTGGAGTGCGCGGTGCTAAGTGATCAAAAGCAGCAGAAAGGCTAGACATAGATGCCGATCAAAGATTACTTAGTTGCGCTTAATAATTGCTGCGCATCTTTAGCAGCATCGGTATCGGGGTACTTGGCAATGATGTCGCTGAATGTTTTCTTGGCTGCAGCCTTATTGCCACTCTCGAGTTGACAGTTACCAAGCGTGACCATCGCTGCAGCAATACGAGGATGGTTAGGGTATTTCTTAATCAGAGTCTGAAGTTGGCTGATGGCGCCAGCATAATCTTTGTTAGCGTATTTGCTATTGCCACCCCAATAGAGTGCGAGAGGCAAATAGGGGCTGTTCGGATACTTGCGCGTGAAAGCAGCAAAGCCATCATCAGCCTTTTTGAGATTGCCTGCCTGAAACGCTTTAAGAGAGTCATCGTAGGCTTTTTTCTCACCCGGTTGAACAGTCCCGGTCACACCCTCAATAGTGCTTGAACGAGGCTCAAAATTCCCAAGACGGTTATCCAGGTCTTGGTAGTAGGTCTTCTGACTGTTATCAATATCTTGCGCTTGCTTTTCTAACTCTTCGACTTTACCTCTTAACTCAGCATTATCAGTTTTGAGTTTTTCGATCTGACTCTGCAAATCAAGTTGGGTCGTCGCGAGCGATTTACGGAGATCCAAAATCGCCTTACGTGCTTCATCGTCCGAGAAGAGTGCCCAAGCACTCGGTGAAACGCATAAGCAAATGACCGCGCTACTTAAACAAAACGCTCGTAAGAGCGTTTGTTTACAAGAATGTTGCAAGGTCATCATTAGTTCGTGATGTAAACAATATCAGCACGGCGGTTCTCAGCCCAAGCTGCTTCAGTATCGCCTTCAGCCTTCGGCTTTTCTTTACCAAAGCTCACAGCTTCCATCTGGGCATCAGCTACACCCATCAGAGCTAAAGCTTTGCGAACGGCGTCAGAGCGACGTTGACCTAGGGCCAAGTTGTACTCTGCAGTGCCGCGATCATCGGTATTACCCTGAATGATGATTTTTTGTTCTGGATGTGCTTTTAAATACCCGGCATGTGCGGAGAGCATATTTTGGTATTTGGTTTGGATGGTGTATTCATCAAAGCCAAAGTAAACACTCTTCTCGAACAATGGGCTCTTCGGATCATTCCAAGGCTGTGAGCTAAAGTTGCTATTGCTAGAGCCACCATCCACGTCATCCAATTTGACGCTAGAGCAACCGACCAAGAAAGTTGCTGACAAAGCAGCCAAACCTAAAAGCAGTGACGTTGTAAACCGACGTGTGATTGAGATTGTCATGGGGATTTCCTTTTCCTACAAATGAGCTAATACCCCATATTATGCCCCTAAAAAGGGGAATTGCAGACCCCACTAGTCCATAAATGGACCCCAGGATGGCTGCCGAACATCTGATCCTGGAATGGTGAGTACTTGCTTAGAATTGCCGTCAACTGATACTGCGGCTAAGACGCGTTTGCCATTGACCTTGGTAGAGTAAAGGAGATAACGGCCATTGGCGGCAAAGGAAGGAGATTCATCGCTTGTGCCGTCGGTCAGCGCCTGACTATCACCAGTGGCTAAATTGACGATATAGAGCCGATAGGCGCCACCGATATTGGCGATGTAAGCTAAATATTTTCCGTCTGGAGAAATGCGGGGTGAAGTCACAAAGCCCTGTTTATAGCTGATGCGTTTAGCACCCTCGACCTGTTCGCCTTCTGCGCTCATGCGATAGATCTGTGGGCTGCCACCACGATCACTCGTGAAATAAATATAACGACCATCTGGTGAGTACTGCGGTTCCGTATCAATCGTGTAACCGCGACTAAGGCGTCGCAAGCCAGTGCCATCACTATTAATGCCATAGATCTGTGTGTTGCCATCTTTAGAAAGCGAGATCGCGAGTTGCTTACCATCCGGAGTCCAAGCTGGCGCGCTGTTATTGCCTTTTTGATTGGACAGCATCACCCGTTTGCCAGTAGCCAACTCATGCACATAAATCACGGGTTTGCGATCTTCAAAAGAAAC
>DAISKI010000096.1:0-3465 GCA_036821065.1 Polynucleobacter sp. | reverse complement strand
TGGCGATCAGACTCTTGGAGATGAACTCGACATTCGTCTGGGTGAGGCCCGGGAAAAGCGGGAGGGTCAAAATTGATTTGCCAATGCGCTCAGCAATTGGTGTAGCACTGACTTGATAACCTAATTTTTTATAAAGACTAAAGCCATTGATAGCTGGGTAATGTAAGCCTGTACCAATGCCCAATTCTTTGAGCTCTGTCATGACTTGCGCGCGATCAACCTGGAGTTGATTTAATGGCAATACCACTTGGAACATATGCCAATTAGTATCAGTAAAATTTTCTGGGGGTAGCTCCAAGTTCAAACTCTCAAGACCAGCAGTTTTTATTTCTTGACGAAGAGTTGCAAAGTAGTGACGCGCTAACTCAGCACGTTTAGTCTGAAATTGAGCTAGCTGTTTGAGTTGATGTAAGCCAATGACTGCATTGACATCGGTGAGATTATCTTTGCCGCCTAATACATCGACATCCATACCATCCATGCCTTGCCGAGTCACACCCTGCAAACGTAACTTCTCAGCGAGTTTTGCTTCATCCAGGTTATTGAATACCAGGCAGCCGCCTTCAACAGTCGACAGATTTTTATTGGCCTGAAAACTAAAACTCACGAGATCACCGATACTGCCGATTTTTTGGCCTTTCCAAGTCGAGCCGATTGCTTGTGCGGCATCTTCAATCACGCGTAATTTGTGTTGCTTAGCTAAGCTATAGAGCTCATCCATGTTGACTGGTAAGCCTGCAAGATAGACGGGCATGATGGCACGCGTCTTTGGGGTAATTGCAGCAGCAACTTTAGATAAGTCAAGGTTGCGAGTGATCGGATCAATGTCAACAAAGACAGGTTTAGCACCCACACCCAAAATCACATTGGAAGTTGCAACCCAAGATATAGGGGTAGTAATCACCTCATCGCCTTCGCCAATACCTGCTACTTGAAGAGCAATCTTCATGGTAGCCGTACCATTAGCAAAGCAACGTACTGGACGACCGCCGAAGAAGTCACTCAAGGCAGATTCAAACTCGGCTAACTTGGGACCTGATGTAACCCAACCTGAGCGCAATACCTCACCAACAGCGTCAATCGTGGCTTGATCAAAGCTGGGGCGCGTAAACGGAATGAAGGAGTTGTCTGCCATGGTGTCTTATTGTTGCAGAGATTGTGGACTATCAGGATGTTTCACAATCACCCGCCGGGAGTCGCGATCCACCTCTTGCATTGGCAAGCCCTGCTGTTGCAGTTGCACATATTGCTCGGGTACCATCAAAGCATAGCTACTAGGATCTTCTTTCCAGCGGACGATGAAAGCATCTAAAGTCGGTAGCCAGAGATTGGGCTCCTCGCTGACGCCGAATTGCAACTCATCAGGATCTTCCACCATGATCATCGTTCTACCTAAATAGAAGGGCATGGTGTGATCCAGAATGCGGACAGAGTAGAAATTCACTTTTTCTGGAATACTTAATTTCACGCGATCAGCCAGATCAACTCCCGAGACAGCGCGACCTAAAGTTTCATGGCCAGTTCCAGCAATGATGGCGCATAAAAAGAATCCCATCGCAAAGCTAGCGATGCTGGTAAGACCATTACGCTTAGCTTGCCAAGTAGACAATAGTGAGCAAACGATCAAAGCGATTAAAGCGGCAATAATCCAAGACACATAACTTGTATAGGCAGCGATTTCATCAGGTCGCGCTTGGGCGCCTACTTTATCTAAGAACACAAATCCGATGCCACCCAAAATTACGAAGGCGAGGGTTTGTAATTGCCAAGTGAACTTGAGAACATTCATCTGACCTAAGTTGTGATTGAGGCGATAGCCAACTAACATGGCAAGTGCCGGAAAGATCGGCATGATGTAGCCAGGCAGCTTGGAGTGGGATACGCTAAAGAATCCAAAAATTACTACAAACCAACATACCAATAACCAGGCGCTAGAGAAACCCCGTTTGGATTCTCTCCAAGCCTGTGAAATTGCGCCTGGGATCTGAAAGACCCAGGGCAAGAAGCCAATCAGAAGCAAGGGGATAAAGTAATAGATTGGGCCAGTTCTACTATGGGCATCATCCGTGAATCGTTGTAAATGCTCGTGAATGAAAAAGAATTCTGCGAAATTGGGATTACGGTTGGAAACCAATACAAACCAGGGCGCAGTAATGACTAGAAAAATAATCAAACCACTCACTAGAGAGAGCTGCCTCCAGATTTTCCAATTCCAACTACTAATGGAATACACAATCAATACCATGAGTGGTAAGGCTGCGCCAATTAGGCCTTTTGAGAGTGTTGCTAGACCCATCATGATCCAGCAGACCCACATCCATTGCCTGCTTGCATTTTGATTGTTCGATGTTTGTGAGAGCAAAAGGCTGCATAGTGCTGCAACTAAAAATGCAGACAGACCCATGTCAAGCGAATTGAAGTGGCCCCCAATAATCCACATCGGGCTTGAGGCAAGAACAACGGCAGCTAGCCAGCCTGTTCGAGCGCCGTAAATGCGTGCACTCGTAAGGCCAATGAAGAGAATGGTGATGAAACCGGTTAAGGCTGTCCATAAACGGGCTTGCCAATCACCAATGCCAAAAATCTTAAATGCAAATGCGGTGGCCCAAATTTGCAGCGGGGGTTTCTCAAAGTATTGGTAGCTGTTGTAACGCGGCGTAACCCAGTCACCTGTTACTAACATCTCGCGCGCCATTTCTGCATACCGACCTTCATCGGAAGGAATGAGGTGGCGATAGTTGAGTGTTCCAAACCAAATCAATGCATAAATGGCTAAGAGCAAAAGAACTTTGCCTGGAGTTAATAGAGTCTCGGGTTTTCTGGAGCTAAAGCTCATGAATCGCCTTCAACGATTAGTGCCAGTAAAACTTGACGACCTTCGCCAACCAAAATGTTGTACGTTCTACAGGCAGCTTGTGAGTCCATGATTTCAAAACCCACCCTGGCAGCAATTAATGGCTTAAGCAGTTCTGGTTTAGGAAATTGCTGGCGTTTACCAGTTCCAATGATGATTAATTCTGGTTTGAGGGCCGCTATTTGAGAAAAATGCTCACTTTGGAGATCACTAAAACAGGCTACTGGCCATGGAGTGATCTCACCATTGGAGCTCAGTAGAACAGCGTGTTGATGGGGGACTTGGTTGATTTCAACGTAGCCATCGCCGTAACCAGTAATGGTATTAGCTCCAGAATGGGGGTCAGATTGAAGCTTCACATGGACTCTCTGTCATAATTATGGTGATTATAGCTAGGCATTTTTTCCAAGATTTCAATAACTTACCTCTAATTTAACGTGAAGCCGATCCTTAAGTCCGAAAAACTAAAAGACGTTTGTTACGACATTCGTGGGCCCGTCCTCGAGTTGGCTCAGCGCATGGAGGAAGAGGGGCAAAAGATCATCAAGCTCAATATTGGCAATGTAGGCATCTTTGGCTTCGATCCCCCCGAAGAAATTCAGTTGGATATG
>DAISKI010000095.1:0-3543 GCA_036821065.1 Polynucleobacter sp. | reverse complement strand
TCTGTACATCAATATTGGCTTGTAATGCGTTCAAAGCATGCTTCGCAATCTCTTGCGCGATTAAAGCCAATCTTGGCTTACCGCTTTGTAATCGCTCATTAAATTGATTGGCATTTATCGGTAAAGTTTCAATCATGAAAGCCCGCTCGATCGCTAGGTTCAGAATTTGTTCTACCAAGTTATCGATTGAGCCAATATTGATAAACAATAAACCGAGTTCACGAATACCCGGTAATTGTTTCTGTAAAGATTTGAGAGTGTCTTTATTGGCGATTGCAAAGAGTTTGCGTAATCCTTGATGATGTATTTTTTGCGCCTCTTGTAAATCATCAAACACCTCAAGGTCGCATGACTCTCCACGATCGACTAATGCAGGATAGCCAAACAGGAGCTTGTTACCTTTCTTAATCTCGAGTGTTTCTGGTAACTCACCGAAATCCCATGATCTGTAACCGCCTTGACTGATCTCAATTGTGGGTTTGGCTTCATCGGATTGGGTGGATTGTGCTTTTGCTGTGATATCCCCCTCTTGAGCTAGAGCCTGAAAGGCATCACGGGCAATGCCGCCAAATTCTGCGCGCAGCTTCACGAGATTGCGATCAAGCTCTAGCTGGCGCCCATGCTCATCAATCAAACGGAAGTTCATCGATAGATGGGCGGGCAAAGCCTCAGGACGAAAATCCGTTCGGGCAATTTCAATGCCCCGCTCTTTTTGAATATCTCTAATGAGTTGCTCTACATAATCACCAACTCCAAACTGCTTTGCTTCAAGACAGCGCTCCAAGAATGCTTGTGCGTAAGCTGGAAGTGGCACTAAGTGGCGTCGTAATTTTTGCGGCAAGGATTTGAGCAAGAGTTGGGTTTTCTCTTCGCACATGCCAGGCACTAGCCATTCGCAGCGGCGGCCATCCACCTGATTGAGCAGAGTCAGAGGCACTACCAAGGTAACGCCATCTTTGGGACTACCTGGCTCAAAGTGATAAGTCAGGCTCAGCTCACTTCCACCAACCATCCATTTTTTGGGATAGCGATCGACTGTAATACCCGCCGCCTCATGGCGCATCAAGTCTGCTTTAGCTAAACGCATTTGACTATCGGCTTGGGGGGTCTTTAGCCATGCCTTCATCCCTTCGCGATTGAGCACAGTCTTTGGCAGACGGGCATCGTAGAAGGCATAGAGCAAATCATCATCAACTAATACATCTGGACGACGAGAACGATGTTCTAAAGCCTCAATCTCTTTGATGAGTTGGTGGTTATGCCAAAAGAATCCAAAGCTATCGGGATATTTTCTCTTAGCCTCCGCCTGAATCTCTCGCTCTAAGGCGACGCTATCCATCCGCCCAAAGAGCGCTTCCTCAACTAGGGCTTGACGAATAAATAACTCTCTAGCCAGTTCGGGGTCATGCGACTCGTAGCGCACGCGACGCCCATGATAGATCGGCAGGCCGTATAAGGTACCCCGCTCAAAAGCCATGACTTCACCCTGCCGGTTATCCCAGAAAGGGTCGCTTAAGGATTTAATGAGGCGATGGGCGGCAACTTTTTCAATCCACTGAGGTTCAATCTTGGCAATCGTGCGGGCATACATGCGGGTGGTCTCTTGCATTTCGCCAGCCAAGAACCACGCTCCTGCTTTTTTACCGATTGTTGAACCAGGCCAAATAAATGGGCGAATACCTCTGGCACCCAGATAGCCTCCAGTTTTACTCCCGCGCTCTTGGGATTTTTCGTCATCCTCTTTTTTAGCAACAAAGCCAAGCAGACCCGTTAGTAGCGCAAGATGAATTTGCTCATACGTTGCGGGGCTCGTATTTTCTTTCCAGCCCTTCTCTGCCAGCATGACATGGAGTTGGCCATACACATCACGCCATTCTCTGAGACGCCGTGGTGATAGAAATTTACTGCGACACAGATTTTCTAATTGTCGATTACTGTGCTTATGGGTCAGCGCATCTTGATACCAATCCCACAATTTAACGAAACTCAAAAACTCCGAGCGCTCATCAGCAAATTGCAGATGGGCTTGGTCAGCGGCTTGCACCTGTTCAAGTGGTCGCTCTCGCGGATCTTGGGTTGCTAATGCAGAGGCAATGATCGTGACTTCACGCAGCGCCTGCTGGTCTTTGGCGGCTAGCAGAATTCGGCCAATACGGGGATCCAGAGGCAGATCTGCCAATTGCCTACCAATCGGTGTGAGCTTGAAACGGGTTTGGTCATCCTCATTGGCTTCATACTCAATCGCGCCGAGCTCATCTAGGAGCTGGATACCATCAGCAATTGCCCTGCCTAGAGGTCGATCTAAGAATGGGAACTCGTTTACCTTTGAAAGTTTTAAGGCGCTCATGCGAAGTAACACTGCTGCTAATGAGCTACGCAGGATCTCCGGATCGGTAAATCGGTCGCGAGACTGAAAGTCTTGCTCACTATATAAACGGATACAAATACCATCTGATACGCGGCCACAACGACCAGCCCGTTGATTAGCGGCTGCTTGTGAGATAGGCTCAACCTGCAGTTGCTCTACTTTGTTTCGATAAGAATAGCGTTTAACTCTAGCCAGACCGCTGTCGACTACGTAGCGGATATTGGGTACAGTTAAAGAGGTTTCAGCAACGTTGGTGGTTAAGATGATGCGTCTGCCATTACCTTGACTAAAGACCCGCTCTTGCTCTGCTACAGACTGCCTGGCAAATAGACTCAGAATCTCGGGATGAAAGCGTTGCTGCAGAACATGATCTTTACGTAAGACTTCCGCACAATCCCGTATCTCGCGCTCACCTGGTAGAAAGACTAAAACATCACCAGCACCAGAAGCACCTTCACGCCACACTTGATTAATAGCTTGAGCTACTGCATCAGGTATGTCCTGAATTTCTTTTACGTCTTTTTTTCCTTCATTGACTTCTAAGGGAGCATATCGTTGTTCAACCGGAAAGAGCCTGCCGCTGACCTCGATCACGGGTGCTGGTTTGCCACCCAAAGCAAAATGCTCGGCAAATCGATTCGCGTCAATGGTTGCTGAGGTGATGATTAATTTAAGATCTGGGCGCTTGGGAAGTAACTGCCTTAGATAGCCTAAGAGAAAATCAATATTTAGACTGCGCTCGTGAGCTTCGTCAATGATGAGCGTGTCATAAGCCCGCAGTTGTGGATCTCGTTGTGTTTCTGCAAGTAGGATTCCGTCGGTCATCAATTTGATTGATCCGCTTGGGCTAGTTTTATCTGCAAAACGAACTTGATAACCTACATCTACCCCAATCGGCGTTCCTAACTCTTGAGCAATGCGCTTGGCAGTCGCAGTTGCTGCAATCCGTCTTGGTTGGGTGTGGCCAATCAATTTACCGCCGTTCATGCTTCCCCGACCAATATCGAGGCAAATCTTGGGTAACTGAGTGGTCTTACCTGAACCGGTCTCGCCGCAGACAATCACAACCTGATGGGCTAAGAGTGCCTCAGCAATGACTTTGCGCTGGGCAGAGACCGGTAATTGCTCAGGAAAGGTGATCTCCATGCGCTTACCAGTGTTGGGTGAAGGCACAG
>DAISKI010000094.1:0-3569 GCA_036821065.1 Polynucleobacter sp. | reverse complement strand
AAAGAAAAGATTGCCAAGTTGCGTGAGTTGTCACCACTTTGGGAAATGTATAAAGACGGAATTGATTTGAGCACCATTCAATGGGCTGCTCACTAATTAGCAAAGACAGATAGAGAGAAAACATCATGGCATATAGCGACAAAGTAATCGATCATTATGAAAATCCCCGTAACGTTGGCTCATTTGCCAAGGGCGATGACGCAGTAGGTACCGGCATGGTTGGTGCGCCTGCTTGCGGTGACGTTATGAAACTCCAGATTCGTGTGAACGATCAAGGCGTGATCGAGGATGCAAAATTTAAGACCTACGGATGCGGTTCTGCAATTGCATCCTCATCACTCGTAACAGAGTGGGTGAAAGGTAAGACATTAGATCAAGCTTTGGAGATCAAGAATTCTCTGATTGCTGAAGAATTGGCTTTGCCACCCGTCAAAATTCACTGCTCTATTTTGGCTGAAGATGCCATCAAAGCAGCTGTGCAAGATTACCGTGAAAAGCATCCGGCTAAATAAGTATTCACTCTATGTCTATTACTCTTACTGAAAAAGCAGCAGCTCACGTTAACCGCAATCTTGAAAAGCGGGGTAAGGGTTGTGGCTTGCGTCTTGGTGTTCGTACCACTGGATGTTCTGGCCTAGCTTATGAGCTTGAGTATGTTGATGAGCCTACGGCAGATGATCAGGTATTTGAATCTAATGGCATCAAGGTGTTTGTTGATCCCAAAAGCTTGGCCTATATAGATGGGACTGAGCTGGATTTTGTGCGTGAGGGTTTAAACGAAGGTTTTAAGTTTCAGAACCCCAACGTCAAAGATGAGTGTGGTTGTGGTGAATCCTTCCGCGTCTGACGATTACTTTTGTTTCTTTGGCTTAAAAGAACAATTCAAAATCGATTTGTCTGCTTTAGATCAGGCTTACCTATCAATTCAAAAGGAAGTGCATCCTGACCGCCATGCTCGTGGCAGTGATAGCGAGCAACGTCTAGCGATGCAAATGGCAACCTTAGCTAATACCGCCTACCAAACCCTCAAGAATCCAGTGCAACGTGGTCTATATATCTGCCAGTTACATGGGGTAGATGCCAAGCTAGAAACCAATACTGCTATGCCAGCTGCTTTCTTGATGCGGCAAATGGATTGGCGTGAAAGTTTGGATGAAAATGCGGAGGACCTGGCCTCCTTAGAGCAACTGACCGCTGAGGTTGAGCAATCGAAAGCCGAAGTAATCTCTGAAGTTACTTTAGCAATCGATTCCGCACATCAATATGAGCGCGCTGCTGAATTACTCAGAGGCCTTTTATTTATCGATAAGTTCGCCATCGAGCTCGATGACGCGATCGCTGCATTGGTATAGGTTCATGGCACTCTTACAAATCTCTGAACCCGGAAAATCCTTGGCGCCTCATCAGCGTCGGATTGCAGTAGGCATTGATTTAGGAACCACGAATTCGTTAGTGGCTGTAGTGAGAGACGCTTTGCCTAAGGTATTGCCTGACGCTCAAGGTCGTGAGTTACTCCCATCTGTAATTCGTTATTTACCCAATGGCCGCACTCAGGCAGGCTTTGAAGCGATTGAAAGTATTGCGCTTGATCCCAAAAATACCATCGTCTCGGTTAAACGCTATATGGGGCGAGGACTCACTGACGTAGAGCATATTGAAAGCGCTCCTTATGATTTTGTTGATCAACCCGGCATGCTTAAGTTGCGGACGGTTGCTGGTGATAAGAGTCCGATTGAAGTCTCTGCAGAAATCTTAGCCCGTTTGCGCCAACTTGCAGAAGATTCTCTTGCAGATGACATTGTGGGCGCAGTGATTACTGTGCCAGCCTATTTCGATGATGCGCAGCGTCAGGCCACTAAGGATGCCGCAAAATTAGCTGGTATTGAGGTTCTGCGTTTATTAAATGAGCCCACTGCAGCCGCAATCGCGTATGGTTTAGACAATGCCTCCGAGGGTATCTACGCTGTCTACGATCTCGGTGGTGGCACCTTCGATATTTCTATTCTGCGAATGACTAAGGGTGTCTTTGAGGTGCTCTCCACAGGCGGAGACTCTGCACTCGGTGGCGATGACTTTGATCACCGCCTCTTCTGCTGGGTGATTGAGCAAGCTAAGTTACCGCCTTTATCTATTCAGGATCAACGTAGCTTGCTTTTGGCATGCAAAGAAGCTAAGGAGCACCTAAGCCATAGCCCATTAGTACGTGTACACCAGAAATTGAGTGATGGCACAACCGTCAATGTCGGCGTTAGTCAGGCTCAGCTCTTTGAGATTACTCAGAACTTAGTTAATAAGACTTTAGTGGCTTGTCGTAAAGCACTGCGTGATGCAGGCTTAAAAGCAGATGAAGTGAAGGGCGTTGTCATGGTTGGCGGCTCAACTCGCATGCCTAATGTTCAAAGAGCGGTTGGAGAGTTGTTTGGGACCGACCCACTGAATAACCTCAACCCAGATCAGGTAGTTGCACTTGGTGCTGCCATGCAAGCAGATTTGTTGGCGGGTAATCAAGGCAAGAACGATGAATGGCTCTTACTAGACGTCATTCCTTTATCCCTTGGTATTGAAACCATGGGTGGCCTAGTTGAAAAGATTATTCCTCGCAATACGCCAATTCCAGTTGCACGCGCACAAGACTTTACAACTTTCAAAGATGGTCAGACTGCTTTAGCTTTACAAGTGGTACAGGGCGAACGTGAGCTTGCTCAAGATTGCCGCTCCCTCGGTAAGTTTGAGCTCCGTGGTATTCCGCCGATGGCTGCTGGTGCGGCACGCATTCGAGTGACGTTCCAAGTTGATGCTGATGGTTTGTTAGCTGTCAGCGCAGTAGAACAGGGATCTGGTGTCGAAGCTTCTATCAATATCAAGCCTTCTTACGGCCTTACTGATACTGAGATTACCAAGATGCTGCAAGATGGATTTGCCTCTGCCAAAATCGATTTACAAGCCAGGTCGCTTCGTGAAGAGCAGGTGAATGCTCAGCGCCTACTTGATGCAGTTCAAACAGCATTATCTGCAGATCGTAATTTACTGAGTGAATCAGAACAAGTAAACATCGAAAAGGAAATGACTGCTTTGCAGCAAATCCTCAACCAGGAGACAGATAGCGCAGTCCTTCGCAAGGCTGTTGACCATGCTGCAAAAGCAACCGATGATTTTGCTCAGATTCGGATGAATGCCAGTATCCAGAAGGCCTTAGCTGGTAAGAATGTTGCTGAAATTTAAAAAAATAGAACAAACGTCAAAACATTAAGAAGAACCATCATGACCCAAATCGTTGTTTTACCCCATAGTGAATATTGCCCAGAGGGTGCAGTGGTTGAGGCTCTACCTGGGACTTCAATTTGTGAGGCACTTCTTGAAAATGATATTCCGATTGAACACGCCTGCGACATGGTCTGCGCTTGTACAACCTGTCATGTGCTTGTGAAAGAGGGCTTTAATAGCCTAAATTCCCCTGACGAGAATGAAGAGGATATGCTCGATCGTGCTTGGGGTCTCGGACCTCAGTCACGTCTATCTTGTCAGGCAATTATTGCGCAAGAAAACTTGGTTATTGAGATACCGAAGTA
>DAISKI010000093.1:0-3576 GCA_036821065.1 Polynucleobacter sp. | reverse complement strand
AATATTCAACGGATATCTGAACTGCTCGACACTATAGATGCACCTACTTCATCTGATGTACAGACTATCAAACTCCGTTATGCAATTGCATTAGATATCGCAGCAATGCTGAACAAGGTATTGGATTCAGGATCTGCTGGCGGCGCTGATGGTAGCAATAAAACAGTCATCATGGCTGATGCGAGAAGTAATTCATTATTAATTCGTAGTGCTAGTCCTGAAAAAATCAGACAAATTCGTGCGCTAGTGGCTAAATTAGATGCGCCAGGTAATAGCAATGGCAATATCTGGGTGGTCCCATTGCGCAATGCTGAGGCTACAAAGTTAGCTGTGACACTTAGAGCAATTGTTACTGCTGATGCAGCTTTATCAGCGCAAGTTGCCAGTGGCTCAGTTACTCAAGGGAGTATCACTAATCTCAGTGGTGCGGTAAACACTGCGAACTCACCAGTTACCAATTCGTCGGCTGGTAGTACGGCGGCAACATCCGCCCTAGCTAGTAGTAGTTCCCCAACAACAGGGGGCATTATTCAAGCTGAGCCTGCAACCAACTCCATCATCATCACCGCCAGTGAGCCCTTATATCGAAATCTGCGGCACGTGATTGATCAGCTCGATAAAAGACGCGGCCAAGTCTATATTGAGTCGATTATTGTTGAAGTTAGTTCTACGAATGCTGCGGAACTTGGTATTCAATGGCAGGGACTGATAGGTGCCGGCAATCAAAATACCGGCTTTGGGGGGACTAATTTTGGCGTTGGTGGGAACAATATTATCAATTTGTCACAAAGTGCCGGCGCCATTCTTAATCCCTCAACGGCAACGGCAACAACTGTTCAACCAAATCAAGGCTTGAATCTTGGGTTACTAACAAAATTTAATGGTGTTACGGCCATGTCTGCCTTAGTCTCGGCATTAGCAACCACTACTGGTACTAATATTTTGTCGACTCCAAATCTAATTACCTTGGATAACGAAGAAGCACGTATCGTAGTGGGTCAAAACATCCCAGTTCAGACTGGGTCATATGCCACTACTGGTGGCGTGGCTACGGTCAATCCCTTTACAACCTATAACCGTCAAGATGTTGGTTTAATTTTGAGAGTAAGGCCACAGATCTCTGAAAACGCCATAGTCAAGATGCAGATTTACCAGGAAGTATCTTCAGTGGTTGCTGCAACAGCAAATGCTTCCTCTGGACCAACGCTTAATAAGCGTGATATTGAAACGAATGTCATCATTGATGACGGGCAAATCTTAGTGCTGGGTGGATTAATTGACAATCAATATACAGATAGCACAAGCGGTATTCCATATTTAAGTCAAATTCCAATTATTGGTGCGTTATTTCGCTCTGATAGCAACACTCGAACAAAAACGAATTTATTGGTCTTCTTACGTCCATATATTCTGCGAGATAAAGGTCAAGATCAGGAGATCACCGCTAATCGCATGCAGTTTATGGATGCAAAACAGGGCGAGTTTAAGCCTTCAACGATGTTATTACCCCCAGTTAAAGATATGCCAAAACTTGAGGAGGTAACGCCACCAATCGTAAAGCCAACTACCCCCCTACAGAATTCTGCAAAGTGAATTCATGCAGCATTCATTGAAAATTCCTTTCGCTTATGCAAGAGCTCATCAGGTTTTATTAAAAAACACTGCTTTGAATGATAGGGCTGGGATCGAGGGCATAACTTTGATTCACAGCCCTCACACAGACTTATCAGTTATCCACGAAATTAGCCGATTAGTGGGCCCTATAAAACGCATTGAAAAATCAAGCGAAGAAGTGATAGAGGCTATCAATGCTATCTATGCGCAAGGCGACTCCGATACGGCGAAAGTGCTCGATGAGGTCGAGGACACAGTAGATCTATCTCGATTACTTCAGGAAATGCCGGTCTCGACAGACTTGTTGGAGGCCAATGATGATGCACCAGTAATCCGAATGATTAATAGTGTTTTAAAGCAAGCTATTCATAGTGAAGCATCTGATATTCATTTGGAAGCTTTTGAACGTAAGTCCGTTGTACGTTTTAGGGTGGATGGTAATTTGCGCGACATTGTGGATATGCGCAAGGATCTGCATGCGGCACTAGTATCTCGAATCAAGATCATGGCTTCCCTAGATATTGCTGAAAAGCGGATGCCGCAAGACGGCCGAATTTCATTGCGAATTGGTGGAAAAGCGATTGATGTGCGCGTATCAACTTTGCCAACTGCTCATGGTGAGCGGGTAGTACTGCGCTTGTTAGAAAAGAATTACGAGCGTTTGGACTTAAAGACCTTAGGCATGGCTGACGATACTTTTGCAAGTTTTGATCAGTTGATTCATAAGCCCCATGGAATTGTCTTGGTCACAGGGCCTACTGGAAGCGGCAAAACAACTACGCTCTATGGCGCGTTATTACGGTTGCGTAATAAAACAAACAACATCATGACAGTGGAAGATCCTATCGAGTACAACCTTGATGGTATTGGTCAAACTCAGGTCAACCCTAGGATTGATATGAATTTTGCCAGGGCATTACGAGCCATTCTTCGTCAAGATCCAGACATCGTGATGATTGGGGAAATTCGAGATCTAGAGACTGCTCAGATTGCTGTGCAAGCTTCATTGACAGGACATTTAGTATTAGCGACCTTACATACTAACGATGCCCCATCAGCAGTGACTCGTTTAATTGATATGGGTATCGAACCCTTTTTGCTTTCTTCAACGCTATTAGGTGTTTTGGGTCAAAGACTTATTCGTCTGCAATGTCGCTCATGTCAAGGTAAGGGCTGTAAGGCTTGTAGTGAATCTGGCTATAGCGGCAGAGCAGGCATTTATGAACTCATGATGGCAACAGAATCCATTAAAGAGCTCATTCATAACCGCGCCGCTGAAAGTAAGATTCGTAAGCAAGCAGCTAATAATGGAATGCGAAGTCTGGCAGATGATTGTCAAAGATGGATTGATTCAGGGCAATCAACTATTGAAGAAATGATGCGCGTTACTGGCGCGGTTGTCATAGATTAATCGGCATTCAATATGACACGCTATCGCTTTGAAGCACTCACCTATGGTGGTAGAAGTGAACGCGGAATCGCTGAAGGGGAAAGCGCTCGAGCCATCCGTCAGCAGTTACTGGAAAAGCAGCTCGTCCCAGTCAGGATTGAGCCTGAAACTCAATGGGCCAAAACAGCATTTTGGCAGCGCTACTTCTCTGAAAATAAGCCTTTGACTCGCAGTGAGCTTGTTATCCTAACCAAGCAATTTGCTTTGCTTGTGCGTTCCGGGGTTCAGATTGACGAAGCCCTCATGATTTTGTCTGATGAAAGTTCAAAAAAGCATATCAAAGCTACCTTGCAGTCGATCGTTACTGAGTTAAGAGCTGGTCTGTCTTTGTCGGGCGCCATAGCAGCGCAAGAAACCAGTTTTGATTCTTTGTACCAAGGGGTGGTTGCAGCTGCGGAGCAATCCGGAAAAATGGGGCAGGTCCTGACCCAGTTAGCGGAGTTCTTAGAAAAGCGCCAAGCCTTAAAGCAAAAAGCTTTAGCCGCTTTAGTCTACCCAGCCATGTTGACAGG
>DAISKI010000092.1:0-3727 GCA_036821065.1 Polynucleobacter sp. | reverse complement strand
TCATCTCTATTCCAAGCCATTTCGATATTCCTTTGATCTACTAATCTATTTAGGCTGCACGCAAGGTGCGTTGCTCAATCCGTTTCTCGGGCAATCGATTAATTACTAAGCGATGCACATAAATACCTGGCGTATGAATTTGATCTGGATCGAGTTCACCGTTCTCCACAATCTCTTCTACTTCAGCAACCGTAATCTTGCCGGCCATCGCAACCACTGGATTGAAATTACGCGCGGTGTAGCGATAAACCAAGTTACCAGAGCGATCTGCCTTCCATGCTTTAACGATGGAGATATCAGAAACAATCGAGCGCTCCATGATGTAACGTTCGCCGTCGAATACTTTTTCTTCTTTGCCATCTGCAACTAAAGTACCTACTCCCGTTTTAGTGAAGAAAGCTGGAATGCCGCAACCGCCTGCGCGGAGTTTTTCCGCCAAGGTGCCTTGGGGAGTAAATTCCAACTCCAACTCACCTGCAAGGTATTGACGCTCAAATTCTTTGTTCTCGCCGACATATGAAGCAACCATCTTCTTTACTTGGCGGGACTGCAACAAAATACCGAGACCAAATTCATCTACACCGGCATTATTCGAAATCGCTGTGAGATTTTGGGCACCCAATTCTTTGATGGCCAAGATCAGCGCCTCTGGAATGCCACAAAGACCAAAACCGCCTACAGCGATTTTTTGGCCATCCTTCAAAATATCTCGCAAAGCATCGGATGCGGATGGGTAGGTTTTATTCATAAGCTAAGTCCCAAAATTGCTAAAAATGGAGAAAAACTCATCATAATGCTTCTGCAAACCTAACAGGCTTAGGTCTGAATCCGTCGGCTTTCGGTCCAATACCCTGCTTAGAACTAAACTACGGTCTAAATCCCGGAGAGATGGAATGAATTCCCAGCAGTTGCTTGAACAATTTGGCCCTCGAGAATCAATGGACTATGACTTAGTCATTGTCGGTGGTGGCCCTGCTGGCTTATCTGCGGCAATCAAAGCCAAACAACTCGCCAAATCCTCTGGCAAAGAGCTCAGTGTTTGCGTCCTAGAAAAAGGCTCTGAGATCGGTGCCCATATTCTATCTGGTGCCGTCATGGACCCCAAAGCCCTAGGCGAGCTTTTTCCAGACTGGCAATCAATGGGTGCTCCTTTAGAAACTCCGGTAAGCGAGGATCGATTTCTCTTTCTGACTCAAGAGCGTTCTTACTCTGTTCCTGAATGGCTTTTGCCTGAGTGCTTTCAGAACAAGGGCAATTACATTGTGAGCCTGGCCAATGTCACTCGCTGGCTAGGCCAGCAAGCTGAGGCACTCGGTGTTGAAATCTTCCCTGGCTTTCCTGCGGCAGAGATTTTGTATAACGCACAAGGTGCTGTGTGTGGAGTAGTAACAGGTTCGATGGGCTTGGATAAAGAAGGGAATCCTACAGATCAATTCCAACTCGGTATGGAGTTGCGTGGCAAGTACACCCTCTTCGCTGAGGGTTCCCGTGGTCATCTCGGCAAACAACTGATCAGTCGTTTTGCGCTCGATCAAGATTGTGATCCCCAAACCTATGGCATTGGTATTAAAGAGCTCTGGGAAGTAGATCCTGCACAGAGTAAACCTGGCCTGGTGATTCACACCGCTGGCTGGCCATTAGAGTCCGATACCTATGGCGGCTCTTTCTTGTATCACTTAGGTAATAACTTGGTTGCTGTGGGTCTAGTAGTAGGGCTAGCCTACAAAAACCCTTACCTTTCTCCTTTCGAAGAATTCCAACGCTACAAATTACATCCCAAAATTCGGGAAACGTTTGTAGGCGGTAAGCGTTTGGCTTATGGTGCACGTTCCCTAACTGCGGGCGGGTTAAATAGTTTGCCCAAAACCATTTTTCCCGGTGGCGCTTTAATTGGTTGCGATGCTGGCTTTCTGAATGCGTCTCGCATTAAGGGCAGTCATGCCGCAATCAAAACGGGGATGTTAGCGGCTGAAGCTGCAATGGCTGCTCTGTCAGAGAATCGCTCGCATGACATGTTGGCTGCTTACCCCACTGCCTTTCAGAATAGTTGGCTGCATACCGAACTTCAGCAAGCCCGTAACTTCAAGCCATGGATGTCGAAGGGACTGTATCTTGGTACCTTAATGGTGGGCTTGGAACAAAAACTCTTCGGTGGTAACGTGCCTTGGACCATTCATCAGCGCCATGCCGATCACGAATGCTTAGAGCCTGCCAGTCAACACCAAGAAATTGTGTATCCCAAACCTGATGGCAAGATTACTTTTGATCGACTCTCGTCAGTATTTCTATCCAATACCAATCACGCTGAAAATCAGCCTGCACATTTGACTTTGCAAGACACCTCTATTCCCGTCAATCTCAATCTCAAGACCTATGCAGGACCTGAGCAACGCTACTGTCCTGCTGGGGTGTATGAGTACATCGAGAAAGATGGGCAGCCTTGCTTACAAATTAATGCGCAGAATTGTGTGCATTGCAAAACCTGTGACATTAAAGACCCGAGTCAAAATATTGTTTGGGTCACGCCAGAGGGTGGTGGTGGCCCCAACTACACATCAATGTGATGTAAGTGGTTTATGGATCGAGTTTTGTGGTCTGAGTTTTTGAATCGCCATGCCGGCTAGTCCACAAGCAAAAGCCGACATCACAAAGACATCGCGCGGTTGTGCTAAATCCCAAATCCAACCTGAACACAGTCCGCCCAGGGTTCCGCCCAATCCATAGGATACCGTCGCCATTAAGGCCTGCCCCCTTGCTTGAAGAGGGCCAGTAAACCAACGCTGCAGTAGTTTCGTAGCGGCGCTATGGTGCGCAGCAAATGTTCCAGCATGCATCACCTGAGCAATGATCAAGACCCAAGTGAGCGGGAAAAATGCAATCAAAATGAAACGTAGCACTCCAACTCCGAAAGAAGCTTGCAAAACAATCTCGGGTTGCAAACGGCTGAGGACTTTACTCTGGAAATAAAAGAAGATCACTTCCGCAAATACGCCAAGCGCCCAGAAGAGGCCAATCTGAAACTTGTTATAGCCAAGCTTCGTGAGGTAGAGGGAGTAAAAGACATAAAGCGCTGCATGGGCAAAGATCATGAAAAATCCGGATAGCAAAAACCAACGCACATCGGGATTCAATAACACGGAGAGCAGCTCTCCTTTGACCATCTTATGACGTTCTACCTTGGGCTCATGTAAACGAAAGGTCACTACCGCTAATAACAACAACACTACTGAGCCAACGATAGGATAGAGCTCGATACTCTTGCGCTGAAATAATTCACCTGCAAATAGCACCATCGCAATAAAGCCTAAAGATCCCCAAAGACGCAATCTGCCATAACGCTTATCAAAAGAATTATCTTTGAATAAAGCGTGCACTGTTGCAGACTCCCCTAGCGGCATCAAGCTACTCAGAATGGTATGGAGTACAAACATCCACACAAAGAAAGCGATGTAGCTGTGAAGATAAAAAATGGCTAAGAAGGTAATACTTGCCAAGCAAGCACAAAACCGAATAATGCCGATGCGGTTGGAGAGGTAGTCAGATAACCAGCCCCATGAGAAAGGTCCAATGATGCGTGTAATTTGCAACATCGACATCAGGACGGAAATCTGAATGACATTAAAGCCTTGATCAACAAAAAACAGACTGGCGTATGGAGAAACTAAACCAACATAAGCGAAATATAAAAAGAAAAAGGACCCGAAGGCCCAACGCACTGAAGGTGTCA
>DAISKI010000091.1:0-3910 GCA_036821065.1 Polynucleobacter sp. | reverse complement strand
GTATCAAATCTCCTTTGGGAGTTTTGATGTAGTAATCCAAGATTTGATCTGGGTTAAGGCGATTGACCTGCTCTACTTGTGGAATCACGCGATAAGAACGCCCTGCAATAGAAAAATAATTGACGTATCCACCACCCAAGGCTGCAGTTAAGGCGCTACCGACTTGTTGCTGGGTCATACCTAAGGAAGCCACCTTATCTTTATCAACCACCAACATATCTTGAGGTTTGTCGATCTTTAAATCCGTATCCACAAAGAAAAAGTTACCGCTTTTTCTAGCTTTATCAAGAACGGCTTGCGAGACATCGTTCAAAGCTTGATAGGGTTCGGTTGTTTTAATCACGAACTGAACAGGTAATCCTTGTGAGCCCGGTAAAGCTGGAAACTGGAAGGCTGCAACCCGAACCCCTGCTATCGAATTCCATTTTTGCTGGAGGGCTTGTTGTAGGGCCATCGCAGATCGACTGCGTTGCGACCAATCTTTTAACAAGATACCGCCAAAACCAGTTCCAGGACTCGTAATCTGGAAGGACTGAGCAAACTCTGGCTCTGCTTTTGCAATATCAAATATCTGATCAGCATAAAGCTGCATCTGTGCGACGGTGCTATTGGGAGGCCCAGTCAAACTCATCAGTACGATACTTTGATCTTCAATTGGCGCTAACTCTGCTTTGGAAGTCGAATACAAATAAGCGACGCCACCAAGTAAAATGACTCCCATCACGATGATCACCTGCCAAGTCCTCAATAGACTGCGAAGAGAGGATTCATAAGTATGATGAATCCTCTCAAAGACACGATCGATCTTTAAGGCAAATTCTGAGGTTTCCTGTTCGGCTTTAAAAATACGAGAGCACATCATCGGCGATAAGGTCAGCGCAATGAGTCCTGAGACAGCTACAGAGCTAGCTAGTGTGAAAGCAAATTCTGTGAATAATGCGCCCGTTAACCCACCCTGAAAACCAATCGGAATATAAACCGCAATCAAAACCACGGTCATTGCCAAAATCGGGCTACCCAGCTCGCGCGCAGCAATAATAGATGCATCAAATGGCGACTTGCCCTCTTTCATATGACGGTCAACGTTCTCCACCACGATGATGGCGTCATCAACCACCAGACCAATCGCGAGAACCAAAGCCAATAAGGTCAGCAAATTGATTGAGTAACCCAATAATTGCATGAGGAAGAAAGTACCAATCAACGATAAAGGCATCGCGATTACTGGAATGGCAACCGCTCGATAGCTACCCAAAAATAGGTAGATAACAATAGTCACAATAATCAGCGCCTCAAACAGGGTTTTAACAACCTCATCAATCGAGCTCGTAATGAACTGTGTTGAGTCGTAGACGATCTTGCCAGTCATACCTACTGGTAACTGCTTTTGGATGCCAGGCAAGAGTTTGCGAACCCGATCTACGACATCTAGCAAGTTTGCTTGGGGCGCAACTTGAATACCAATAAATACAGACTGTTTGCCACTAAAGGCAACGTTAGTGTTGTAGTCCTCAGATCCCAAAGTTACAGTAGCAACCTGATCTAAATGAACCAAATTCACGCCATCGCTTTTAATAACCAGTTTTCGAAACTCTTCAACCGTGTGCAAGTCGGTATTGGCCATTAAATCAACCGACACCATGTCACCCTTGGTGGTACCAACAGCAGAGAGAAAGTTATTAGCAGATAAGGCGCTATAGACATCGTCTGCAGCAACGCCTAAGCCGGCCATTTTTTCTCGATTGAGCCAAGCACGCAGAGCAAACTTACGACCACCAATCAGCTCTGCATTTTGCACGCCATCAACGGCATCAAACTTAGGCTTTACTTCACGTAATAGGTAGTCTGTCACGCTATTATTGGGAATATCGATACTGGCAAAGCCCATGTACATCGCATCGGTAGTTTGCCCCATTTGCACTGTTAGAACAGGTTGCAGAGCTTGCGGAGGGAGCTGATTTCTGACTGAACTAATCTGCGTTTGAATCTGCGTCAATGCAGAATTCGAGTCGTAATTCAGTTTCAGGGTTGCGGTAATTATGGAAAGGCCACTGACACTAGAGGAGGATAGGTAGTCAATACCTTGAACCTGTGCAATTGCTTGCTCCAAAGGCTGAGTAATAAACCCGGCCATGGTTTGAGCATCTGCTCCGTAGTAATTTGTGGTGATGGTAACAACTGCATTTTGGGTTTTGGGATACTGGCTAACAGGTAATGTGCCAATCGCCTTAAAACCAAACACCAAGACCAATGCACTCACCACCAGTGATAACACTGGCTTATTGATGAAGAGATCAGTCCATTTCATTGTTTACTGCTCTTGTGGCTTAGGATCAGGCAAGTTGGTAGGTTGAACCGTATTATTGATATTGAGTGGACTACCATTTTTAAGCTTGAGTTGACCACTTGTAACAACCGTCATCCCTTCCTCTAAACCCTTGAGAATAGACACTTGATCGCCACGTGTTTGACCAGTAGTAACAAAGACTTGCTGTGCCTCGAAGATGGGTTTGCCTTCTTTGTCTTTTTTGCCAGAGTCTTTGCTTATGAATACAGTAGATCCATAAGGGTTGTACGTCACTGCGGTTTGAGGTACCGTAATGAGATTAAGTTGACCACCCACATCAATATTCACATTAGCAAACATGCCAGGTAAAACTTTTTTGTCTGGATTATCTATTTGAGCTTCAATTTGAAGATTACGGGTATTGGTATCTACCTTAGGACTAACGGCAGTAATCTTGCCAACAAAACTGGCATTCTTAAATGCATCAGTAGTCACGGTGATTGATTGCCCAACCTGAATATTGGCAGCATCACTTTGAGGCAAATTGAAATCAATAAATATAGGATCCAGCGTCTGCAAAGTCATGAGTTTATCGCCAGGATTGATGTATTGGCCTGGATTGATGGTGACGATACCAACGCGACCGCTAAATGGCGCTTTAATATTTTTCTTAGCTACTAAAGCAGTTTGTGCTTCCACTTGCGCTTGTTTAGACTTTGCATCAGCCTTAGAGGTATCGTAAGTATTCTTACTAATTGCTTGAATGGCGAGCTGTTGACGATCACGCTCATTAATCACTTTCGCTAACTCTGCCAAAGCTTTTAATGAATTTAGCTGAGCCACATCTGATGCGTCATTGAGTTTAACTAGTAAATCACCCTCTTTCACATCCGCTCCGGATTGAACAGGAACGCCAACGACTAAGCCGCCAATCTCAGTACTAAGATCAACCCCTCGATAAGCACGAACACTGCCCACACTGGTTAACTTGGGTTGCCAGACATCCGCTTTGGCAACCATAGTAGAAACTGTCTGAGGGGGCATGCCCATCCCAGAGAGATACTGCTTGATCATGAAGGTTTTTAGCTGATTGAAGGCAAAAATCAGACCTAACAGCAAGAACACCCCGATCAGCATGATGACCATCCGTCTTTCCATCTCGGGCAATGCCATCAGTTTTGCGTAAGCACGGGTATTCTTAAAACGCGCTTTAAGTCGCCCCATCAAACCATCAACATAATCTTTGATTTTCTGTAAGCGATCTTGCATATGCCAAACTGTCCATTGCTGGATTGCCCAGGCTTGTGCCTGCTTGGCGAGCGCAATCAATCGAAGCTTTAGTGTTTCAAGGCGTGTCATTTTGATTTTCGTTTACGTTGACTTTGGGTTGAAAGGCGGGCTCAGTCCGATTCCACCATCCACCGCCTAGGGCAGCAAATAAGGCGGCAGTATCAGAGAAGCGGTTTGCTTGTGCTTGAATCGACTTAATCTTGGCCTGCTGATACTGGGTCTGATAATAAAGTACTTGGAAATAACTGGTGGTACCCAGCTTGTACTGAATCTCCGATAACTTCAGTGTTTCGTAGGCATAGCGTTCGGCGTTAGAGGCTGAGCGTAAGGCCC
>DAISKI010000090.1:0-3955 GCA_036821065.1 Polynucleobacter sp. | reverse complement strand
TTTGGAATTCCGGCACGAGAAGCAAGTTCAGCTAAAGCTAAGGCAGACAAAGGGGTTTGCTCAGCAGGTTTAATCACAATGCTACAACCCGCAGCCATGGCAGGGGCGATCTTGCGAGTGATCATGGCAATCGGAAAATTCCAAGGAGTAATCGCTGCACAAACGCCAATGGCTTGCTTCAGCACCATGAGGCGCTTGTCACCCCAGGTGGTCGAAGGAATTGTCCCAGCCACCCGTTTTGCTTCTTCTGCAAACCATTCAATAAATGAGGCGCCGTAGGCTACTTCACCACGTGACTCTATCAAGGGTTTACCTTGTTCTAAAGTCATCAGTAAAGCCAGGTCTCCGGTGTTCGCAATGATGAGATCAAACCATTTGCGCATGAGATTGGCGCGCTCTTTGCCGGTTTTACTGCGCCACATTGGCAGCGCTGTATTAGCAGCCTCAATCGCCAGCTCAGCATCAGCAGGGTTGAGATTAGCAACATTGGCAATCGTTGCGCCGTTAGCAGGGTTATTGACTACAAAGGTTTTGCCTATTGATGACTTAACCCATTGGCCATTGATAAAGGCCTCTTCTCTAAAAAGGCTAGGATCTTTTAGTAACTGGCGAACATCTTGATCTGACATGAGGCATCCCCGATGGATTAAGCGGCCTGAATTTCTGAGCTGCGGAGTTTTTGTGCTAGCAAATCTAAAACGCCATTGACATACTTATGTCCATCGGTGCCACCAAAGGTCTTAGCAAGTTCAACAGCTTCATTGATTGCAACTTTATAGGGAACGGAAAGATCGGCGGCAAGCTCATAAGCGCCAATCAGAAGCGCAGCATGCTCTACAGGGGAGAGCTCATTGATAGGGCGATCCAAGGCGGGTGCGATGATGGCTTCGAGTTCATCAGTGCGATCAAGTACGCCCTCAAAAATACCTTGAAATAACTCGAGTTGGCAGCGACGGAAAGCAGGGTCTTCGGAAAGCTGTTTAGTAATCGCAACAGAATTTGGCAGACTACCAGCACGGCGCATCACTAGGCTTTGGTAAACCCCTTGCAAAGCGTATTCGCGAGCACGACGACGTGGTGTAAGAGAGCGTTTGGGTGTTGCCGGTTTATTCTCTTTATCAGAGCCCGCTAATTTATTGGTGGTGATTGTTTTAGACATTATTCTTCTTCACCAGCTTGAAAGTCGATATCTAAGTCGGGTGTTAAGGCTAAGGCAAGGTTAGCCATTTCCACTACGGCTCTTGCGCAGTCTGCTCCTTTGACCTGAACACGAACTTGGGCTTGCGTATCGTTATCGCAAGTAAGAATGCCGTTAGCAATGGGTAAGCCTGACTCTAGACCAACACGCGTAATGCCCGCAGCGGATTCATTGGAGACAAGCTCAAAGTGATAAGTCTCACCCCGAATGACGGCACCTAAAGCAACTAAGCCATCAAACTCACCAGTCTCTGCTAATTTTTGTAGGGCAAAGGGAATTTCAAGGGCGCCAGGAACAGTAACTAATTTAATATCCGCCTGCTCAACACCAAGAGCTAGGAGCTCTTCAATACAAGCTTTGGTTAAGGCTTCGCAATGATCTTCATTAAAGCGGGCTTGCACAATTCCCACTCGCAAATCTTGTCCATTGAGATCAGCAGCTAAAACCTGAACGCCAGATTGAGTAGGAGAAGAGTTCATCGTGATTACACTTTTTGATCAGGAGTATAGGGAAGGTAGCCCGTAACTTCTAGTTTATAGCCAGATAGACTGGGGACAGGATTTGGTTTGGCCAATAAGCGCATTTTGCCAACGCCTAAGTCTTTCAGAATTTGCGCGCCAATACCATAACTACGAAAATCCGTCTTGCGAGTCAGTGCAGGATGAGTCCCGCTATGTGCAGTTTGGTTAAGCTTGGTAAATTGAGAAAGCCAGTCAGCATCATTGGGCGTAGCAATACCAGCAGCATTAAGCAAAACAGCAACACCACTAGAGGCATTGGCAATAGTCTCTAGCGCTTTACCTAGTGGCCAAGAGTGATTACTGTGATTACCATCGAGAAAATCTAAGACAGTGACGGGCTCATGAACGCGCACTAAAGTTTCGACCGATTCGGTGGGCTTACCTTTTACTAAAGCTATATGAATCGAGGAGCTGGGGGTATCGCGGTAGATAATTCCCTGAAAGCTACCCCAGGGGGTAACAAACTCTCGTTCACCTTCGCGCAGCACAATACTCTCGTGTTGACTACGGTACTGAATTAAATCAGCAATGCTGCCAATCTTGAGTTGATGTTCTTTAGCAAACTCCAGTAGATCCGGTAAGCGTGCCATGCTGCCATCATCTTTCATGATTTCGCAAATCACGGCACTCGGAGAACAGCCCGCCATCGCAGCCAGATCACAACCGGCTTCCGTATGGCCAGATCGAATCAGTACGCCACCAGGTTGTGCCATCAAGGGAAAGATATGTCCAGGCTGAACAAGATCACTAGGCTTGGCATTTTTAGCGACAGCAGTTTTGATAGTGAGTGCGCGATCTGCTGCAGAGATACCAGTAGTCACTCCAGTGGCTGCTTCAATTGAGACCGTAAAGTTGGTGCCCATCGAGGTGCCGTTATCACGCACCATTAAAGGAAGGTTGAGTTGCTGGCAGTGTTCCCGGGTCAGGGTTAAGCAAATTAGGCCTCGCCCATGCTTGGCCATGAAGTTCACGGCTTCTGCGCTGACATGGTCTGCGGCGAGAACGAGGTCACCTTCGTTTTCTCGGTCTTCTTCATCGACCAGGATCACCATCTTGCCAGCCCGCAGGTCGGCAACGATTTCATTTGTAGGAGCAAGCTTCATAGACATAGCCTGCTATTTTAAGCTCAGGGACCCTTCATTGCTTACTCCTGCCCCAATATCCAGTCTTTCTGACAAACAGGGGGTCTTATCGGGGTGGCAGAGTGATACTGTCCTTGGGAGAATGGCTCATGCCCTCAATTCTTTTCGCTCCTAAGGCCAATGGCTTCATTTTGTTAGAGGTATTGCTAGCCATGAGTCTGATTGCAGGAGCATGGGTAGGCTTATGCAATCAATATCAAGTGATGGCTCTGCGCTTTGTGCAGTCTCAAGAGAAAAGAGTACAAATTCGAGAGCAAATCAATCAGTTTGAAATCACCTTAGTCAAGCTCAAATGAGTTTGCTCGAATGCCTCATCAGCTTAGCAATCTCACTGATCCTGATTACCCCGGTTATTCAAAGTAGTGGGCGCATGGTTGCCAAACAGATGCACTATCAAAAGACGCAATATTTAACGAATGAAGCCGATCGCGCTTTTGAACTGATCGGTAGAGCGATTCGGATGGGAGGTTATCAAAACTTGGAATCAACTCAAAATAAGGCTGCTAAAAAAGCCAACCCAGAGTCGATTGCTATTCAAAAAGGTCGAGGCTACAACCGTTCTGATGCACTTGTGATTCGCCATGGGATTGCGCATTCCTCATCTTTGGGTTTTGATTTTGATTGTCTTGGCAATGTATTAAGTCCAGAGCGCACTCAAAATCAGTTAGCGCTGCAAGGTTTCTCACTCGAGAGGCAGGCTGGCGTTAATAAAGGTGTCAAAGTCAACGGTGGTTCCTTGATGTGCCAATCTTTGGATCGCCATGCCCGTATTCAAAGCACTACGTTAATGAATGGCGTGAACTATCTGAGAATTGAGGAGCTGGCTTCAAAGACCAATCTAGCAGGGTCTCGACTATTTAAGGTGCAATTAGAGATGACCGATGGCCATGCGCTTACGCTGACATTCGAGCGCTATTTTGCGACTCGCAACGCACTATGATCATCGCCTGGATTTTATCGATCATTTTTTCTTTCTCTTCATTAATCCTGTATTTAGAAAGAATGAATGCACTAGAGTTGATTCACATTCAAACCCAGTCTCAGATACAAGAAAAATTTATCCAAGCTGAAAAAATCATTCTGGAATGTCAGAC
>DAISKI010000089.1:0-4000 GCA_036821065.1 Polynucleobacter sp. | reverse complement strand
TAAAAGCCCATTACCCCGCAGAATTTATGGCAGCCAACTTATCGCTCGCCATGGACGATACCGACAAGATCAAGATTTTGTATGACGATTGCTTGGTTAATCAAATACGGGTGTTCTCTCCTGATATCAATACTGGTGTGTATGACTTCACTCCCTTGCGCAGCCCAGATGCTGCGCCTGATGTGCCACTCAGTCACATTCGTTATGGTTTAGGTGCGGTGCGCGGCACGGGTGAGGCAGCCATTGAGGCGATTGTGAAGGCGCGCGAAGCAGGTGGACCATTCAAGGATATTTTTGATTTCTGCATGCGAGTCGATCGCCGTCAAGTCAATCGTCGCGCAATTGAGGCCCTGATCAAGGCTGGAGCGTTTGATACCTTATACAAAGATCAACTCCAGAGTGGCAGCAATTTATTTGATATTCGTTCTACCTTATTAGCTTCGCTAGCACGCGCGATTGAAGCCGCAGAACAAGCCGAAGCCTCAGTGAACCAAGTCAGCTTATTTGAAGTTGCTGGTGAAGCCGATCGTCATCTTCCAGAGCTAGTGCGCGAACCCGTATGGTCTGAGAAAAAACGCCTCTCTGAAGAAAAGACAGCGCTCGGCCTTTGCTTAACAGGACACATGTTTGACGCGTATCGTGAAGAGGCGAGTCATTTCATACGTCAGCCTTTGGCCAAAGTAACTGAGGGCAAAGATCAATTAATCGCTGGCATTATCACTTCAGCACGGATGCTGACTGGACAGCGCGGCCGCATGATGATTGCAACAATTGATGATGGTAGTGCTGCCATTGAAGTCACTCTTTATAGCGAAGTCTATGAACCCAATCGCTCTTGGCTTAAAGAAGATGAGTTGCTCGTTGCGAAAGTGAACGTCACCCCCGATAAGTTCTCAGGTGGTATGCGAGTTGTTGCAGAAGCGGTCATGGATATCACGGGTGCCAGAATGCGCTTTGCACGCAATGTGCACGTTTGTATTGATTCAGCGATCGATGTGAAGATGTTACGTAGCCAAATTGGACCATTCCTAATGGCTAATCGCACTCGGGAGCCAAAATTTGGTGCTCCTCCCACTGCTAGCAATGATGGCGTCAAAGGTTTAATTCTGACGGCAGCGGTAACTACAGCAGGTGGTGCTTGCTTGATTCAGTTCCCAGAGGACTTGCGGGTCTATCCTGATGACGCTTGCTTACACAGCCTGCATCAAGTCTTGGCTTCCAAGCAAACCAATCCCGTACAAGTACAGTACCACTAGCTTTTATTTAAGGCTTGCTCAATTGCAGTAATCACTTGGGCAGGTTCTAGTAAGTCCAAGCATTCACTCAAGCTATTCGGATGATCATCGCAGCCCGCTTTGCGACAGGGTACGCATTCTCCGGGGCCTTGCAAAATCGTTACGTACCCATTTGTTTGACTACGTGCGCAAAGTACATAAGGCTCAGTACCCATAAAGCCATTAGGCCAAGGTCCAAAGTTAGTGGGTGGTGTAGGGCCAAAGAGGGCAATCGTTTTGGTATTGCAAGCTGCAGCAAGATGCGTGATAGACGTATCGACCCCAACATACAGTAAGGCGTCTCTAATTAAACTCGCTGCTTGTGGGATGGACAGCTTACCAGCGGTATCAATCACTTTCTGCCGAGTACTCTCATCTAATAAAGAAAGAATATCTTGATTGAGTTGCAGATCTTGTTTTGCAGGAGAGGCGCTCAGAACGACTTGCCAACCTTGAGAGACTAGCCAAGTAATGAGTATTTGCCAATACGACAGTGGCCAGCGTTTATAAGCAGTTAGGGGTCCAGGATGCACGACAACATAGGGGGATTGCAGTTGGCCAGCAATGACTGGAGTCAGTGATTCATCTTTGGGGGGTGTAACCACAATCGGTTTGCTAAAGAGGTCTTTTGCATTCTTGTAAAACACCTCAAGTAAGCGTAGCTTTTCTATAATCACATGTTGCTTGAAGTAGTCCACATTGACGGTGTGTATACAGATTGCTTTCTTCCAGGCATTTTGACGCTCCGTCTTACGGTCGGCATCTCCGATCCCTTGTGGATGACCGCTGATGACGCCGACTCTTCTGAATGCTGCTAATAATCCATATAGATAAGCACGATCACTAGGTTGTGTCACGATCGCTAAATCGTATCTCTGAAACAGGCGATTAAAGAGAGAAAGATATTCTGGAAGGCGAGGGCGATCTGAACTTTCGATGAACTCAGTAATATCGGGATTACCTTTGAGCATCTCCAGTTTGCCGCGATAACCCAGGAAATGAAACTCTGCATCAGGCCATAATTCACGGGCTTTAGAGATCAAGGGAGTGGTAACTAAAACATCACCAATTTGCCGAGTGGCAATAAATAAAACTTTTTTGGGTTTATAGGCAGAGAGCTTAGACATAGCGCTTCTTATCGAGCTTTAGCCAGAATCTTTTCACGCACACGGCGGGCGTTCTCGGCAGCGTTAGATTGATCATGAATGCGGTGAAAGAGATGAAACACTTCGGTTGCCCATGCACCCGATTTACGAATAATTCCGTTTTGCTGAAGACGGAATATGAAGTCTGCATCTTCATGCCCCCAGCCAGTCATGCTTTCATCAAAGCCTTGAATTGCCAAAGCATCAGCTTTCCAGCAGGCCATATTGCAACCTTTGATACGGCGCCATACGAATTTTCTGTAATGACGCCAGCTACCGTCACCCAGCTTGATCTTGATCGGTAGGTATTTATTGATTCCCCCGCTCAAGCGATAACTGAGCAGGCTAGTGAAAAAACGCTTTGTATCCCAGTGCGGCCAAAACAGGAGAGACTTAGTAAGAGCTTCATTCAGAATGACGCGGCTACCGGTAACCAGAAAACCTGGCTGCGCAAGTTCTCGATGTTTAGCAATAAAATCGGCCTGCACAATACAGTCGCCATCCAAAAATACCAGATAGTTACCCTTTGCTGCTGCAATGGCTTGGTTCAGAATGCGAGTTTTACGAAACCCCAGGTCTTCTTGCCAGAGATGGGTGATAGGTATTGCAAAAGCAGGACGCATCACTTCAATCAGTGCTTTGGTATCTTCTTTGGAGCCATCATCGGCAATGATGATCTCAAAGTTCTGATCCGTTTGTTGATTCAGAGATTCTAGGCAAAGCTTCAAAGCTTGCGGCCAGTTATAGGTCGCCAGTAATACCGAGATCATTCTTTGGCACCCTGATGATCGGGTCCTTGACTTTGATTGTGGAGCTGCCACAGTTTGATGTAGCGATAGTACGTGCCCTGCCCATTAGAGATGGCTAACGCTAATCCTTGAGGACCATCTAGAAAACCTGCTCGCAAAATATAGGTGCGCAAGAAAGACCACATGCCATGTAAAACTGCTTTGCAGGGGCTGCTGGTTTTGCCTGCGGCAAAAGCTTGTTCGGCAGAAGCAGTGGAATAGCGATCAATTTTTTGCAGAACCTGAGAATAGTTCATAAAGCTAAAGTGCAGCATTGGATTTTTCAGGCGTGCGACTTGACCATTGGGGATCAGACGCTCATGTACTAAATCATCCGAAAAACGGGCGGTGCCACGCCTAAATAAGCGCTCGACAAAATCGGGACTCCAGCCCGAGTGGCGAATAAATCTTCCGCAATACCAAGACAGTCTCGGAATCGCAAAACAGTCAATATGGGCTGAGTGATTCATAGCCGTCAGAATCTCCGATCTGAGGGCTGGAGTGAGCCTTTCATCGGCATCCAGGGATAGAACCCATTCCCCAGTAGCGAGGTCTAGGGCCCGATTCTTTTGGGGGCCAAAACCAGGCCAATCCGAGGGCTCAGCAATGATGGCGCCATAGTTCCGAGCGATCTCTAGGGTGCGGTCTTGACTCGCTGTATCGACCACGACGATCTCGCGGGCAATGCCTTCGAGGGAGGCTAAACAATCCCCAAGATTGGCCTCTTCATTGCGGGTTATGAGTATGACTGATAAGGTGGGCATAATTCATTATATGAATGCTCAAGACCGTA
>DAISKI010000088.1:0-4012 GCA_036821065.1 Polynucleobacter sp. | reverse complement strand
GATCGTCATATGGACTTCATCTTCAACGATAGTGCTTTCAATCCAAGTGATATTGCTTTGGCTCATACGCTTATCCCTTCAAATGAGATCTAGGCTTGAAATCAAAAGCCTTTTCTAACTCTTGATACGCTGCTTTTTGTGCATCACTTTGTGCTTCAGGTAAAACAATATTGGGTACGACATAAAAATCACCGGGTTCTTTACTCGGAATACCTTTGCCTTTGAGGCGCATTTTGCGGCCTGATTTGGTATTAGGCGGTATCGTTAATTCGAGGGTGCTACCGGCTGGAGTAGGAATATTCACACTCGTGCCCAGTGCAGCCTCCCAAGGGGCCAAGGGTAAATCTAGATAAACATCTTTACCATCCACCTTGTACAACGCATTAGGATGAAAATCAATTTCAAGATAGAGGTCGCCGGCTCCACCATCACCCATGCCAGGACCGCCTTGACCACTGAGACGTAGGTTCTGCCCAACCTTAATCCCTTTTGGAATATTGACATCCAATTTACGCTCTTGCGTAATCACATGTCCTTCAGGATCTTGTGTTGGCATATGCAAAGAGATTGTGCGCTTTGCGCCGTTATAGGCATCTGCTAAATCAATCAGGATCTTGGCGTGATGATCTTGCCCTTTAAAGTGCATCCCTTGCCGGGCATTAGAGCTACGTCCACCTTGACGATGTCTACCACGACCAAATAAAGATTCAAAGAATTCGCTTTGATCGCCGTCATAGTTACCACCATATCCGCCAAAGCCAGCATTAGGGTCATCAGCAAATTCAAAACCGGCGTTCCAATTGGGGGGAGGGCTAAAGTCTTGACCTTGCTTCCAATTGCTACCCATTTGATCGTAGGCAGCTCGCTTCTCCGTATCTTTGAGAACAGAATAGGCCTCACCGATTTCTTTGAAGCGATCTTCAGCATCCTTTTCTTTATTTACATCTGGATGGTATTTGCGAGCAAGCTTGCGATAAGCAGTTTTAATTTCTGCTTCAGTTGCACCGCGTGCAACACCGAGTGTTTCGTAATAGTCCCGAAATTTCATGAGTCTAGCGTGATCCCAATTGAATATTTACCTCAATAAAGGGATTCTACAGCCCTTCGTATTTCAATTAGGCTAAGGTGTCGGCCCAAATACTGTGAGCCCAGCCCCAAGCGTAGCTTCCCTCTTTAGTGGAAGACTCCGTAGAGAGGCCGCCGGCTCCAGGAACGGATTTAAAGGTTTTTGCTTGGGCATCATATTGGTGAACGCTAGCGATATGAACCGCAGCTTGCTCATTCACAAAGCTATAGCATGTGTTATTGACGACCGGTGCAGGATTGATCGGCCAGTCATTGAGTTGCGCAATGATGGCTGCTGCTGCGACCTTGGCATGCTGATTAGCCATATGGCCTGATTTGGGCATGAGGGGTGCTGTCTGAATCGCATCACCTAGTACATGAATATCTTTAGTAGCCGTTGATTCAAAATTTAAGAAGTCGACATTCACCCAGCGTCCATTCGCATTGGCAAGCCCAGTCTTGATAGCAATCTCCCCAGCACTCATCGCAGGTAAAACATTGAGAACGTCGGCTCGCACATCATCTTGCACTTCGAAGCGTAGTGTTCTGGTTTTAGCATCGACACCTGCAACGTTATGCGAAGGGCGATATTCAATCAAGCCTGAATATTGTTCGGCCCAAGCTTTTTTGAAGAGTGCGCCTTTTGAGGTGAGATCTTGATTGGCATCCAGAATCAATACTTTGGATTTGGGTTTATGTTGCTTCAGATAATGTGCTACTAAGCTCGCGCGTTCATAAGGTCCAGGAGGGCAGCGATAGGGCGCTTCAGGAATACTGATTGCAAACACCCCACCATCTCGCATAGCAGCCAATTGCTTATAGAGCATCAGCGTTTCAGGACCAGCTTTCCAAGCTTGCAATGTGATCCCGGCTTGATTGGCCTTCGCAAGCCCTTCGATGGAATTCATCATCAGGCTGATGCCGGGTGATAGAACTACTTTGTCATAGCCTAGGGTAGTGCCCGAGGCCAGAGTCACAGTTTTTTTATCGGGATTGATGGCAGTTACGCTATCGCGAATCAGTTTAATGCCATGATGCTTGGTAAGGCTTTCATATGGCGATGTGATGTCTGCCATGGTCCGCATACCTGCGACAACAAAATTGGACATGGGGCAAGACAAAAAACTGGCATTGGGCTCAATCAATGTGACATTTGCCGTATTGTTAGAAAACAGGCGTAGATATTTTGCAGCTGTGGCGCCACCAAAGCCACCACCAATCACCAAGATACTGGCTTTATTCAGATTCGCTTGCGCATAGCTAGAGAAGCCTCCCAGCACGCTTAAGCCTGCAGCACTACGAGCTAGAAAGTGACGGCGATTCATTACGGCTTTTTCCCTAACTGGTTTGCAATACTTTCAAGCTGAGCATCTGTATAGCCTTTTGCTAACTGCGGCATGAGCGTGCCTGGCCGAGTTCCTGATTTATAGGCTAAGAGTTGGGCGAGCAATTCTTCACTACTAAGTTGACTTATTAGAGGAATACTTTGATTGGGTAGGCCCTTGCCATTAGTACCATGGCAATTAGCACAAGTAGCTGCCAAACTCTGTTGATACAGTTGATCAGCTGTAGAAACTTGCGCCCAGCAAGAGCCGCTGAGGCTAAGGATCAGCAAAAAGCTGGATGCTAGGAATTTCACTTGAGATCTCTCTGGTTCATGGGGTCATTTTATCCCTCTGAATCAAAACCGATAAACTATAGTGATGCAAGGCACTCCCACTCTCCGCAGCGCGTTTCTCATCCTTTTATTGGCAATCACCAGCTACTTTTATGGGTTAGATAGTCGCTTTGCCCCCAAGAATGGGGATGAGTATCCCTATATGCACATCGTGCGCCTTACTGCAGACTCTGGCCATTGGTTGCCATTACAGTCTGAGATGGATGGATTGAAGAACACTAAGCCCCCATTATTATTTTGGCAGGGGATAGCCAGCTCCTCTTGGGCAAGTCAGTGGACCTTATGGAACCTTCGCTGGCCTAATCTCCTCTATACCGGTTTGACTGCATTTTGCTTATTCTTGGCGGTACGACGTTTCAGCACTCAAACAAAGATAGGTGTATTGGCTGCGCTTGTATGGCTAGCTTTTTTCTCGACCTATCGTTATGGCCGACCCTTCCTCACTGATCCCGCTGAAGTTTTTTTCTTGAGTCTGCCCTTTATGGGATTACTGTACTGGGGTAAATCAGCTTTTGATTCCAGATTACTTTTTCCATTATTTGCGGCTCTGTGTTTTGGTTTGGCATTACTTGCTAAATCCTTTGCCTATATCGTGCCAGCCATATTTGCCTTAACACTCTATTACTGGCGTTGGCGTGAGTGGAGCCTAACCAAACTGATTACACGCGATCTGTTGAAGTTGGTCTTTATCGTAATTGTGGCGTTAGGCGTATTTTCTATTTGGTTCTTGCTTGATCCAGCACCAGAGGCAATCTGGAAAGAATTTGTCTTGGGTGAGAACGCAGGTAAGTTCCAAGCGAGAAGTTCTAACTATGCATTCGATCTCTTGCGAGGTGGCGACAGCATCTGGATGTTGATTCTTACAACTTTAGCTAATGCTGGGTTATTGATTGCAGTCTTGATCAACACGCTCTGGCAATGTTGGCGTGAGCGGCGTTTTCTATCGATTGAAGAAAGTCTCTTACTACTCTTGATTAGCGCCTTCTTCATTGTTTTCAGCATACCAAGTCAGCGTTCTGGACGGTATCTGTTGCCGGTTATGCCAGCCTTTGCTGCATTGATCGCAATGCACTGGCAGCGCTTATCGCTTTGGGGCTTCCGGTTTGCCTTAGCTCTTCAGCTCATTATCTTGACCGCCTTGACCTGGGTTGGATTCAAGCTCCAAACTGAAAACCCAATCTGGTATTACTCGGCTGAGCATTGGATATTGATGGCAGTTGGCGTCACATTGATACTCATGGGTCTAGTGAAAAGTACATGGTGTAAATC
>DAISKI010000087.1:0-4021 GCA_036821065.1 Polynucleobacter sp. | reverse complement strand
ACTATAGTTATAGATAACAATAACAGAGGATCATCATGAATCTAATGCCATTTCTAATCCAGTGGGGCTTAACTTCTCTTTCATTATGGGTAGCCAGTTACATCTTTTCTGGCCTGCGCTTTGCTGATGGTGGCTCTCTACTGATCGCTGCTCTTCTACTTGGATTTGCGAACGCTATTGTCAAACCTTTGCTAATACTGTTCACCCTTCCTCTCACTGTATTAACAATGGGTCTGTTTCTACTAGTCATTAATGCACTCGTATTGATGTTGGTGTCCTCGATCGTGAGCGGCTTCACAATCTCCAGTTTCTGGACCGCCTTCTTTGCCAGTATTTTTATCTCGCTGTTTAGCCTATTTATCAGTGGAATGATTTTCTAGGCTGACTTACAGCTCGATAATGACTACTAAGCACTTACTGTTTGATAATGTCATCCCAAGGATGAAACGCTGTTTTACAAGGGTCGCTTTTAGTTGCCATTGACTTGGCATTTTCTGCCAAGATCGAAGCCCCGCCGGTTAGGAAGCCCAGACCTACCGACACAGCACTATTTAAAACCCCCGCCTTATTAATCCCTAAACCAGGGTTCTCAAGCGTTCCTTGAAGTTTCACAAGACCCCCTAGATTAACGCCCGTCGTTAGGCCAGATTTTTCTTTGGGATAAATATCAAGGTTGATTGCCTCGTTATTCAAGTTCAAAGTGCCCGATAAAGTGATATCTAGACGGTCTGTCTTAAAACCTATTGAATTTGCGATATTTACTAGGCCATTCTGAACAGGCAGATAAGCGACCCCACACTCCACCACACTCGTATCTGACTGCTTACGCATCGGGTTAACCGCATCTAGCAGGGTTACGACAAAGTCTCCGCCTGCATCCAAAAATCTCCTTGAAAGGGTAGTCGGACCAACAGTGATTTGGGCGCGCCCAGTTGCCCTGCTGGCAATTTGGTGTAGGCTGCTTCCAGAACTAACGATACTAAAAGCCATGCGGGTATCTCCCCCGCTAATTTTAGAGTTGGGATTACCTGCAGAAATTAACTGCTCTAAGGTAAAGCCATTACCTTCCCCCTGCATACGCACCACAGGACTAGTCGAATGAATCTGAGATAAGAGGATGGCTGATTTGACATGTCCACTACCCCAGTCAAAACTCAAATCCGATAAATCGATTTGCTCTCCATTGAGAACAATCTTGCCCTTTACATTCTCTAAACTAGCAAAATGAGGAAGTCCCAGCTTTGCAATATCAATCTGAATGCTTCCTTGCGCTAAGGGCAATTGATCAAAGGGCAAAGTGGTGTCGCTAAAAAAGTAAGGTGACTTAGTCTTTTGCCTTACGCTTACTTGAGTATCTGAGCTGATTCCTTTATTGGCTCCTGAAGCTACAGCAGCGCCTCCAGCCAAGGGGGCCAAATCAAATGATTTCGATTTGAGCTTCATATTCCACTGGGCTTGCTTGCCAGGTTGTTTGTCAACATTACCCGCTAACTCGAGAGACTTGCCGTCTAAGGTGATTTCAAAGTCAGAATCAATCTTGAGCGGTGAGATATTCCATTGGCTAGCAATCTCTCTTAAGGAAGTAATTTTGCCTTGTAAACCCAATTGCAAGGCGCCATCGCTAGCCTTGAGCTCAATGGCCGTTTTACCGCCATCCTTATCAGCCGAAAAGTTCTTAATTGAATACTGGCTTTTTGATCCTCTACTATTTTGATAGTGGATATTTGCATCAACAAGCTTGAGATGCTCAATTCCAGTGATAACACCTATCCCTGATGCCGCAGAATTAGCTGAACTTGATGAAGAATGGACTTGCCCTTTTTCGGATGGAGAAGATAAATCCCAATTCACGCGATTATTTTGGTCGGCCTGTAAATACAACTCGACACCGCTTAAATTAATACGATTAATCTCAACCTGCTTCATCAATAAAGGAAGCAACTTGACCTGAAGCTCAATTTTTTGGATCTGAATCATCTTAGGCTGAGAGGCCCACGAGGCATTACTTAAAGAAACATCCTGAGCGACAACACCAATCGCTGGGAAAAAGTGGAGTTCAATTGGTCCCGCAATACTAAAGTCCCTCCCAGTCTCCGACTTCACGACCGAAGCAATCAGGCTGGTAAGTTGAGTAGGGTTAATCGAGTGAGCAAGATAGAAAATACCACCTGCTCCCAAGCTAATGAGGAGCCCTAGAGTGATTAGTCCAATTTTGATTTTTTTAATCATGAGATTCAGTGTATCAAAGCCATAAAAGTGTCAAATATTCTTGCTTAAATGCTACTGGTAATACCGTAGGTATTTAAAGTAAATTAGTCTACAAATTGCAGTAATATCAAATGCTGGAAGTACGATATTCATCATCAAAATAAGGGTAATACATCATGGCTACAAAGAAAGCTCCAAAAAAGAAAACCGTAGCTAAGAAAGTGGTTAAAAAATCAAGCGCCTCCAAAAAAGTGGCCACTAAGAAAAAAGCACCTGCTAAAAAATTAGTCAAAAAGGTAGTTAAAAAAGCGGCAGCCAAGAAAGTAGCGAAGAAGGCAAGCAAGCCCGCAGCTAAAAAGCCCGTTGCCAAAAAAACATCGACTAAGAAATCTCCAAAAAAATCTTCCGCCAAAGTACCTAAGGTAGACCAGTATGGTCTTGAGCAAGATGATGAGTTCTACGGCCTCTATTTTGCTAAATCAACCGATGAAGGTTTGGTGGAAGTGAAGCCCTGCACTTTCTCGCTGATGTACTGGTGGAAAGGCTTGTTGGGCTACCCTGACATGATTGATATCTCAAAAGATAGCAACACAGCGATGTTGCAGTTTGAGTCAACCTTTGGTGGTGGCGACTCAGGAGAAACTGAGCTGACCGAACAAGATGCTTTAGATATCGATCACATCATCGAAGTAGACGAAGAAGAGATGTTAGTTTCTTTGTACTCCTATGTGCCGATCCCCGTTCCAGACAATCTCATCAATGCAGTAGGTATTGCTCTGCTCAATATTAATCCTGAGACCCGTTACGGCAGTATTGAGATTTGCTCCACCCTCAATGAAAATGATGAGAACGAACACTTCTTACGCTATCGCGCCGCCACCTATTTACGTGGCATCAAGTCTGGCAAAGTCGAGGCAATTGAAAATATGGTGACAAATGGCTCAGCCTTCTTTGGCCTTGCTCTAGATGCCATGTGTGTCGATAAATCGATTAAGAAGTGGTTGCTTAGCTAATTAATCAGCCATCTATCTACAGCTATAGAGATAGGTTGTTGGGAAGTTGCTATTCACAGTTTTACGCTGTTCAAGGATGGAAACAACACGTTTTCCATCCTTTTTGCATTCTGCGAGGGCAACCGCCTGGGCCTCAGACTCTTTAGCATCCTTTGGGGCATGAACTCCGATCGTGCCATCAGACTGTCGGTAGACTCCAAATTCACTGGTAGGGGTGCTGCAGGCAGCCAGCATCAATAAACCAAAGCCTAAAAGGACATTTATCAAGTTATTCAAACGCATCATAGAGCTCTTTATCACCTCATTTACTTGTGTCTAATATACTCTAGAGCATGAAATTGATTGAGCCCATGCTCAATACTGCCAGCCATTACAAGGAATTTAAATATGAAACGATTAGCCCTCTGCCTAGCCCTTATTGGAGGTCTTTGTGCCTGCTCTCATAACAATGATCCTCAGATTAAAGCGGATGAAGCGCAAGCGGTTTATCTCGATACCGTTCTAGCAAAAAATGGTAACTCCAATACCCAAAGCTATGTTGGTCCGACTATCAATACGATGGATGCGAATAACACCGACCAAACTTTTGGTCTTCAGGCTCAAAAGACTGCGCAAGGTACTAAGAACTATCAGCTCATGGTCTTATTGGTCTATCCAAACAACTGGCGCTTATATGATTCTGCAAGTCTCGTGAATCAAGACAAGGTGACATTTAACGTGGTTTCCAGAGAAGCGGGCGCCTGTTTCAATGGTCGCTGCCTCATGCGAGAAATGATGGCTATCAGCCTCACAGAAGACTT
>DAISKI010000086.1:0-4040 GCA_036821065.1 Polynucleobacter sp. | reverse complement strand
ACTGCATTAGCCAGCGTTTCACTGAGCGTGCAAGAAACCTCGCTACCAAGAGCATCTGCAATTGACTTTGCATCTTTGCCAATTAAGAAAGCGCCTTTGATAAAGCGCAAGGCAGGTTCACGTAAAGGTGAAAAGTCTTGGCCTTTACCATCGCCACCCGCTATCAACCAAATTTTCTTTCTAGACTCGTTATTGGCTAGTCCATTCAATGCCGCTACTGTGGCACCTACATTGGTACCTTTGCTATCGTCAACATACTCAACATCAGCAACGATGCCAATACTCTGAACACGATGAGGCTCACCCTCATAATCTCGCAAACCATGTAACAGTAGACTCATTGGTAAGCCTGCCGATCGGGCTAACGCTAGAGCAGCTAGAGCGTTGAGAGCATTATGACGACCCCGAATTTTCAGGGCATCCGCTGGAATTAAACGCTTAAGTCTTAATGCTTCTTCATCATCAGGAGTCGCCGTTTTGCGACGACGCTTAGGTTTTGGCTCTTGATTCTCATCAACCTCAGCCCATACCAACCAATCAATTCCGCCAGCACGCAAATCACGCTCGATACCAAATGCGCCCTGCTCATTTGGACGACCAGCGCCAAAGGTCACAATAGATCTATTGAGCTTTTCATCTTCAGAAAGTAAATTAAAGACCAGGGGATCATCCCGATTCAAGATACAAATAGAATCTGGTCCAAAAATTCGCGCCTTGGCATTGGCGTAAGACTGCATATCACCATGCCAGTCCAAGTGATCTTGCGTGATGTTTAGGACTGTTGCAGCAGTTGCATTCAGATTATCCGTAAATAGCAACTGAAAACTGGAGAGCTCTAACACCCATATATCCGGCATATCACTGAACTGGTCAGCTTCGCTTAAGCACATCTCGAGCTTATCGAGTGCTGCAGGACTAATGTTCCCTGCAACTGCCACCTTCTTCCCGGCCCTCTCACAGAGTTGACCCGTTAATGCTGTCGTAGTGGTTTTGCCATTCGTTCCTGTAATGGCTAGCACCACGGGAGTATTGGTAGCTCCTTCTTGCATGAGTGTCAATGCTGCAATCGCACGAGCAAAAAACTCGATCTCGCTCCACACTTCAATATTTTCTTGCTGTGCAGTAGCTATGAATGATTGGATCGGCTCTTGCATAGGAGATAAACCAGGACTGATGCCAATAACATCAATTCCCTTCAGTAAATCGTTAGTTAGAGGGCCGCACTGAGTATCTTTTAGGCCTGCCTGCTCAAGCTCAGCCAACCAAGCTCTTTGCTTATCAGAAAATTTCTGAGGATCACGCGTATCAGCAAGACGAACTTTTGCTCCATTACGTAAGCACCATTTAGCCATTGCTACCCCAGACTCACCTAAGCCTAGAATTAAAAAATGACTTGGTGATTTAGCAGCTTCACCACTAATTACTTTAGGATTTGCAAAAGGATTTTGAATATTCAGCATATTTTTTGGCTCACCGTAATTTCAGGCTTGATAAGCCAACTAAAACTAATAGGATGGTAATAATCCAGAAACGGACCACTACTTGGGTTTCTTTCCAGCCACCCAATTCAAAGTGATGATGCAGTGGTGCCATCCTAAAAATACGACGACCTTCGCCATATCTTTTCTTGGTGTACTTGAACCAAAATACTTGAAGCATTACTGAAAATGTCTCTGCAACAAAAATACCACCCATCACAAACAGCACAATCTCTTGACGGACAATCACCGCAATCGTTCCCAAAGCGCCGCCTAAAGCGAGCGCTCCAACGTCACCCATAAAGACTTGCGCGGGATGGGTGTTGTACCAAAGGAAAGCCAAACCTGCACCACCCATCGCGCCGCAGAAAATCATTAACTCACCAGCGCCAGGTATATAAGGGAAAAGTAAATATTTTGCGTAGATTGCATTGCCCATCACATAGGCAAACGCACCCAATGCTGCGCCCACCAGAATCACTGGCATGATCACTAAACCATCGAGACCATCTGTGAGGTTAACGGCATTACTACTACCCACGATCACAAAATAGCTCAAAATAATGAAGCCCATCATCCCCAAGGGATAGCTCACTTCTTTTATGAATGGCAATAACAAGTTTGTTTTCGCTGGTAGATCGAGCGCAAAACCACTTTGAAGCCAATCTAGAAATAACTGAAGCACTTTGAGATTATTAACTTCCGATACTGAGAATGCCAAATAAATTGCGGCAAATAATCCAATGACAGTCTGCCAAAAGAATTTTTCTCTAGAGCTCATCCCATTAGGATCTTTGCGGGCAACCTTACGGTAATCATCAACCCAGCCCACTACACCAAATCCAAAGGTCACAATCATCACAATCCAGATAAATCGATTCGTCAGATCCGCCCACAAGATGCAGGAAATAAAGATTCCTAGCAAAATTAAAACGCCACCCATGGTGGGGGTGCCTGTCTTCGCTAAATGACTCTGTGGTCCATCATTTCGAACAGATTGACCCATCTTTAATGCTATTAATTTACGAATCACCCAAGGCCCCGAAACCAAACCAATTAACAGCGCTGTTAAAGTGGCCATCACAGCGCGGAAGGTGATGTAATTAAAGACCCGTAAAAATCCAAAGTCTTCTTGCAACCATTGCGCCAAAATTAAGAGCATGTATTTGCCCCTTCCTGCATGGCTTGCACCACCCGCTCCATTTTCATAAAACGGGAGCCCTTGATCAAAATATGCATTTTTTCCGATGCTGCTAAATTTTTATTCTTAAAACTACTCAACAAATGTGTATTCAATGTTGCTATCTCTGAGAAATGCTGAGCATCTGAATCTAAGTGGAGTTTTTGTTTAGTCTCATTAAAGCCTTGCACTGCTAATTCAGACTGCTCTCCAATTGCGAACAATTGATCAATCCCTTGCTCGGCAGCATAGGCTCCCACTTCATGATGAAATGCTGGGCCTTGGTCTCCGACCTCGCCCATATCGCCCAAGACTAGCCATGACACTCCACTAACCTGCTTTAAAGCATCAATTGCTGCGCGAACAGAATCTGGGTTAGCGTTGTAACTATCATCAATTAAGGTGCACTGAGTATTTAATTGGCTTGCTTGCATACGTCCCTTAACAGGGGTAAAGGCCTCTAAGCCTTTTTGAATATTTTCGAGACTCAGATTAGCCCCCAAAGCAACTGCTGCTGCTGCAAGTGCATTGCTGACATTGTGAAGTCCCAGAGTTTTCAGCCGCACCTCAATAGAACCATTCGCAGTGTTAATTTGCAATCTTCCATCCTCCTGGAGGAGGCCTGAAACACTAGCTGGACTAGAGAGCGCAAAGTCAATAACCTTGCGATCACCTGCTACTTTTTTCCAGAGTGAGGAGAATTCAGAATCCGCTGGATATACAGCTACACCATCTAATGGCAATGCTTTTAATGCATCAGCATGTTCTTGAGCTACCGCCGCAACACTGGTCATAAACTCTTGGTGCTCTCGCTGAGCATTGTTAATGAGTGCGATATTAGGCTGGGCAATCGCAGCTAACTGTGCAGTCTCACCAGGATGGTTCATACCCAACTCAATGACTGCCAAATGATCGGATGCACGTAAACGCAGTAAAGTTAAAGGCAAACCAATATCATTATTGAGATTACCTTGCGTAACCAGGGTAGCTGACTCACCTACTGCACTTTTGAATATTGATGCAATCATTTCTTTAACAGTGGTCTTGCCATTACTACCGGTGACTAACGCAAGCGCAATGGGGTGCTTCTCCCTCCAGGCTTTAGCCAGTTGGCCAAGTCCTACTCTCGTATCGGCGACACATATAGCGGCCAAGTTATCAGGACAGTTGCTGGGATTAGCAATCATGGCAGCACTTGCTGCAGAGTTTGCAATTTCACCAAGGAAATGATGTGCATCAAAACGCTCGCCACTCAAGGCAACGAATAATTCACCTGATTGTATTTTCCGGCTATCACTACCAATTCCAGAAATACTGACTGCCCGGGATTTCTCTAAAGAGATATTTAATAATTGACTGCCGGGAAGCATTTGATGAATTTC
>DAISKI010000085.1:0-4209 GCA_036821065.1 Polynucleobacter sp. | reverse complement strand
AGTAGTGCTGGAAGCGTGATTGCTGCCCTACTCGCTTCGGGTGCAACAGGTAATGATCTCAATCGCTTAGCTCTGAATCTAGATGAGGCCACTATCGCAGATTGGGGGCTACCCTTTGCTGGACGCTTTGGGGGTTTGATTAAAGGTGAAGCCTTACAAGCGATGGTCAATCGTGAGGTGCGCAACAAAACCATTGAACAAATGAATCTTCCCCTTGGTGTTGTTGCCACTGAATTACAAACTGGCAAAGGCGTGCTCTTTCGTTCGGGTAACACTGGCTTAGCAGTCCGCGCATCGTGCAGCGTGCCAGGAGTTTTCCAACCGGCAAGTATTAATGGCAAAGAATATGTGGATGGTGGTTTAGTTGCCCCTGTACCTGTGAGTTATGCCAGACAGATGGGCGCTACTGTGGTGATCGCCGTCAACATTTCTTCCGAGCCATTGCATCAAGATGCTAGTGGTACCTTTGGCGTCCTACAACAAACGATTTCGATCATGCAGAACAGCATCAATCAATATGAATTAAAAAGTGCCGATATTGCAATACAGCCCCAACTCAAGCAAATGAGCGGGAGTGACTTCAAATCCAGAAATGCAGCCATCTTGGCTGGTGAGGTCGCCACGCAAGAGCAAATGGCGCTCATTAAAGAAAAGCTCAAACTGTAACTACTGGTGCTTAACTACAGGCTTTGGGGTTTGCGTTTGATATTGTTCACTTGATTGAGCAGTTCACGACGCTCAGAGTCATCCAAGGAGTCAGAACCATCCAGACGACGAGCGCCATCAAAGCGACGATCCCAATACACACTGCTTAAATCATCGACACGAACACTCGCACCTTTAGAAGGTGAATGAATGAATTTATTGTCGCCAACATAAATACCAACGTGCGAGAAAGTCAAACGCATCGTGTTAAAGAACACTAAATCGCCAGGCTGTAGATCATCTCGATTAATTGGCTTACCAACTCGACTCATTTGGGTTGACTTGTTAGGAAGTAAAAATCCCAACTTATCTTTAAAGACGTAGGCCACAAAACTACTGCCGTCCAAGCCGGACTGAGGCAATTCGGTGTTCCAGCGATAACGCACACCGATCACTGCCATTGCTTGGTTAATTAGGGACTCTGATTTTTCCGAGACAGAATCAACCAAACGATCCGATGCCCGAGAGAAGTACGATCTACCAGCCTGAAACATGCTTTCTTTTGGAGCATCACTGGTTTCCTCAGCATGCGCAAGTCCAGCGCAGGCGAAACACGCTACGATCCCCAAAGACATCAAAATGCCTTGGAGGAACTGAGGGGCTACTTTTTTTAGTGACATCAGGCGAGTGTAACAAAGAAGCTTGACGACACCAAGACCAGGGCTTATCGATAACTCTCTGTTTACAAACAGTTTTTTTGATATTTACAAAGAAAATGCACCAATTTAGCCCATTAATCTGGGGACTCTAGGTGATTTCAGCGGCCTCGAATAGCTCTTTGGTATAGCTCTGCTTGGGATGCTTAATGAGGGTTTCGGTCTCGCCAAACTCGACCATTTTGCCGCCCTTAAGCACCATGATTTCATGAGACATCGCTCGAATGACAGCCAAATCATGGCTAATCATGAGGTAAGCCAGGTTGTATTTTTTCTGTAGTTCAGTGAGTAAAGCCAATACTTGCTTCTGAATCGAGACATCCAAAGCAGAAGTCGGCTCATCAAGCACGAGGATCTGGGGTCGCAAAATGAGTGCGCGTGCAATCGCAATCCGCTGTCGCTGTCCACCAGAAAATTCATGGGGATAGCGGCTTAAGGCGGAACGATCAATTCCAACCTCGCGCAAAATATCCAATACCCTTTGCTCTCTCTCAGCACTACTCAGCTTTGGAAAATGAATATCTAATCCCTCAACAATAATTTGCATTACCGTCATGCGCGGTGAGAGCGAGCCAAAGGGATCCTGAAAAATTACCTGCAAGCTTGCGCGTAATTTTCTACGTTCAGCAGATGTGAGTTTTTGCCAATCCTGTCCGAGCACATCGACTGAACCAGTCACCTCTGCAGCAGAGTCACTCAAGAGTCCCAGGATGGCCATTCCTAAAGTAGTTTTGCCAGAGCCTGACTCACCGATCACTCCAATAGTCTGACCTTGCTTCAAACCAAAACCAATTTTCTTTAATACCGAATGCCGAGGTGCCTTCTTAAACCATGATTCTGAATCTAGACTCGGATACGAGACCGATAAATTATCGGTTTGCAGTAAGACTGGGGCAAGCGGCATCACCGGGGCGAGATTACGCACTGGCTCACTATTGACTAAAGTTTGGGTGTATGGATTTTCTGGGTGCTCAAATACTTGCTTGGTCACTCCAACCTCAACTAAGTTCCCTTGATTCAACACTGCAACACGATGGGCAAAGTGCTTGACAAGATTAAGGTCATGCGTAATCAATAAAATACCCATACCGCCATGATCTTTAGATTCTTCCTGAAGCGCTTTGAGTAAATCCAGAATCTGTAAACGTAAACTCACGTCCAATGCAGTGGTGGGCTCATCTGCAATCAACAGACGAGGCTTGCAGGCCAATGCCATGGCGATCATCGCACGCTGTCTTTGCCCGCCAGATAGCTGATGCGGATAAGAATGAAAACGTTTTTCTGGTTCGGGAATACCTGTCTTACGCAAGAGATCAACAGCTGCCGCAAAACAATCCGCCTTGGAAATGAGAGGCTCGTAAATCTGGACTGCTTCAACAATCTGATTGCCAACCGTGAACAAAGGATTTAAAGCGGTCATCGGCTCCTGGAACACCATGGCAATTTCACGTCCACGTATCCTGCGAATGTGTTCAATCGACAATGACAATAAATCGACTGGCTTAGTCGCACTCTGTTGCTGCGCATCTTCCCGACCGCTCCACCAAATTTTGCCTGTCATCTTGGCGCCTTCAGGCTCGAGCCTTAAGGGGGCGAGTGCTGATAAGGTTTTGCCAGAACCAGACTCACCAACTAAAGCCACTCGTTCACCAACTCCAATCTCTAGATCAAGGTGACTGACGGCAAACTTCTCACGGCGGCCTGCTCCAAAAGAAATGCTCAGATCTTCGTAGCGCAATAAAGTATTCATGAGCGCGCCCCACTAATTGATCCCGACTGACGCGAATCAAAAGCATTGCGTAGCGCCTCTCCCATGAAAGTCAGGAGAAGCAATGTGGCTACCAAGACTATAAAAGTGGAAAGTGAAATCCACCAGGCATCTAAATTGCCTTTACCTTGTGAGAGCAACTCACCCAGACTGGGGGTTCCTGGTGGCACACCCAAGCCCAAGAAATCCAAGCTCGTAAGAGACAAAATGGCAGCGCTCATCCGAAATGGCAGAAAGGTGATGACGGGCGTCAAACTATTCGGAAGGATATGGCGCAACATGATTTGGAAATTAGTCAGTCCTAATGCTTTAGCAGCCCGAACATATTCGAGAGCACGATTACGATAAAACTCGGCTCGCACATAATCAGATAAACCCATCCAACCAAAAGCAGCTAACAACACAATCAACAGTAAAACGCTGGGATTGAAGATCGAGGCAAAGATAATTAATAGATACAGCTCCGGCATGGAGCCCCAGATCTCGATGAGACGTTGAGAGATCAAGTCAAATTTGCCACCAAAGAAGCCCATGAGTGAGCCTGTGATGATGCCCACTCCAACCCCCACAATTGTCAGCGCCAAGCCAAACAGAATCGACAAGCGAAAGCCGTAGATCAAACGTGACAGAACATCGCGCCCACGGTCGTCGGTTCCAAACCAATTCTCGGCTGATGGTGGCGCGGGATTGGGAACTCTAGAAAAGTAATTGAGGGTTTCATAGCTATAAGGAATTAGCGGATAGATTGCCCAATTACCATCGCTCGTAATGTTGTGACGAATGTCAGGATCTAAAAAATCAGTAGGTGTAGCAAAGTCTCCACCAAAAACCGTTTCAGGTTGATTGCGCACAATTGGGAAATAAAAGTGTCCGTCATAACGAACAATCAATGGTTTGTCATTAGCAATGAAATCTGCACACATACTGATTCCGAATAGCAACATAAAAATCCACAGGCTGATGTAGCCAGTACGATTGCGCTTAAAGCGTTGCCAGTGACTCACGAGCCCCCTCCTGCGCCAAACTGAATCCGTGGATCAATGTAGACGTAGCAAAGGTCCGAAATTAACTTAGTGAATA
>DAISKI010000084.1:0-4247 GCA_036821065.1 Polynucleobacter sp. | reverse complement strand
GTGATAATGGTTTTGGCTACGACCCCTTCTTCTACATTCCTGAGTTAGGCAAAACGGCGGCTGAACTCTCGTCTGCCGAGAAAAATGCATTTAGTCACCGCGGTCAAGCATTGCGTATCCTCATTGCTGAGTTACTTAAGCTGAATCAGCGTGTCTAGTTCAATTTTGTTGCGCCCGCAGTTCACAGCGCTTCCACCTCTCGCTTTATATATTCACTTTCCTTGGTGTGAGCGTAAGTGTCCCTACTGTGATTTCAACTCCCATCAGATTAAAGACGGGAAAAGTGGATTTGATGAAGCACGTTATCTCAAAGCCCTGATTGCAGATTTAGAAACAGAGTTACCCCGCATATGGGGCAGACAAGTCCACAGTATCTTTATTGGCGGCGGCACTCCCAGCCTGCTCTCTGGTTCCGGAATGCAAGAACTGCTCTCAGCAGTGCGCGCCCGCATCAATCTTGAGCCCGATGCTGAAATCACGATGGAAGCCAATCCAGGTTCCGTGGAAACAGAAAAGTTTGCTACTTTTGCTAAGGCCGGTATCAACCGCGTTTCCTTGGGCATTCAAAGCTTTCAGGATGAACAACTCAAAGCCCTAGGTCGTATTCATAATGGGAAAGAAGCGCGTGCAGCGATTGCGATTGCACTTGAGCACTTCAAGTCTGTCAATATAGATTTGATGTATGGACTGCCCAAACAAACCCTAGAGCAAGCACGCGACGATATCGAAACGGCACTTTCTTTTAATACACCCCATCTATCTCTTTACAACCTTACGCTTGAACCCAACACCTACTTTGCCAGTTTTCCACCCCAGCTACCGAACGAAGAAACGATTGATGCGATCTTTGAACAGAACTTGGCTTTACTGAGTAAGGCGGGATATCAACGCTATGAAGTTTCAGCATATGCCAAAAAAGGTCAAGAGTGCAAACACAATCTGAACTATTGGCGCTTTGGCGATTACATCGGAATTGGTGCTGGCGCCCATGGGAAGATTTCTTTCCCAGATAAAGTCACGCGTCAATTAAGGGAAAAGCATCCTGAGCAATATATGCAGGCGATGGAGACCCAAGGTCATGCTCTAGTAGAGGCTCGCGATGTTACCGCACAGGATCTACCTTTTGAATTCATGCTCAATGTTTTGCGTTTGAGCGAAGGCGTACAAACCATTACCTTCAGTGAACGCACTGGCCTGCCGCTCAGTATGATTTCTAAAGAACTGAGTGAGGCAAGTAATAAAGGCTTACTCGATTCCAATCCTACTGTCCTCAAAGCTAGCGAACAAGGCTTTCGCTATCTCAATAATCTCCAAGAGATCTTTCTAGCTTAATTACCTGACCAGACTGGCGGCTCACCAGCGATGAAGGATTTCACGCCATTCTGAAAGTCTTTACTGCCGTAACATTCTTTGATCAGATCATCACAATGAGGAAGATTATTTCTGATCAAGCGTGCCAAAGTGAGTTTACTCACCTTCTGGGTGATTGGCGCCAAACTGCTGAGACGTTTTGCTAACTCGAGTGCTGCACTCTCTAATTGATCTGCCTCATGGGTTTGTAAAAGATAACCGTGTTGCAGTAACTCTGGAGCGGTAATCATTTCTGAGAGGAGCAACATTCTCTTCACCAGATGAATTCCCAAATGGGCGCTGAGCCAAGCAATATTGCCTGGAGATAGGCAATTACCCAGGGTTCTGGCGATCGGCACCCCGAAGCGGGCATCGGGCGTCGAAATTCGGAAATCACAGCAACTGGCAATCGCTAAGCCACCACCGACTGCCATGCCATCAATGACGGCAATCGTTGGAATTGGCAACATGATTAAGGGCGTAAAGTAGCGCTCAATATTTTGCTCGTAGACTACGCCTTCTTCACCATTTCGAAAATCTGCAAACTGGCTAATATCACTTCCTGATACGAAGGACTTGCCACCTGCCCCTCTAAAGATAGCCACCCGAATACTGGGAGTCTTTGCAATCTCTTCACAAATGGATTGCAAAGATTGATACATCGAAATCGTCATAGCGTTACGGGCTTTGACATGATCAAAAGTGATATGCGCTATGGCATCGCGCACCTCAAAATGAACTTGAGCAATATCAGCCATCGTGTTTATTCAGCTTTGATGTTTAGGCTTTTAACTAAACGCTGATACTTAAGTAACTCAGCATTGAGAAATAATGCAAAGGCAGCCGGCGTAGCAGGCCCCTCGGGCTGTAAGCCTTGTGAGTCTAATGTCTTCTTAATTTGCGGATCATTGACCGCAGCCTTCACTGCCTGATCAATCTTATTCACTACCGCAGGATCCATTCCCTTAGGCCCCATGATGGAATACCAGTTTGTGACATCAAAGCCAACAATCCCGACTTCATTAAAGGTGGGTACATTGGGCAGAATCGCCAAACGTTTCGGAGTGGAGATTGCTAAGGCTTTAAGACTGCCATCTTTAATTTGCTGGAGGTTTGGTGGCAAGGTATCAAAGTTCATAGTGATCTGACCGCCGAGTAAATCAATGATGGCTTGACCACTGCCTTTATAGGGGACGTGATTCATAGAGATACCGGCAATCTTGGCAAACAATGCCCCTGCCAAATGCTGGGTGCTACCAATACCAGAAGAGCCGTAAGTCATCTGACCTGGGTTGGATTTTGCCAAGGCAATGAGTTGTGCAACTGAGTTCACTGGCAGAGAGGCATTCACTACCAATACATTGGGTACATAACCTAAATAGGTAATGGGTGTGAAATCCTTTGCAGCGTTGTACTGAACATTAGGCAATACAAACGGAGCGATCGCATTGGAATTGGAGTGTCCTACTAAAAGGGTATAACCATCGGGGCTTGACTTAGCAACCATATCAGCGCCAATCGTTCCCGCTGCGCCTGAGCGATTTTCTACTATCACGCTAGTGCCTAAGATTTCACCAAGTTTGGGGGCAATCGCGCGCGCCACAATGTCAGTGCCGCCACCAGGTGCAAAGCCAACAATCAGGCGAATGGGCTTGGAGGGATAGACTGATTCAGCACCTGCTGTAAAAGGCGCAAACACCAGGCCAATTAAGGCGCAGTAGCCGAAAGTCTGAAGTAATTTTTGCAGGATGAATTTAAGGCGCATGCCGTCTCCGTGGATTTAATCTCTTTTGTGGTTATGATTACTCAAGTCATTCTATACAAATAAAAACATCTGAGACAGTAATGCAAACACCTACAAATCAGCCCCTCCCCCTTGCCGGCGTCCGAGTTCTTGATGTCAGCCAAGTGATGGCTGGTCCCTACTGCTGCATGCTCTTGGCCGACTTAGGGGCCGATGTCATCAAAATTGAGCCCCCTGGCACCGGTGATCAAACGCGGGGCTCGATGGGCTTCAAAATGAAGGGTTCAGACAGCATGGGCTTTCTGAATATGAACCGCAATAAGCGTAGCGTCACTCTCAATCTCAAAACGGAAGCTGGTAAAGAAATCTTCTTTCGCTTAGTAAAGACTGCCGATATCTTGGTAGAAAACTATCGCCCCGGTGTGATGAAGAAATTGGGTGTGGATTACCCAACCCTTAAGAAGATCAATCCCGGCTTGGTCTATGCCAGTATCTCTGGATTTGGCCAAACCGGTCCATGGGCTGATCGACCTGGTTTTGATTTAATGGCCCAAGCCATGTCTGGAGTCATGAGTGTGACCGGCTATCCCGATGGCCCACCTGTAAAAGCTGGAGTGCCGGTTGCTGATATCGGTTGCGCTCTCTTTGCTGCTTATGGAATTTTGTCTGCCTACATCGGTAAAACAAAATCCGGTGAAGGCCAATTTATTGACGCCTCTTTATTTGATTCTGCTTTGGCATTCTCGATTTGGGATACCTCGCAGTACTGGGGTACTGGAGTAGAACCCTACAAACTGGGCACTGCCAATCATATGAGCGCACCCTACCAAGCTATGCAAGCATCAGATGGTTATTTTGTCATGGGCGCCACCAATCAAAAACTATGGTCACTGCTGTGCGAGAAGATCGGCAGACCAGAACTCATTGAAGATGAACGCTTCAAGACTAATCCTTTACGCCTAGCCAATCGCTTGATCTTAGTGAAAGAACTTGAGAAAACTTTCATCACTAAAACTGCTGCGGAATGGGTCGACCAATTACTAGCCGAAGGTATTCCTGCTGGACCCATCAATACCTATCCGCAAGCCTTTGATAGCGAGCATGGCAAACATCGACAAATGCGGATTGAGATTGATCACCCGGTTGAAGGCAG
>DAISKI010000083.1:0-4267 GCA_036821065.1 Polynucleobacter sp. | reverse complement strand
TCGGGAGAGATTAGCTAGGTCTTTGGATTGTTGTGCAAACCGACAAAATATCTTATGCACCAGTCTTGATCATTCTTGCACCAAGATAGTTAAGTGATTTAGTTTTTATTCTGAGTGAAATGTAAGTATTAGTACCTACTTCCTACTTACTTAATCGGAATTTATTAATGTCAAGCAGCGAAATTCAGCTCTCAATTAATGGTATTCACAAGTCTTTCCCGAGCAAAGCGGGCCCTGTTGAGGTGCTTAAGGGTTTGACTTTTGATGTGCATGAGCAAGACTTTATTAGCATCATTGGGCCCAGTGGCTGTGGTAAATCCACCATTTTCAATATCATTGCTGGCCTTTTGGAGGCCGATGATGGCTCCCTTATTTATCGCGGTGAGAAGACCAAAAGTCTGTGGGGGCGGATCGGCTACATGATGCAAAAAGACCTTCTTTTCCCTTGGAAAACAGTGTTAGATAACGTGCTGCTGGGTTTAAAGGTGCGCGGCGAAACAGGGCAATATGCAATAGATACTGCTAGAGAATATTTATCCACTTTTGGTTTATCTGGCTTTGAAAAGGCATACCCGCAAACTTTATCTGGCGGCATGCGCCAAAGAGTTGCGCTAATCAGGACGCTTCTGATGGATCCTGATATTTTATTGCTAGATGAGCCATTCTCAGCATTGGATTATCAAACTCGTTTGTATTTAGAGAGTGTCCTATTGGATGCGGTTGCTACCTTCAAAAAGACGGTGATTTTGGTAACTCATGACATCGATGAGGCAGTAGCCTTATCAAAGAGAGTCGTTGCTCTCAGTACGCGTCCAACGTTGGTTAAAAATGTGCATGAGATTGACATTGAACGTACTTCTCCAATTGATGCTCGGGCTCATAAAAATTTCTCTGAATATTTCAATTTACTTTGCTCTGAATTAGACATTCAGACTAAAAAGGATGCCTTGGTATGAGTTCGAGCAAGTTAAAAAGCACTGCTTGGCTAGAAAGCCATTCAGGTAAATTTTTTATTCAATTCATTTCGGTGGTTGGATTTTTCACCATTTGGCAAATCGCCGCCCAAATGGGCCTAGTCTCTGAGTTTTTGATTGGGACCCCATTAGGTATTTGGAAAAAATTTATAGCTAGTGTTCTGGACTACTCGATTTTTATCGATACTGGCTACACGCTTTGGGAGGCTTTATTGGGCTTTGTGATCGGTACAGTTGTAGGCACGATCTTAGGTTTAGCGCTTTGGTATTCTAAATGGGCTGCGCAGATTACTGAACCATTTATTGTGGCGATTAACAGCGTTCCAAAAATTGCACTCGCACCAATCATTTTGCTTTGGTTTGGTACTGGCTTGGGAGCCAAGGTTGTCCTAGTGGTTTCGATGACAGCAATCATTGCTTTGATAGCTGCGCATCAAGCATCAAAAGATGCCGACAAAGATCTTCAGTCCTTGTTGTTCTCTATGGGGGGAACGAAGCACCAGATATTTTTTGAGGCAATTGTTCCTTCATCAATGCCAGCAATCGTCTCTAACTTTCGAATTAATGTGGGTTTTGGCTTAGTCGGTGCAGTTGTTGGGGAATTCATTTCCTCTAAGGCGGGCTTGGGGCACATGATTTACAACGCATCTAGCCTTTATGAGCTCAACTCAGTTTGGGTTGGCTTGTTTACTCTGATGATTGTTGGATTCTGTCTCTATCACTGCATTGATGCATTGGAGAAGTATTTATTTCCTTGGCGTTCGGATGACGGGCGCACTCAGATTCGGATGTAATTCTTATGATGTCTTTTTCTTTCAGCGGAGGTATTTCAAATGCATTCCATTAGTAAAAAACTGGGTAGTTTGTTGATAGCAGCAGGTATTGGCTTTGCGTCGCTGTCTGCGCATGCAGAAGTCAAAACAGTGACCATTTCCCAGGCATTTCAATCTATGCTCTATTTGCCTCTATACATTGCAATCGATAAGGGTTTCTTCCAAGATCAAGGTTTGAGCGTTATTAAAGAAACTGCAGGCTCTCCCACGGCCGCACTATCTTCTGTTTTATCTGGCAGCTCTCAGTTCTCGATTCATGGCCCAGAGTGGACCGCCATTGCAGCTTCTAAAGGGGCCAATGTCGGCATTATTAGTAATGCAGTGAATGGCGCTGCAGTGTGGATTGCTACAGCACCCGATGTCAAATTTAACAACATTAAGGATATCAAGGGGCAAAAAGTAGTTACAGGTTTAATGCCCACCACCAGCACATCGCTTTTTCTGAAATTGTTAAAAGAAAATGGCATGAGTGAAAAGTCAGACATCGACATGATCCAAGTGCCATTGGGTACAGAGCCTGCAACATTATTAGGTGGTCAAGCAAAAGTTGCTGTTTTGTATGAGCCCGGCTTAGATCAAGTGGCCATTAAGGGTATGAAAGTGGTGCTGGGTTTTCCTAAAACATACGGACCTTATGCATTCTCGTCTATTACTGCGATGAAAAACGTCGATCCAGTTTCTGCGCAGCGCATGGTTAATGGTATGGAAATGGCGCTACAGTTCATCGCCAAGGATCCTAAGGGCGCTATTGAGGTAGCCAAGAAAGAGTTTCCATCACAAGACCCTCAAGTTGTTGAGAATGCCGTCAATCGCATGATTAGTGAAAATGTATTTCCAAAGACTGTTCAGATTACTCCACAGGCATTAAAGATTGCGATGGATACTCAAATTGCTTTGGGTAATCTTAAGGAGCAGCCTGTATATGAAAATTTCATTAATGAGACATACATTAAAAATGCTCTAAATATGAAGTAAGCTGTTGCAGTAGCATGGACAGCTTTTTTCTGGGCATCGAAAGATGCCCAGTTTCCTAATAAACTTTAAGTGATGTGAGTAAATATGAGTAAAAGTCTGGGCTTAATTGAAGCCTGCTCTCTAATACAGAGTAAAAAACTTCAACCTAAAGAATTACTTGCTGACTGCTCTAAACAAGCGGATGCTCTGGAGCCCACCTTAAAAGCATTTTTAGTCAGAGATTCTTTAGAGCAAATGAGTCAAAAATCACATACTGGTCCGTTAGAAGGTATTCCAGTTGCAGTCAAAGACATTATTGCTACAAAAGAATTTGTGACCACTAATGGTTCACCAATATATAAAGACCAGATACCGAAAGAAGATGCTCCTATCATTCGCAAAATAAGTGCTTTGGGTGGCGTTATTTTTGGCAAGACCGTCACTACAGAGTTTGCTTGGCGTCATCCAGGTCCAACCACAAATCCCTGGAATAGTGAACATACTCCCGGTGGCTCGTCTAGTGGTTCTGCAGCGGCAGTTGGGGCAGGCATTGTGCCCTTAGCTCTGGGTTCACAGACTCAAGGCTCGATAGTGCGACCAGCTGCATTTTGCGGAGTAGTTGGATTTAAAGCTAGCTTCGGGGCAGTTCCAAGGGATGGGGCACACCCACTTTCAGGTTCTCTTGACCACATTGGTTTTTTTACGCGCTCAGTCGATGATGCTGCTTATGCATTATTGATGCTGAAAAATGATGACTTGGCTGAAGAAGATTCCATTATTCTGCCCGACTTTACGGTGGATATTCATCAAGGTATTTCTGCATATAAAGCCCCAAAGATTGCCGTTTTAAAAACGCCCTTTGATCACATGGTAAGTGGCGAACAAATGGATGCCTTGCAATTGAGCGTTCAAAGACTCCGTGCTGCGGGAGCTACCGTTGAAGAGTTATCCATTCCCCAGGAATATTGGGACGCAATTGTCGATATGAATTTAATCATGGACTGCGAGGCGGCCGTTATCCATCAAGACCACTTAAAACATCATGATGATCTTTTAAGCACCCATATTAAAGATTTGGCAGATAGAGGATTGAAGCATTCGGCTCCAGCTTATATCAATGCTTTGCAGAAGCAGAAGAAATTGCGCAAAACGATTGCTAGTTTCTTTAAGCAATATGATGCATTTTTATCCGTACCTGCTACCGGAGAGGCACCTAAAGGTTTGATATCAACTGGTGATCCTATATTTTGTGCTTTATGGAGTTTCTTGGGCGTACCTTCGATTACGGTGCCCCTAACAAAATCGAGTAATGGCCTGCCTTTAGGTATTCAATTAATCGGGGCCTATACAGAGGATGCAAAGCTGCTTAGTGTTGCAAAATTTGCTGAGTCAGCATTCAAAAACTAAAGCCAATTAATCGGCTACCCTAACCCAAAGAAAAAGCCACTCTCGGGTGGCTTTTGTATTACTGGTGGGTCGGGCGAGATTCGAACTCGCGACCAACGG
>DAISKI010000082.1:0-4294 GCA_036821065.1 Polynucleobacter sp. | reverse complement strand
AGACTGATGGTTTTTTATCGCCGCCAGCTTAAGAATATGGCATGCCTACACGCCATATTTCCCCTCAATCCTTTGATGATATTTTGAGCGAGCTTGGAGATGATCCAGCCATCCCCGATCCTCAAGGAATTCGTAAACCTAATGCGCCTCAAACGGATCCCCAGGTCAATCGCTCGTCGAGATTTGTTCAGTCCAATAAGTCGCTTTTTCGGGATGGATTCCTAGGTCCCTCAAATCATATTTTGGTTTTGTTGGGCAGCCTTTTACTCTGCCTCGCAGCAGCCTTTATCACCCATTTATGGCTCAGCCAATCTCAGGCGCCAGAAGAAAACCCGATCTTTTTGAAGCTTGAAAAAGACCTTCAAAAGATGATGAAAGAAATGGAAATACTTAAAAATGATCAAGCAGATGAGATTGATGAGCTATATTCAGTAATAGATGAATTAGAAGTGAGTATTCACTCATTAAAGAAATTGAAGGGCTCTGTTGCTCCCGCACCCAGAGGTAAGGTGGCCTTGGATGAGCTCGCGCTCCAGCCTTGGCAGTTCCTAGGAAGCGCAGAAATCGGAGGTATTCAACAAGCTCTTTTACATAATGGAAAAACCAATCTTTTTATCAACAAGGGTGATCTTGTATGGGGGTCTTGGCGTCTGCAAGAGATTAAAAAGGATGAAGTCTTATTGGTGAACTCTGAGGGCAAATTATTTGCCCTGAAAGCTAAAAGTAGTCGATGAAAAAGCTGCTTATGGCGGGGCTAATTTGCCTCAGTTTTCTATCGCCGTGGAATAACCCCGCCCGAGGGAATACCCATCAGGAGGGCTTTTCTCAAACCTTGATTAGCTTAGATTTTCCTCAGATCGAGCTGAGAGATTTATTGCAGACTTTGGCAAGAATTGGAAACACCAATTTTTTACTGAGTGAATCTATTCAAGGACAGATTTCAATTGACCTGAAAAATACCCCTTGGCACACGGCCCTGCATTCGATACTTGCCAGCAGAGGTTTGCGCCTTCAGAGATACGGCGATATTTACTGGATTGGACCTCATTCTGAAATCCAGGCATTTCAGAAACATCGTCGGGAGGACGCTGCCCTTCCTTTTGGGGGTGATCATATCAATAGCCCAAGGCAGATATTGATAGAGGCCCGCATCGTTGAGGCAGATCAGCGGTTTGCTCGAGAGCTGGGTATGAAGCTGGCTTACCAAGCCAAAAACGCCTCTTTGCAGGATACAAAAACTTTTTCCGGAAATATCGATTTATCAGGCGCTGGTTTAAATGGCTTTAATCCTGCCACTCTGGCTGCAACCCTGATTTCTCGTGATGCTAGCCGTTTGCTGCAATTTGAGCTCTCAGCGCTGGAATCCGATGGGCAGGGGAAAATTCTTTCCAATCCACGCATCATGACTGGCGACCAAGTAAAAGCCACAATTGAGCAGGGTACAGAACTGCCCTATCAAGTAAGCAGTCAAAGTGGGAGCAAGCTGCAATTTAGGAAGGCAAATCTTCGCCTAGAGGTCATGCCTAAGATTCATCCGGACGGGAAAATTTCTATGCTGGTAGGGATCAATAAAGATACGGTCGGCATGAAAACAGAACAGGGATACGCGATTGACACCAAAAACCTGAGTTCTGAGGTTACTGTAGAAAATGGCGGTACAGCCATTATTGGCGGGATCTTTCAAACTACCGAGCGCGAGGATGAGGTCAAGATTCCCTTATTGGGTGACATCCCCCTGCTTGGCCATTTATTTCGTCATAAGTCAAAGCTACAAGACAAAACTGAGCTCCTAGTCTTTTTAACTCCTACCGTCTTAGATAAACCCTAATAAAATCAGTGGGTGAACTCCTCAAGTAACAACATCTTTCTAATTGGCCTTATGGGTGCCGGCAAGTCAACTGTTGGCAAACTGCTGGCTAAAAAATTGGGGCATCAATTTATTGATGTTGATCATGTCATTGAAGAGCGTTGTGGTGTCAAGATACCCCTCATTTTTGAGATGGAGGGCGAAGCTGGTTTTCGAAAACGTGAAGCACAAGCCCTTGATCAAGCAAGCTCTGGCAGTGATATTGTTTTGGCTACCGGTGGTGGCGCAGTTCTGTTACCCGAGAATCGCCAGCTATTAAGTGAACGGGGCACGGTTGTCTACTTACATGCTAATCCTGTTGAACTATGGCATCGCACCAAAGGGAGCGATAACCGCCCCCTGTTGAAAAACGGGGATGCTCGAAAGATTCTGGAGGAGCTCTATACCTTTCGAGATCCGCTCTATCGTGAAATCGCCGATCATATTATTGAAACCGGTAAACCCAGTGTGAATCAATTGGTTCATACTTTAATGATGCAACTTGAACTCTCCCAATGAAAACACTGAAAGTTGATCTCGGTCAAAGAAGCTATCCAATCTTTATTGGCTCCGATTTAATTGATCGGCCAGAACTATTTGAGGCTTGCTCTAAAGCTAGCTCTATTTATATAGTTACCAATACTACTGTGGCACCACTCTATGCAGAGCGCCTGAGTAAAACGCTCGCAAGTTTTGGAAAGTCCGTCAGAACGATTGCACTTCCAGATGGTGAATCATTTAAAGATTGGAAAAATCTCCAAACCATCTTCGATGAACTGCTAAAGCATGGCGCTGATCGGCAGACTATTCTCGTCGCACTCGGTGGTGGTGTTATCGGTGATATGACTGGTTTTGCTGCGGCGAGTTTTATGCGTGGCATCCGCTTTATTCAAGTGCCAACCACACTACTTTCCCAAGTAGATTCTTCAGTTGGCGGTAAGACTGGTATCAATCATCCACTGGGCAAAAATATGATTGGGGCATTTCATCAGCCGATTGCAGTGATTGCAGACTTGAGCACTCTAAAAACTTTACCGCCTCGAGAACTTTCAGCCGGTCTTGCTGAAGTGATCAAACATGGTGCTATTGCCGATGCTAGTTTCTTGGATTGGATTGAAGCGAATACAAGCGCTCTACTAGCCTGTGATATCGAAGCAATGTCACACGCAGTCTTGCGGTCCTGTGAAATTAAGTCAGCAGTAGTTTCTGCAGATGAAAGAGAAGGTGGGGTTCGGGCTACGCTCAATTTTGGCCATACCTTTGGGCATGCGATTGAAGCAGGTATGGGCTATGGAGAATGGCTGCATGGTGAAGCTGTGGGCTGCGGTATGGTGATGGGCGCTAAGCTATCCTGCCTTTTGAAAAAAATTACCCAAACCGATGCGGATCGCTTGACCCGCATCATTCATGCAATGCATCTTCCAACTACAGCCCCAAAATTTGGTGCAGACCGTTATATCGAGTTAATGCAGGTGGATAAAAAAGCTGAGGGCGGACAAATTCGTTATGTACTTTTAGAACAAATTGGTAAAGCCTATATTGCCACCGCACCCCATGAGGCAGTTATCGAAACTTTACTAGCTACGGGTGCAGCTTAATTTTGACGGGCTTGCCTGCTTGAGTGCTGGCAAACTCTGATAGATCACTCATCAGCTCACGGCCCGTTTTGGTATCAAGCCACAATGGCTGAGTTTGAGTTCCTGACCACCGATAGTGATAACCCCCTGACTTTGCTGCAACCCAAATTTCATGTAATGGGGGTTGGGTGTTCACCACAATCACGCTGCGATCTCGAAAGCGGATATTTATGACATTGCCTCCTTGACGCTCGATATCTAAATCCAGATCTAACTCCTCGTCGGCAGCTTCCAAAGCAAGTTCAATCGATTGCAAAACTTGCCCTCCCAGCCGATGGAACTGTTTGTCATCAATCTTTTCTACATTAGCCTGATTTGGCGTCATCGCGGAGTCCTGCATGCTATATTCAATCATTCGTTTTAGAGATATTCATGATAGCGATTCTTATCAGAACCCTGCTGATTACCCTCCTAATGTCCCTAGTGGGATGTGGGGTTAGGGGGCCACTTTATTTGCCAAATGTGCCACCTGCTCCAATACCTCCAAGTGAACCAGAGCCTCAGGGTATTCTGTACCCCGCTCCTGCGCCAAAATGACTAGAGCAATTCCTCTACCCCATCTCAGCGGATTTACAGAGCGTAATGGCATCTGGTATGCCGAAGAAATTCCTTTAGCCGATCTCGCAAAAGAGTTTGGCACCCCGCTTTACGTCTACAGCAAGAAAGCATTGACAGAGGCTTATAAAGCATATGATCGCGCTTGCGTTGATGCCAAAGGCGAGCGCCGTGCACGCGTTCATTACGCCATGAAAGCCAATAGCAATTTAGCAGTGATTGATTGCTTTAAAAATCTTGGGGCCGGTTTTGATCT
>DAISKI010000081.1:0-4327 GCA_036821065.1 Polynucleobacter sp. | reverse complement strand
AGACTAAATTGCAAGAATGGTTTAGTCACAACCGCACAGACTAGGTGTCTACCAAGATCGTTGTCATCAGTCTTGCAGCAACCATCCCGAAAGAAGCCAGTTAGAGGGTCAAAAGAACAGGGCACGAGAGGCTCGCCCAGAACGTTCAGAGCAACTTCTTTGGTCATGGCTACTTTCGATAGTTTTACGTGAAGGAATGCGGTGGATGAGTCCCCTAAGTGTAAGAAAAAACGCCTAAATTTGCTTGAAGTGGGGCTTAGAGCAAGAATTTCAGGTTGGATTCATAATTGAGGGCAGGCAGATCAAGCCCCAAGGCTTTGAGGAGATACAGAATGATTAAGGCAATTCGGATTAAATTAGCGCGCTGGATTTTGGGCCACCACTGCCCTTGCTATCAAATGGGCTATCACTCGATGGTCGATTTTCAGCAAAGAAGTGCAGACAAGTTAAAAGAATCTCAAAAGAAGAGCCATTAAGCTAGCAATTCACCAATGAGAATAGAAGATACCGACCCAGCCAGACATGCTGCTATCGAGTACCCCATGGAAGTGGGGGCTCCTGTCTTTGCTCCCATCAAAGTCGTTGAGGAGAAAGATAAGGCAGTCAATGTCGCTCGGCAAAATGCCAAGCTAGAGTACGACCGCATTATGGAGCAGGCAGAGGTCTTGATGAAACAGGCGCGAGCCTTACAAGCTAGACTCGATGCCACTGAGATGGTTCACTGCGCTAAGTTTGGCTTTAATCCCATTCATGGCAAAACCTATTACCTCTATTACGATGGCCGCAACGCAGTCAATATGCTGATTCAGAACGCACCCAATAATTGGAGCTGCGGTATTCCAGATAACTGGTCTTATTTGATGGCAGTCAAAAAGTTGGGTGATAGCACCTGGGCTATTGTTGAAGAAGAGCAATAAGAAACTCGTTCTCATCCTAGGGGATCAACTCGATTTAAACGGAGCAGCCCTACAAGGATTTGATACTCAGCATGATCAAATCATCATGGTGGAGTCTGCCAATGAGGCTCAATATGTTTGGTCTCATAAAGCCAAGATTGCCTTATTCCTATCCGCCATGCGGCACTTTGCGCAAAAGCTCAAAGATAAACAATACCCCCTTGCTTACTATTCAGAGTCTTCCAAGACGATCACAGAAGTACTGCGCGAGCATCTGACCCAAAACCAGATTCAACATCTGGTATGTGTTGAACCTGGTGAGTGGCGACTGAAACAAGCGATTGAAGATTTAGCATCAGAATTAAATATCCAGCTCGATATGCGGGAAGATACCCACTTTTTTTGTACGCATGCCGAGTTTCGTGAGTGGGCGTCTAATAAAAAAGAATTACGTCTAGAGTATTTCTATCGCTTGATGCGCAAGAAGTATTCCATCTTAGTTGATGCTGATGGTAACCCTGAGGGTGGTCAATGGAACTTTGATCAAGATAATCGTAAGCCCTATCCCAAGAAGGGCCCGGGGATTACCGATGCCCCCGCTGAATTTAAGCCCGATGCCATCACAAAAGAGGTGATTGCTTATGTCAATAAAACATATCCAGATCATCCAGGCTCTTTAGACCAATTTCATTGGCCAGTAAGTCGTGAGCAGGCATTAAAAGCGCTCGACTATTTTGTAGAGTATCGCTTACGTAACTTTGGTATTTTTCAAGATGCGATGTGGACTGATACTCCCTTTGGGTGGCACTCTCTTTTATCGAGTTCATTAAATCTCAAGCTACTGAACCCTCGTGAAGTGATTGATGCAGTTCTGAAAGCCTGGAAAAAATACTCCCTAGATTTATCCACCATTGAAGGCTTTATTCGTCAGATTTTGGGCTGGCGTGAATTTGTCAGGGGCATGTATCACCTCGATATGCCGCAGATGGCTCAGGATAATTTTTATGATCACCAACGCTCTCTGCCTCAGTGGTATTGGACCGGCGATACCCAAATGAACTGCATGAAGGATACGATTGGTCAGACTATGGAGTATGGCTATGCGCACCATATTCAGCGCTTGATGGTCACGGGTAACTTTGGACTTTTGGCAGAGATTTTGCCCTCCGCGGTGTGTGATTGGTATTTAGCGGTCTATGTTGATGCTATCGAATGGGTTGAGTTACCTAATACTGCCGGCATGGCCCTATTTGCCAATGGCGGGCGCTTTACTAGTAAGCCTTATATTGCCAGCGGCGCTTACATCAAACGCATGAGTAATTACTGTGGCTCTTGCCAATATAAACCTGATGTTCGCTATGGTGAAACTGCATGTCCAGTGACTAATTTGTATTGGAATTTCTTGATTAAACATCGCAAGCAATTTGATGGCAATCCTCGCACCCGATTGATGACGGCTAATTTAAATAAGATCAGCCCTGAAGATCAAAAACAAATTACTCTGCATGCACAGCATATTTTGAATCATCTTGATGAGCTCTAAATCCAGCGCATCCTTTAAGGGCAATAAATCATTTTTGCCGAGCAAGATCTGCCTGGTCTGTAAAAAAGAAATGACTTGGAGAAAATCCTGGGCTAAGAATTGGGGAGAGGTGAAGTATTGTTCTGAGGCGTGCAGAAATAAGAAATCCAAATAACTGTCAACTTTGGTAGATTCCTGAGCGTTGTTATAGCAAGAGGGTTAGAAACCCCAAAAAATGAGGAGGTAATCATGAAAAAATTACTCATTTCTTTTATTGCCGCAATTACGCTATTAGGTATAGTCTCACCAGCAAATGCTCGTGGTTGGCATGGTGGGTATGGCGGATATCGAGGTGGATGGGCACCATTGGCAGTCGGTGCTGTTGCGGGAGCGGTTATAGTGAGCTCTTACTACCATCCAAGACCAGTTGGATATTATGGTCCACCACAATACTATTATCCTGTTCAACAACAAGCCGCGGCATATTGTCCTGAGAATGGTCTCTATTATCCCCAAACTCAGGCTTGCCCTAGCGGTTGGCAAAGAGTAGTCTACTAATTGCAGTACATTAATCAGAAAGAGAAATGATGAAATCACACTTCAAAGCAGTGGCAAGATTCTTGGCTGGATTGTTATTCGGTATTTCAGTAATGTCTGTGGCCAGCGCAGTTATTCCTGAGCCTCCCAATCCTTTGGCAACGGTGAATCTTTCTTTTGATCAGCGACTTGAGCAGATGAAGCAAACTGATGCTGCTCTCCTTAAGGCGACTCCCGAAGAGCGTAAAGCCTATTGGCAAAAGATGAAGGCGCAAATGAAAGCAATGAGTCCTGAGGACCGTAAGATGCTTCATGAAAAAATGAAGGCAGATTGGAAGGCAATGACTTCCGAACAGAAAGAAGCAATGAAAGCTGAACGAAAGGCTTATTTTGACGCCTTGACTCCCGACGAACAGGCGGCCATGAGAGCCCATAAAGCAAGATGGGAAAACATGAGCCCAGATCAGAAAAAGCACTGGGATAAAGAAGCCAGCTGATTTGTGGTAAAAAAATTGTTAAGAAAAAAGCCCTTGAGTTATTTCAAGGGCTTTTTTCATACTCAACTCAATGCGTTATCAATGGACTGCTAACTCTGGCTCTGGAACAGAAGAGCGAATCAGGTAATCAAACGCTCCTAAAGAGGCCTTGGCACCTTCGCCCATTGAGATGATGATTTGCTTATAAGGCACAGTGGTGCAATCGCCTGCAGCAAAGACGCCTGGCAAGGAGGTTTCACCTTTATCGCTAATCAAAATCTCGCCACGGGGTGATAAATCGATTGTGCCTTTGAGCCAATCGGTATTGGGCAACAAACCAATCTGGACAAAAATGCCTTCGAGCTCAATCACATGTTCACTATCGTTCGTGCGATCTTTGTAGCGTAAGCCATTAATCTTCTTACCATCACCTAAGGCTTCGGTTGTCAGCGCGCTTGTGAGTACTGTGACATTAGGCAAGCTGTTGAGCTTATTTTGCAGAACGGCATCAGCCCGTAATTTGCTATCAAACTCAATCAAGGTGACATGGCTCACAATGCCAGCCAAATCAATCGCAGCTTCTACGCCCGAGTTACCACCACCGATTACGGCAACACGCTTACCTTTGTATAAAGGGCCGTCGCAGTGAGGGCAGTAGGCTACACCTTTATTACGATACTCTTCTTCGCCTGGGACATTCATGGATCTCCAGCGGGCGCCGGTACTGATAATCATTGATTTGCTTTTGAGGACAGCACCATTCTCAAGCTCGACTTCCAATCCTGTATCGGTCTTACGTAATGCTTTAGCACGTTGTAAGTTCATGATATCGACGTCATAACTTTTCACGTTTTGCTCAAGAGCTTGTGTGAGCTTAGGCCCTTCAGTTTCTTTAA
>DAISKI010000080.1:2169-4390 GCA_036821065.1 Polynucleobacter sp. | reverse complement strand
GATGCGGGAACGCTCGCCCGAGCCATGATGGATCGCCGCACATTAGGCTAAACAGCCCACCTGTAGTGCACTGACAGTCAGCTGATGCCCTTTATTAATGTAAATTAGGCTACTTTTCATAAATTAGACATATTTTCTCATTTATAATGAGAATCATTCTTATTTACAAGCAAGGCCGTTGTGAAGCGTTTCAATCCCTATCTATTAGCTTGCTTGCTCAGTTTGCTCAGTTTTTCTGCTTTAGCCCAAAAAGCAGGAACTGGTGCCGACCAAATTTCGAGTATCGATCAGCAAATCGAGGGATTTCCGACGGAGTATTCCATCGGTGGCATGCCTGTGAATATTCACGGCCAAACCACCTATATCAACCAACGCTATAACAATTACACCTCATCCTATTCTGGTCTGAATAGTATGTCGTCTGACAAGTCGATGAGTTATACCTGGTCGGGCACATTATTTTTTGGTGCACGGATCTTTGAAAATACCGACGTGTATTACAACCCAGAAGTGTTTTCTGGAGTGCCATTTTCTGGCTTAGTCGGTTTGGGTGGCTTTACCAACGGTGAAGCCAATAAAGCTGCCGGTAAAGAAGCTCAGTTTTATTCAGCACGGGCTTTCTTTAGACACACCATTAACCAAGAGGGCTCAAAGGTCCAACTGGACAATGATGCCAATCAAATCTCACAAACCGTGAGTAGTAATCGTTTTGTGATCACTGGCGGAAAGTTTTCTACTTTAGATATCTTCGATGACAGCACCTATGCCAAAGACCCTCGCATACAGTTCATGAACTGGGGCAATTTGACCTACCTGGCGTATGACTATGCGGCTGACGCCCGCGGTTACACCTGGGGCCTGGCGGGTGAGTGGTACCGAGATAACTGGGTCTTTCGGGCAGCCCGCACGCTTGCACCTAAAACCCCCAATGGCCGTGATTTAGACAATCAAATTTTCAAGGCCTATGGCGATCAGATTGAGGTAGAGCGCCAACACAATATTGCTGGCTTACCAGGCAAGGTGAGTGTGCTGGCTTATCGAAACAAAATGACCTTGGCGCGCTTTGAGGATGCGACCAACTATGTGATTCAAAACAATGCACAAGGTACGCAAGCCATCAATAATGTGCGAACCAATCAGCAATTTAAAACCGGTATTGGTATTAATGGTGAACAAGCCATTACGAATACAGTCGGTATCTATGGACGTGCCTTCACCTCAGATGGTCATACCGAAACCATGGCATTTACTGAAGCCGATAATTCTTTATCGGTAGGCGTGAGCATTAATGGTCTGAACTGGAACCGTGAAAAAGATACGATTGGTATTTCGATGATGCAAAACGGCTTATCGAGCTATCGCCGTCAGTACCTCCAAGCGGGTGGGGTGTCGTATTTCATTGGCGATTATGCTGGCCCCAATCAGACGATTTCTTACAAGCCCGAGCAGATTGCCGAGCTCTATTACAACGCTTTATTGGTCAAAAATGTCCTGTTTGGAGTGAACTATCAGCACGTGAATAATCCGGCCTACAACTCGGCTCGAGGCCCAGTGCAGATCTATTCCTTTAGGGTTCATGCCGAGTTTTAATTATTGTGTTTAGAATCAAATACTTAAGAATTCAGTATTCATTGGAAATACATATTTCTCCCTTATAATTCGAGCCTTATAGGCCTTAATTGCTGGATTTGATAACTATTACGCAGCTAGAGAGACCATTGAGCTATTTTTTGAATAAACAAAATCTACAAAGTTCGCTAACATTGCGCGCTGGTTTTGTCCTTGCTCTCGCCTTCATCTCTTTCGCTGCTGATGCTCAATCTGATCCCTTCGCCATCACAACACCAAGCCCATCGACTACGAATGTAGGTAAGGCATCTGTTGAAGTGCGCGCTGGCACAAATCTTGCTGCACCCGCGCAAGAACCTGAGCGTAGAGTATTGGCTGATTCAAAAACGCTCGATGCCAATCGCAAGCCATACGAAATGGATTTACGCCAACTCTGGAATGAGTTGCGAGCAAACAATCCGCAATTGATTGCAGCGCGCGAATCGTATTTCGCAGCTAAAGCGACCGTACCGCAAATTGCTGCGCCAGCCAATCCCCAAGTGGGCTTAATCTGGTCAGGCATGCCAGCAGGTTCACCATTGGCATTGGGTACTGCGGGTACTAATCCAAACGGGCAGAACGGTTACTCATTTGCTCAGCCCTTTCAGTTTCC
>DAISKI010000080.1:0-2069 GCA_036821065.1 Polynucleobacter sp. | reverse complement strand
GTACTAATCCAAACGGGCAGAACGGTTACTCATTTGCTCAGCCCTTTCAGTTTCCTGGCAAGAAGACTTTAGCGTCTGAGATTGCCGACAAGGGTGCTGAATCGATTCAGGCGCAAAACGATAATCTCTATTTACAACTCGGTTCGCAATTGGCGACGATGTACTACAGCACCTTGGCCGCGCAACAGCAACTCAAAGTCTTGAGTGATACCGTCATTCGTACAGAACTGATTAAGAATATTGCGAAGGCGCGTTATAGCAATCACGCTGCTGCTTATGTAGAGTATCTCAATGCGCAAGTCGCGCAGAGCTCTGCCGAGTCAGAAAAGTTCAATCTCGAGCGTCAACTGAGTGTGGCTTACAAAAGCATCAACGTCATGATCGGGCGTGACCCTCGGCAAAAGATTGCTTTACGGGGTGATGCCGGTGCGGCGATGGGTAAGGTTCCTTCTCTGTTGGAACTAGAGTCTTACGCAGAAGGTTTCCATCCGATCTTAAAGAGCACCAATTTACAGCTCGAAGCGGCAAAGAAGGGCGTCTCACTGGCTAAAGCAGCCTACTTGCCCGACTTTCAGATCGTGGCTTCCCAATACACACCCAATCGTGGACCCTTTACCTCCAATAACGGTCAGATGTATTACCAGATGGAATTTGATATCGTGATTCCACTGTATTTCTTTACCAAAGAGAAGTATGGCGTTGAGCAAGCCTTGCGTAACCAAGGTGCTGCCGAAGCCAACGATGCGGCTGCTAAACAGCAGGTAGTGTTAGGAGTCGATTCTGCTTACGCTACCTACGAGCAGGCCAAAAAATACGTAGAGTTCTTAAGAGATCGCCAAGTACCCCAAGCAGACGCTGCGTATCGGGTAGCGATTACCCAATACGCCAATAATGGTCAAGGATTTAGTGATTTGCTCACAGCACAAACACAACTCAGAGCGCTAGAGATTCAACTGGCAATCGCGAAAAGTAATTTGCTTCAAGCTCAGGCAGCCTTATTGGCATCCGCCGGCAAAGACCCCATTGAATAGGTGAAAGCCCATGCTTAAAAAATACTTAGACAAATTACAACCCTATCTCGATAAGCTAAAACCGTATTGGGAAAAAGTTCGCCCTCAAGCGGAAGTCGCCTTAGCCAAGGGTAAGCATTTTTATAAACATGCCGAAGTGATCGCTAAACAAAAATGGGCACAGCCCCGTTTTAGATTAATCAGCTCTTTGCTGGGCACTTTGATTGTGGGCATCATCATCGGTATGATCTTTGCCCCTAGCAAAGACGATGCAGAAAATACGCATAAAACGATTTCGGTTGATAAGACTGGCGTGATTAATATTTCTTTACCAGGCGTCACGCTGTCACCAGACGTCTTTGAGTTCTACATAACAGGCGAATCGACTGCGCCACTAAACCTGATTGTTCCTGGTCGCTTAGCTTACAACGCAGAGCGCGTCAAAGTGATTTCAGCGCGAGCACCTGGAAGAGTAGAGCGGATTTATGCCTTTGATGGTGCACCGGTGAAAGCAGGAGATCCTGTAGCCGATTTCTATAGCCCTGATTATGTTTCTGCTCAAACTGAATATATTTTGTCGTCCAAGATGGTGGCAGCGCTCAATAAAGCCGATGTGGGTAGCTTGTATCAGGATGCCAAAGATACTTTAGAGGCAGCCGCTAATCATCTGCGGATTTTGGGTGGTAGCGATCAAGATATTCAAAGACTCAGAGCAACGGGTGTTGCAAGCCCTACCTTCCCGATTCGGGCGCCGATTGAAGGGGTAGTGATTAAGCGCGCAGTCGATCCGGGTGCTTTTCTCAATACCGGCGATGTCTTGGCAACCATTGCTGATCCTAAAAACCTCTGGTTTGTGGGTAGCGTCTTTGAACAAGATATTGGCAAAATTAAAGTAGGGGATTTATTCCGCTTGAAGGTGGAGGCTTATCCTGATCGCGAGTTTGTGGCGAAGGCCAATTATGTCGGCGCATCGATTGACCCGACCACTCATGCATTAGTGATTCGTGCTGAGATTGATAACTCCGATGGTTTATTGAAGCCCGAGATGTTTGTGACGGG
>DAISKI010000079.1:0-4411 GCA_036821065.1 Polynucleobacter sp. | reverse complement strand
AGCATGGCAAACATCGACAAATGCGGATTGAGATTGATCACCCGGTTGAAGGCAGTATTCCGAATATTGGGTTTGCGGTCAAACTTTCTGAAACACCACAACAAGTCAGCAGGCACCCCCCACTCTTGGGTGAGCACACTGCAGAGCTACTAAAAGAATTGGGGATTGAGAAAGAGGAGCTTGCTAAGCTTACCCAGGGCGGTGCATTTAAAGCTTAAAAGCTCTTGGTAATCTGCGGAGTCGCGGGAGTGTTGTTGCCATCACCACCGAGGATTTCAGCTTCCTGCTCGCCAGACGACTGTGTACTCGACTTCATTGGACTCTTCATGCGGGAATTACGGGTTGGGCCAGTTTGCGTCCCATCCAATTCAGGCACTGAAATCTTGGGCGACAAAGGTTGAGAATTGAACTGCTTTAATTCTTCAGGCGACAAAGCTGGCATTACCGTATTTTGAGCGTAAGCCTTGACCACAATAAACAGTGCTGGGAAAAGGAATAAAGCTGCTTTGTAAATACGCATGGATATCTCATTCTGATCAAAAGGTAGGCACTTTTCAGTGGGGCTACATCAAGCTTTTGATTTTAACTCAGGCGTAAATACTATCTTGCTGATGGTGCTCATAAGGATGCATCCAACCAAGGCCAGCCACGGTATTTTTTAGCGGCTTGTATTCGCAGCCAATCCATCCCTTGTAGCCGATCTTATCCAAGAAACCAAATAAATATTCATAGTTGATTTCACCGGTGCCTGGCTCATTACGCCCCGGGTTATCAGCTAATTGGATATGGGCAATGCGGGGTAAAAATTTTTGTATCGTACTAGCAATTTCACCCTCCATACGCTGCGCATGGTAGATGTCATATTGCAGATATAAATTATCTGAGCCAACCTCGTCCATGATCTCGATTGCCTGTTGGGTTCGGGATAGATAAAACCCAGGTATATCAAAAGTGTTGATAGGCTCAATGAGTAATCTAATATTTACCTTCTTTAATTGCTCAGCCGCATATTTCAAATTACCTACGAATGTATCGCGCAGTACCTTGGCATCTACTCCGGCCGGTGCCTTACCAGCTAAGCAATTTACCTGACCCACATTCAGATAAGTAGCATATTTAATTGCCTTAGCAACGCCTGAACGAAACTCTTCAACGCGATCTGGATGACAAGCAATGCCTCGCTCGCCTGCATCCCAATCGCCTGCGGGCAGATTATGCAAAACCAATTTTAAGGCGTTGTTATCTAAAGCAGATTTGATTTCGCTAGCTTCAAAAGCATAAGGAAATAGAAATTCGACGGCTTTGAAACCTCCAATCTTGGCCAGCGCAAAGCGCTCCAAAAATGGTTGTTCATTAAACAACATTGTGAGGTTAGCTGCAAACTTGGGCATTTCGATTCCTTAATAGCTAGTTCAATTCAAAGACATGCATCGATTACTCAAGAAGGCCAGCGGCTACTAAGCCCTCTGTACCAGCAGGATGTCGACAATCAATATCTTCAAATTCATTAATGTTGTTAATTTCGGTGCCCATCGCAATATTGGTGACTTTTTCTAGAATCACTTCCACCACTACTGGTACACGATGCTCTTTAGCCATCTTTTGCGCTTCAATCAAGGCATCATTGATCTTATTTGGATCGGACACTCTAATAGCTCTACAACCCAGCCCTTCAACGACTTTAACGTGATCCACTCCGTAGCCTTTGAGGTTTTGATCATCAACGTTGATGTTGTCAAAAGCCAATTGCACGCAATAATCCATTTCAAAGCCGCGTTGCGCTTGACGAATCAAACCTAGATAACTGTTATTCACCAAGACCATGACTAGTGGCAGATTAAATTGCGCACCAACTGCCAATTCCTCAATCAAAAATTGGAAGTCGTAATCACCTGCAAGTCCAACGACGGTTTTGGTTGGATCGGATGCCAATACTCCTAGGGCAGCTGGAATTGTCCAACCAAGGGGGCCTGCTTGGCCGCAGTTAATCCATTGACGTGCACCATAGACATGTAAGAATTGTCCGCCAGCAATTTGCGATAGGCCAATGGTAGATACATAAACGGTATCGCGCGCAAATACTGAATTCATCTCTTGATAAACACGTTGCGGCTTGATAGGTACATTATCAAAGTTTGTTTTACGGTGCATCAAGCTCTTACGCTCTTGGCAGCGCTCAACCCACTCACTGTAATTAGTGAGCTTGCCTTTTGCTTTCCATTCTTTAGCAACCTCAACAAATAACTCTAGGGCCGCTTTTGCGTCTGAAACAATGCCATAGTCGGGATTAAATACGCGACCGATTTGGGTTGGCTCGATATCTACGTGAATAAACTTGCGATCTTTGCAATACACATCGATAGATCCTGTGTGGCGGTTAGCCCAGCGGTTACCAATACCCAAAACAAGATCACTAGCTAGCATGGTGGCATTGCCATAGCGATGTGAGGTCTGAAGACCAACCATGCCTGCCATGAGTGGATGATCATCTGGAATAGTGCCCCAGCCCATCAAGGTCGGAATCACTGGAATGCCAGTCAATTCTGCAAATTCCACTAACAGTGCATCTGCGTCAGCATTGATGATTCCACCGCCAGCAACAATTAATGGTTTTTTAGCCGACATCAACATTGTCATTGCTTTTTCTATCTGCTTACGACTTGCTGCTGGTTTATATACCGGCAGTGGCTCATAAGTATCGATATCAAATTCAATTTCAGCTAATTGAACATCGATTGGCAAATCAATTAATACAGGTCCTGGACGGCCTGAACGCATCACATGAAATGCCTGCTGGAAAACACGTGGTACCAAGCCAGGCTCGCGAACCGTTACGGACATCTTTGTAACTGGTTTAGAAATCGTCTCGATATCAACAGCCTGGAAGTCTTCTTTATAAAGACGAGCACGTGGTGCTTGTCCAGTAATACAGAGAATAGGAATAGAGTCAGCGCTTGCGGAATAGAGTCCCGTCATCATGTCTGTACCTGCTGGGCCAGAGGTACCAATACAAACTCCAATATTGCCTGCCTTAGCTCTTGTATAACCTTCGGCCATGTGTGAAGCACCTTCAACATGGCGGGCTAGGATGTGCGTGATTGACTGACGTTCGCGCAATTGTGCGTAGAGTGGATTAATAGCAGCGCCAGGAACACCAAATGCAGTGGTGACGCCCTCTTTTTCCATTACCAGAACTGCTGCCATTGCTGCCTTCATCTTTGCCATGACTTATCTCCTAAATTAGTTATGGACGAATCATCTTCAAATTAGGGTTGCTTGAGAACCTCATCAAATCTATATCTAGTATTCCGTGGTGGAATAGTGTAAAAAGTCTTCATTCCAATCAAAAAGTCAGAACATGGATCGCGTACAAGGTATCTCGCTCTTTATTCGAGTTGTTGAGACAGGCTCATTTAGCAAGGCTGCAGAGGACTTTGGCATTACTCAGCCGACCGCAACTAAATTTGTTGCCAGCATGGAAAAGCGCTTGGGCACACTTTTGCTGCACCGCAGTACAAGAGGTGTCACGCCAACGGAAATCGGAAAGATTTACTACGAAAAGTGCAAAGGGATAGCAAGAGAGATTGAAGAAGCCGATGACTTGGCGTCCCTCATGCAATCAAAGGTGCGCGGCAAACTGACAGTGAGCTCTTCAGTTGCATTTGGACGACGTGTCCTCATGCCGTCCATTCTGAAATTTATGGAGCACCACCCCGATCTTGAAGTCAACCTCAATATGGATGACCGCTATATCAATCTAGTCGAGCAAGGGGTTGATTTAGCTATCCGCATGCGCCGTTTGCCAGACTCCTCACTCGGCTCGCGGTTCTTGGGTTTAAACCCCTGGGTCCTAGTAGCAAACCCAAAATACCTTAAGGAACATCCCGCACCAAAACATCCTGAGGATATTCGTAATCATCAAGCTTTAATCTATACAACGGTTCAAGGCGATCACCGATGGAGCTTTACAAAGGAAGCAGATGAAAACGAGACTATTGAAGTCAAAGGCCCATTCACTTCCAATAACCTTTCCTCGATTCTGGCTGCAGCCAGAGCTGGCATGGGCTTAGCAGTGGTTCCTTGGTATATGGCCCACCAATCAGTAAAAGATAAGGTGCTTAAACCTGTCATGGAAGACTGGTCACTACCCGCTCAAGAAATGCATGCAGTATTTTCATCACCAAAACACGTTCCAACTAAAGTTAGTCAATGCATTGATTGGCTACAGGGCCAATTTAAGGGCGAATGGTGGAAGGGAATTGAGACAGGTAAGTCTGAATAAAAAAACCATCCCACAGAATGGCTTTGGTAACAAGAGTGCTGCATCCCCATATACCCTTGTAATACCTATTGAATTGGCGGAAGAGGTGAGATTCGAACTCACGGAGGACTTTCATCCTCGCCAGTTTTC
>DAISKI010000078.1:0-4501 GCA_036821065.1 Polynucleobacter sp. | reverse complement strand
CCTTCGACTAGCTCAACACCCATCTGCTGTGCTAAGTAACTATGCTCAAAATAGGCCGAGTTATACATGCCTGGAGTCAGTACAACAACGTTGGGTTTTTTAACATCATCAGGCTTAACCGATTTAAGACACTCCAACAGTAAGTCAGGATAGTGTTCAACAGGCGCTACACGATATTTTTGAAAGAGATCAGGGAAAAGACGCATCATCATCTTGCGGTCTTCCACCATATAGGAGACCCCCGAAGGAACGCGTAAGTTATCTTCTAAGACGTAGAACTCACCTTCACCTGCTCGCACAATATCAATTCCTGCAATTTGCGCATAGATATCTCTGGGAATATTCACATTGCGCATCTCGGGTCGGTATTGAGCATTATTGAAGATTTGTTCGGCCGGAATAATCCCAGCTTTAATGATGTCTTCTTCGTGGTACACGTCGTAGATAAATCGGTTGAGAGCTTTTACTCGTTGACGTAAACCTTTTTCTAATTGCTCCCATTCTTTGGCTGCAAAGATGCGGGGTACTTGATCAAAAGGGATTGTTCTCTCGGAGCCCAAGTCATCGCCGTACACTGCAAAAGTGATTCCTACGCGACGAAAGATCAGGTCGGCCTCTGCACGCTTAAGGCCCATCAGGGTATCGCTTTGCTGTTTTAGCCAGCTATGGAATATCTGGTAGTGGGGCCGCGCTTTACCGGCGGCATCGAGCATCTCATCAAAAGGCAATTTCATACTTACAAACTAAAGCCTTTGAGATGACAACAATGTAAACAGGGGAGCGGCTTGGTGCCTTATTGCACCAATATGGGGAAAACAGGGCTAGTCTAAGCGATTTCTAGCCATTGAGGTCACCTCGAGCGATTCGACCTTTTTGGACTTCCCATTCACGCTCTTTGGTTGCTGCACGTTTGTCATGCTGTTTTTTACCCCTTGCTAACCCAATCTCGCATTTCACATTACCTTTTGAAAAATGGAGATTAATGGGGACCAGGGTGTAACCCTTTTGCTCTACTTTGCCGATGAGCTTGCGGATCTCAATTGCGTTTAGGAGTAATTTACGGGTCCGGGTGTTATCGGGAACGATATGGCTGGACGCAGAAAGGAGTGGGGCAATATGCGCACCAATCAGAAAAAGCTCCGCCTGGCGAATGACGACATACGCTTCTTTAATTTGGGCGCGACCTGCACGAATGGCCTTGACTTCCCAGCCCTCTAGCACCAGACCCGCCTCAAACCGTTCCTCGATAAAATAATCGAAGAAGGCTTTTTTGTTATCGACGATACTCATATTTTTACCTTCTCACGATCGATTATGGCAGACGTGCACAAGACCGTTTTAATTGACCAATCTGCAGAGCGCATGTACGGCTTGGTCACTGATGTGGCTCGCTACCCCGAGTTTTTACCTTGGTGTGGTGGGGTAGAGATTTTTGAGCAAACCGATACGGTCTTGGATGCCAAAATTCATATTCAATTCAAGGGGATTTCCCAGTTTTTTCATACCCGTAATACCAATCATCGACCAGACTCAATCGATATGGTGTTCGTGGACGGCCCATTTAAACGTTTTTCTGGTCAATGGAAATTCATCTCGCTTCGGGAAGATGCCTGTAAGGTGGAATTCACTCTGGAGTGGGAGTTTAAGAATGTCCTGCTGGATAAGGTGATTGGCCCTGTTTTTGGCTATATCGCCGGTACCTTTGTAGAGTGCTTTGTAAAGCGGGCTGAGGATCTCGATGCTTGAGATTTGGATTTGCGATGCCCGAGGTGAAGCACCCAAGATCACCCCATTTCTGCTCACTTTAGCGCCCAATGAAAAGGCTACCGTAGGCCTAGCTTTGCAGAAAGCGGGTATTGCTACGGGGCCAAACGACCCTGTTTTAGCCAGAAAGGGCTGTTTTGGGGTATTTGGCAAGCGTAAGGATTGGGATAGTCCGATTTATGATGGCGATCGCTTGGAGCTGTATTCCCCCTTATTAATTGATCCCAAAACTATCCGTCGGAAAAAGGCCAATCAAAACCAAGATGCCAAATTTCAGGCTGCGGCCGCGAGAAGAAAGGCAAGGAGGCTATAATCTGTTTTTGCGACTAGGGGTTTTGCATGCGACTCATTCAAAAAGCACTCACTTTTGACGATGTGCTCCTCGTGCCGGCTTATTCATCGGTACTCCCTCGAGACGCCAATTTGGCGACTCAACTCACTCGAAGTATTTCACTCAACACGCCTTTAGTATCTGCAGCAATGGATACCGTAACGGAAGGTCGATTGGCGATTGCCATGGCCAGCGAAGGCGGTATTGGTATTGTTCATAAGAACCTTTCCCCCGCGGAGCAGGCTCGCGAAGTAGCCAAAGTCAAACGCTATGAATCGGGTGTTTTGCGTGATCCTATTACGATTGGACCAACGGTGACTGTTCGCCAGGTGATGCAACTATCCCGTGAGCATGGATTTTCTGGTTTCCCAGTTCTTGAAGGTAAAACTGTTGTTGGCATTATTACCAACCGTGACCTTCGCTTTGAAGAAGATTTAGATGCGCCCGTTAAATCGAAAATGACTCCTCGCGAGCGCTTGATTACAGTTAAAGAGGGCGCTAGTCTAGAAGAAGCAAAACGCTTGATGAGTAAACATCGCTTAGAGCGAGTGTTGGTTGTCAATGATGCTTTTGAATTGCGCGGTCTGATTACTGTTAAGGATATTCTTAAGGCAACTGAACATCCCAATGCCTGTAAAGATAGCGAAGGGAAGTTACGAGTTGGAGCTGCAGTTGGCGTAGGCCCCGATAATGATGAACGCGTTGAACTCTTAGTACGCGCTGGTGTAGATGTCATCGTAGTAGATACCGCCCACGGCCATAGTCAGGGCGTGCTTGATCGCGTTAAGTGGGTCAAGAAAAATTATCCCCAAGTTCAGGTGATTGGCGGCAATATTGCGACTGGCGATGCTGCAAAAGCACTAGCTGATCATGGTGCTGACGGTGTCAAGGTAGGTATTGGGCCAGGTTCGATTTGTACGACTCGTATTGTTGCGGGTGTTGGCGTTCCTCAAATCACAGCGATTGTGAATGTGTCTAATGCACTCAAGGGTACTGGCATTCCTCTGATTGCTGATGGCGGTATTCGCTACTCTGGTGATGTCTCTAAAGCATTGGCAGCGGGCGCTAATTCTGTGATGATGGGCGGCATGTTTGCAGGAACGGAAGAAGCGCCTGGGGAAGTGTTTCTGTATCAAGGGCGTTCATACAAGAGTTATCGTGGCATGGGTTCCTTAGGAGCTATGACAGATGGTTCTGCAGATCGCTATTTCCAAGGTGATATCAGCGCAGCCAATGCAGAGAAATTGGTTCCTGAAGGTATTGAAGGACAAGTGCCTTACAAAGGTAGCGTTTTAACTATCTTGCATCAATTAACTGGTGGTATTCGTTCTTCCATGGGTTATCTGGGTTGTAAAACCATCAATGAGCTTCATGAGAAAGCCAATTTTGTGGAAATCACAAGTGCAGGTGTACGCGAGTCGCATGTTCATGATGTGAAGATCACCAAGGAAGCGCCGAATTACCACATCGACTAAGACTTCATAAGGCAGCCTCCTTCGTGCACGACAAGATACTGATTCTCGACTTTGGCTCACAAGTAACCCAACTCATTGCTAGACGTGTACGTGATGGAAAAGTCTATTCTGAAATCCATCCTTACGATTGCGACCCTGAATTCATTCGTCGCTTTGTTCAAGAAGAGGGTTGTAAAGGCATCATCCTGTCAGGTGGCCCAAGCTCAGTAACTGAGTCAGGCAGTCCAAGAGCTCCAAACATTGTTTTTGAATTAGGAATTCCTGTACTGGGTATTTGTTATGGTATGCAAACCATGGCGACCCAATTGGGTGGCGCTGTGGCATCGGCAGAATCCTTAGGCAAGGCACGTGAGTTTGGTTATTCAGAGGTGCGTGCTCATGGTCATACTGCTTTGCTCAAAGGTATTCAAGACTTCTCGACTAGCGAAGGTCACGGCATTCTGAAAGTGTGGATGAGTCACGGCGACTCCGTTACCCATTTGCCAGAGTCATTTAAGCTCATGGCGTCTACAGAGTCCTGCCCAATTGCTGGTATGGCAGATGAGCAGCGCAAATTTTATGCCTTTCAGTTTCATCCAGAGGTGACCCATACACACCAAGGCACTGCAATTCTGAATCGTTTTGTACATGAGATTTGTGGATGCAAGCCCGACTGGGTGATGGGCGATTACATTTCTGAGGCTGTAGAAAAAATTCAGAAACAGGTTGGTAAAGAAGAGGTAATTCTTGGCTTATCCGGCGGCGTAGATTCAAGTGTTGCTGCTGCCTTGATTCACAGAGCCATTGGAGATCAGCTGACGTGTGTGTTTGTGGACCATGGTTTACTTCGCCTCAACGAGGGCGATATGGTAATGGAGATGTTTGCCCGTAATCTTGGGGTGAAGGTGATTCGGGTAGATGCTGCTCCGAAGTTCATGTCTGAGCTTGCTGG
>DAISKI010000077.1:0-4585 GCA_036821065.1 Polynucleobacter sp. | reverse complement strand
GGAATCGACATCAACAAAATCTTAAAGTTGTTGCCGCATCGCTACCCATTTTTATTAGTAGACCGCGTATTAGAAATTACTCCTCGCGTGAGCATTACTGCGCTTAAGAATGTCACCATGAATGAACCATTCTTTCAGGGACATTTTCCGGATTTTCCAGTAATGCCTGGGGTACTCATTATTGAGGCATTGGCGCAAACGGCAGCACTCCTGACGTTTTCAGAGGAGCGTGCTGAGGATGCGGTTTATTACTTTGCTGGAATTGATGGTGCAAGGTTTAAAAAACCCGTATTACCAGGTGACCAACTCATCATGACAGCAACGCTGGAACGTGAGCGTGCAGGTATTTATAAATTCCAAGTGCAGGCCACTGTTGATGGAGAGCTAGCAGCTGAGGCCAATATCACTTGCGCAGTGCGTTCGAAGGGCGCGTAATGAGTTTGATTCATGCGACAGCCATCGTCGATCCTAAGGCTCAGCTCGCTGAGAATGTAGAGCTCGGTCCTTACTGTGTCATTGGCCCCAACGTCAAGATTGGCGCTGGAAGTAAGATTGGATCACACACAGTGATTGAGGGCCACACCACTATTGGTAAAGATAATCACATCGCTAGTTTTGCTGCTGTTGGCGGCCCCCCACAAGATATGAAGTACCGCGGGGAACCAACCCAGTTGCTGATTGGTGACCGTAATACCATTCGCGAGTTCACCACTATCCATACTGGGACTGCGCAAGATGTTGGCATTACCAGAATCGGAAACGATAACTGGATCATGGCCTATGTGCATATTGCCCATGATTGTCAGGTTGGGGACCACACAATTTTTTCAAGCAATGCTCAGATTGCAGGCCATGTTCACGTCAAGGATTGGGCCATTATGGGCGGTATGTCTGGAGTACATCAGTTTGTCCGCATTGGTCAGCATGTCATGCTGGGTGGCGCATCCGTTTTAGTTCAAGATATTCCGCCGTTTGTGATTGCGGCAGGTGATAAAGCAACGCCCCATGGCATTAATGTCGAAGGTCTAAAACGCCGTGGATTTTCAAGCGAAACGATTTCTGCATTGCGCCAAGCTTATAAAATTTTGTATAAAGATGGCTTAAGCTTTGAAGAAGCTAAGACAGAATTACAAAAGATGGTTAGTAATCATGCAGCAGATCCGGCTACAGCAGAGAAGCTTGCTGAGTTTCATGACTTTATTGCCGCTTCTACGCGCGGCATTATTCGGTAAATTGACTTGCCCAAATTAGCTTGCGTTGCTGGCGAGCCCTCTGGTGATTTGTTGGCAGCACCAGTCCTTAGCGCTTTAAATCAAATTCCGGATATGGCGGGCCTTGAGGTCTATGGCATCGGCGGCCCTCTCATGCAGGCTCAGGGGTTTCGCTCAGAGTGGCCGATGGAAACCCTGAGTGTTCGTGGTTATGTAGAGGCTATTAAACAACTACCCGCTATTCTGAGGCTTCGTAAAGAGCTAATTCATACCTTGTTGACGGAGAATCGGCCCGATGTATATTTGGGCGTTGATGCGCCTGACTTTAATCTGGGCGTTGAAATGCAATTACGCAAAGCGGGCATTCCAACCTTACATTTTGTATCTCCTTCGATCTGGGCATGGCGGGCAGGGCGAATCAAAAAGATTGCACAAGCAGTCGACCGTATGCTCTGTATCTTTCCTTTTGAGACTGCGATTTATGAGCGTGCTGGCATCGCTGCAAGCTATGTGGGTCATCCCTTAGCGAGTGATATTCCTTTACAGCCTGACACAACAGTCGCGAGACAAAAGCTTTCTCAATTGCTGCACTTGAGCCTAGACCAGTTCGCTGGGACTGTAATCGCGGTTCTTCCTGGAAGCCGTGGCTCTGAGATTGAACTTATTGCCCCTGTATTTTTTGACACCATGGCTGTGCTAGCGAATAAATTAAAGGGTCAAAAGCTCCATTTTTTGATTCCAGTAGCAACAACTCGTTTGCGAGCTCCGTTGGAGGCTCTCAAATCCCAATTGCAAAATAAATATCCTGAAATTCAGATTCATCTGATTGACGGTCAGGCTGACTTGGTTCTCGAGGCTGCAGATGTTGTCCTCATTGCTAGCGGTACGGCAACCCTGCAAGCTGCGCTTTGGAAAAAACCCATGGTGATTTCTTATAAGGTGCCCTGGTTAACTGGGCAGATTATGAAGCGTCAGGGCTACCTTCCATACGTGGGCTTACCGAATATTCTTTGTGGTGAGTTTGTGGTGCCAGAGCTTTTGCAAAATGAGGCAACACCAGATGCGCTGGCGAATGCTTTAATGGCTTGGCTAGAAAATCCAAATAAAGTGACTCGCTTACAAAGTCGCTTTACCGAGATGCATGAAACCTTACGTCGACCAACTGGTCTTTTGGTAGCGCAAGCCGTTACTCATGAAATCCAGTCTAAATCTAAATGAGTGCTATATGGATCTGCGGCGTCGATGAAGCAGGGCGTGGCCCCCTAGTAGGCTCGGTGGTAGCCGGAGCAGTGATACTCGATCCTGATCAGCCTATTATGGGTTTAAAGGATTCCAAGAAATTGTCCCCAGCAAGACGAGAAACTTTGTATGCAGAGATCATGCTCAAGGCGAAAGCTTGGGGCATTGGCGAGGCCAGTGCTCAAGAGATTGATCAAATCAATATTTTGCAAGCCACCATGCTAGCAATGCAAAGAGCAGTTGAAGACTTAGTGAAAAAGTTTGGTGAGTGGCCACATAAAGCCTTAATTGATGGTAACCGTTGCCCTAAATTACCTATTGCATCCGAAGCGATTGTGAAGGGAGACGCAAAAGAGCCTGCAATCTCTGCTGCCTCTATTCTGGCTAAGGTCACACGTGACCATCAAATGCAGAGTCTGCATGCGCTTTATCCACATTATGGTTTTGCACAGCATATGGGCTATCCTACTGAAGCCCACTTTGCAGCACTCAAGCAGTATGGAGTTTGCAATCAGCATCGGAAAACTTTCTCTCCTGTGCGGGCCGTGCTTGAAGGATCTATCAAATGAATCCAGAAGTCATTAGCTCCAAAGACAATCCGCTAATTAAAGAATTACGCCTGCTTCAGGCCTCAGGTCCAAAAGGTCAAAAGGCAAGACTGGCAAGTGGACATGCATTATTAGAAGGTATTCATTTAATTCAGACATGGGCAGGGGATCCTGCGCTCAAGACCGTGTTCACCTCTGAGCAAGGTCTGAGGAATTCTGAAATTGCTGAAGTCATAGCTCATCATCTTGAGGTCTGCCCAGATACTAAGATCTACTTGTTAGACAGTAAGTTATGGGACTTGCTGAGCGACTTGGTTAATGCGCCACACCTGGCAGGATTGTTAAGTTTGACAAAATCAGTGCTCCATCCAGAATCGATATCTACTCTGAGTGGCGACCTACTCATCTTGGATCGGATTCAAGATGCGGGTAATGTCGGCTCGATATTACGGACTGCAGCAGCAGCCGGATTTACTCAAGTACTGGCTTTAAGCGGTACAGCCCATCTTTGGTCAAGTAAGGTCTTAAGAGCGGCCATGGGTGCGCATCGGTTATTAGATCTTTACGAAGGTTGGTCCAATCAACAAATGCTTAGCGCAGTTGAGGTGCCATTACTTGCAGCGAGCGCAGATGGGCAAAGTGATTTGTATGAAATTGATAGCACTCTCCAAAAGCCAGTTGCTTGGGTTATGGGTAGTGAGGGATCGGGGGTCTCAGAAGAGATCCTGGCACAAGCAAAAACGATATCGATTCCAATTGATCCTAGAGTAGAGTCTTTGAATGTTTCTACTGCAGCGGCGATTTGCTTATTTGAAACCCTCAGAATCCGCAGATCTTAGCGCTTTAGCCTAGAATCGTTTTATCCGCTTTAATCGCTTGCAAAACTGTGGTGGCAATCTCTTCAATAGATTTGCTTGTAGTGCTGACCCACGGAATAGATTCTCTCTTCAGCATCGCAGTTGCTTCATTAATTTCATAACGACAATTTTCTAGCTTGGCATAGTTACTACCTGGGCGCCGCTCATTGCGGATTTCTGAAAGACGCTCAGCATCAATCATCAGACCAAAGATTTTTTGGCGATAGGGTAGTAAATCTTTGGGTAATTGACCGCGCTCAAAATCTTCGGGGATCAGTGGGTAGTTGGCTGCCTTCAAACCATACTGCATCGCCAAATATAGGCTTGTTGGGGTCTTGCCCACCCGAGATATGCCCACTAGGATGACGTCAGCCTCAGTGAGCTTGAGATTGGACTGCCCGTCATCGTGGGCTAAGGAGTAGTTAATTGCCTCAATCCGGTTTTTATAAGCTGCAGTATCCGCATTGTGGTGAAGCCGGTTCATTGCATGGGTAGATTTAATGCCAAGGGCATGTTCAAGAGGTGCCACAAAGGTCTGAAACATATCCAAAACGAGGCCATTGGCTTTTCCCACAATGGCATTGAGTTCTGGGTTTACTAGGGTAGTAAAAACAATGGGTTGCACGCCATACTTAGAGGCAGCCTGATTAATGTTGCTAACCGCGTCATGGGCTTTTTCAGAGTTATCCACAAAAGGGATCCGAATCTGCCTAAAAGTGGCCTCAAATTG
>DAISKI010000076.1:0-4693 GCA_036821065.1 Polynucleobacter sp. | reverse complement strand
GTTTACCTTGGCAAAAATTCCTAAAAGTGTTTGGGCCCTGCATTTACAACCTTTTGCCCGACACCATGAGATATTTCATGATTTTGCGTGATTTTACAATAGCTTCTATACATGTCTAAACTCTTTCAAGCCCGATTTTCGACCACGGTCAATGACACCCATTGCCTGCCTGGCGCCCCCCTCCGTGAGGTGGCCTTCGCGGGCCGCTCCAATGCCGGTAAATCGAGCGCAATAAACGTCCTTTGTAACCAAAAAAGGCTCGCTTTTGCCAGTAAAACCCCCGGCCGAACCCAGCACATCAACTATTTCGGTCTTTTTGCAAAAGATGATCTTTTAGCCTATTTAGTGGACTTACCAGGGTATGGTTTTGCCGCGGTAAACCATGAAACCAAATACCACTGGAATGCGCTTCTGAGCGACTATCTTCAGGAGCGGGAGCAGTTAGTAGGCATGGTTTTGATTGTGGATGCCCGCCGAGGAATTACCGACCTCGACGAGCAAATGATTCGATGGTTCGTACCTACCGGAAAGCCGATTCATATTTTGCTCAGCAAGTGCGATAAGCTCAATAACAGCGAATGTAAGCATGCATTAGAGGCTGTCAAAAAACAGTTGCAGCAGTATGATCCAAATCTTCCAGACGGCACTGGTGAATCCAAACAACTTACGGCACAATTATTCTCTAGCACCAAACGCATTGGGCTTGAAGAAGCCGATAATCTGATTATTAAATGGTTATTTGAAGCAAACACTCATGAAGATGAAACAATCAGCTAATCCCTTATTACAGTTTCCAGCACATCGTCCACGCCGCATGCGACGCAATGATTGGTCTCGTCGCATGATGCAAGAAAATAGTCTCAGTGCGAATAATTTGATTTATCCGGTCTTTTTGCTTGATGGGAAAAATCAGTCTGAAGCTGTTGCATCTATGCCAGGGGTAAATCGTCTCTCGCTCGATTTGTTATTACCAGTTGCGCAAGAGTGTGTTGATCTCGGCATTCCGGTATTGGCGCTCTTTCCGGTAATTGATCCCGCCCTTAAAACACCTGATGGTAAAGAGGCAACGAATCCCAATGGCTTGGTTCCAAAAGCAGTAAGAGAACTCAAAAAACAGTTTCCTCATCTGGGCATCATGACTGATGTCGCCCTCGATCCCTATACCAGCCATGGTCAAGATGGAGTACTAGATTCTGCTGGCTACATTCTCAATGATGAGACTTCTGCAATCTTAGTTCAGCAAGCGCTAACTCAAGCAGAGGCTGGGGTCGATATTGTTGCGCCGTCGGACATGATGGATGGACGTATTGGCAAAATTCGTGAAGCACTTGAACAAAAAAATTTGATTCACACTATGATCATGGCCTACTCTGCAAAATATGCATCTGCTTTTTATGGTCCATTTCGTGATGCGGTTGGCTCAGCAAAAAATTTAGGTAAGGCTGATAAAAAAACCTACCAAATGGATGCAAGCAATAGTGATGAGGCTTTGAGAGAAATTGCTCTCGATATCAATGAAGGCGCCGATATGGTCATGGTCAAGCCTGGTATGCCTTACTTAGATATTGTGCGTCGAGTAAAAGATGTTTTTGAATATCCCACTTATGCCTATCAAGTCAGTGGTGAATACGCCATGCTCAAAGCAGCCGCCCAAAATGGTTGGCTTGATCATGATGCCGTCATGATTGAGTCACTCTTGGCATTTAGACGTGCTGGTGCAGATGGTGTTCTTACTTACTTTGCTATAGAAGCTGCTCGCTATCTAAAAGCCAAGGCTTAATTATTTTTTTGCCGCAATCTCTGAAAGCGCCTTGGCGAAGGGCTCTGGAGACATATAGCCAACGATTCTTTTTTGTTTGAGCTCACCGGTATCTGAATTAAAAAACAAAATAGCAGGCGGCCCAAAGAGACCAAAACGTTTGAGTAACTCTTTGTTTTCTGGAGTATTGCTGGTTACATCTGCCTGTAGTAAAACAAAATTCTGCATTTCTTTACTGACTTCAGGATTGCTAAAAGTATTAAGCTCCATCTCTTTGCAGCTAATACACCAATCCGCATAAAAGTCTAAAAGTACGGGTCGCTTGGCCTCTTTTGCTAAAGCCAACTGCTGGTCTAACTCAGAAATTGAACTCACTAATCTGAAATGAAGCTCTCCGAGTTGGCGAGTTACTTGTGCATCTTGCTTTGAAGTGGCATCCTGAAATAACGGACTTGCAATCCAAATTGCTGTGAATACTAACAACACGCCTAAAGCACGTTGCAGCCATACCATCCATATTCCAGTAGATGGAATCAAAATACGCGCTTCTATAGCAATGAAAAATAAGGGCAATCCCATGCCCAGCGCCATCACGAATAAAAGCCCAGCTCCTAGAGTCATCGATCCTGTCTGCGCGATAAAACCGAGCACTCCAGCTAAGGGTGCAGTGATGCAGGGGCTAGCCACCAAAGTAGAAATTCCGCCCAAGGCGAACGAACCCACAATACTGCCGCCCTTCTGTTTACCAGCAATTCGATCAATTAACTGATGCCAAGAATGCGGTAGTCGCAGTTCATAAAAACCAAATAGGCTTCCTGATAAACCCAACAACAGGAGTGCAAACACGATCAGTGCTAGCGGGCTTTGTAACGCTCTTTGGGCGCTACCACCCAAGGCTGCCATGGCAATGCCTGCTAGAGAGTAAAGCATGGCCATACCTAATATATAAGCAAGCGCCAGGACACTCGCGCGCGATTTAGAAACCACCTTTCCTGCTTGACGTCCAAAAATGACACTCGACATAATGGGTAACATCGGCAACACACAGGGCGTAAATGCCAAAGTTAAGCCAAGTAGAAAGAAAGCTAAGAAGAGATAGCCAACTGAAGTCTGCTCTAAAAAATCACTGATAGCATGAACATCTTCCCGCTCACGCCAAAGATCAATCAAGCTAACAGAGTTTTTTACCTCAGCTGGGCGAGTGCCACCCTCTAAAAGTGGTCCCGCTTTAACTCCAGGTGCAGTCAATAAGAAATGCATCATCATCGGCGGATAACAAATGCCCGCCTCTGCACAACCCTGTAGCTCAATCTCAAGATAGATAGGCTGGTTTGCAGCGCTAGCCACAGGAATAAAAACCTCAAAGGGCTGCTTATAAATCTGTAAATTTTTCTGAAAAGTGGGATCAAACTTTTCAATGCCGACTGGTAAATTGGGTGTGAATGTAGAAAGTTTTTTCTGCTCTCTACCAAGCTGAAAATGTAAGGCCTCTTTATAAAGGTAATAACCTTTGACAGGGGCAAACTGAATTGCAATTTCGCTACCATCAGCTGACCATGAAGTCTCGACTAAAAAAGCTTTTTCAGGAGGCAAAAAATCAGGAGCTGCTTTAGCCTGGTTAAAAAACAAGCTAAAGATAAAAATGCTACACAGCAAGGATTTCAAATATTTACTCATTTACTCATCAGTTCAGCTTCAACCCATTGTCCATATTGCTGCTCATACTCGACTGGAGTAAATGCCATTATTTCAGGTAAGTCATAGGGATGGTTATTTTGAATAAAGCCCCGAATCTCTTCCCAAAGCGCTCTGCTTGTTTTAGCGGATAACAGCACTTCGTTCTCTTCGCAAATTTTGCCATCCCAGCGATAAATTGACTTCACGCCCTGCTGTATCTGAACACAGGCTGCCAGGCGATTCTCGACTAATTTACGTGCGATAGTCTGCGCTTGCTCAAGCGTAGGCAAACTAGTAATGACGATGAGTAGTGCAGAATGTGCAGTCATAAGCTTAGCGCTGATATCTAAATGAAAAAAGCCAGACCGAAGCCTGGCTTTTCAATATACCTGAAGGACTTAAGCCTCTTCAGCTACAACAGTTTCTTCAACTTCTGGGCGATCAACCAACTCAACCAAAGCCATTGGCGCATTGTCGCCAACGCGGAAACCAAACTTCAAAATGCGAAGGTAGCCACCTGGACGAGTTGCATAGCGCGGGCCGAGTTCAGTAAAGAGCTTGGCAACGATATCGCGATCGCGGGTACGATTAAATGCCAAACGACGGTTTGCCAAGTTATCTTTTTTACCCAAAGTAATTAAAGGCTCAACAACCATGCGCAATTCCTTTGCTTTTGGCAAAGTCGTTTTAATGACTTCATGCTCCAAAAGTGAATTGGACATATTACGAAGCATCGCTAAGCGGTGCGACGATGTTCTATTGAGTTTGCGTAAGCCGTTTCCGTGACGCATGATACTTCCTTTCTAATTATTTCTCGAGACTGGCTGGTGGCCAGGTTTCGATCTTCATGCCCAGACTTAAACCACGAGCCGCTAAAACATCTTTAATTTCATTCAAAGATTTACGACCTAAGTTTGGAGTCTTCAGCAATTCATTTTCGGTACGCTGAATCAAGTCGCCAATGTAGTAAATATTTTCGGCCTTCAAGCAGTTTGCAGAGCGTACTGTGAGTTCGAGATCATCTACTGGGCGCATCAACATTGGATCAACCATAGATGAGCGGCTTGGTGCGAGATCGCCAGAAACTTCACTACTTTCGAGAGCAGCAAATACAACCAACTGGTCAACCAAGATGCTTGCAGCTTGACGAATTGCTTCTTCAGGAGACAAAACACCATTAGTTTCAATAGTCATTACCAAGCGGTCTAAGTCAGTACGCTGCTCAACACGAGCAGACTCAACTGCATAGCTCACACG
>DAISKI010000075.1:0-4835 GCA_036821065.1 Polynucleobacter sp. | reverse complement strand
CCTGCAACTGGATGAATTGCATACTTGACGGTAACACCATGATGAGTGAGTTTCTCAGTCAGCTCCTTGAGTGCATGCTGCGCTCGTGCAACAGCTAATCCATAGCCAGGAACAATAATGACAGTGTCTGCATTTTCCATAAGGAAAGCCGCATCTTCTGGCGAGCCTGTTTTGTAATTCTTAGGGCTGCCATCATCGCCACCACCAGCTCCAGCTTCAGCGCCAAAACCACCAAGTAACACGGCAAGGATTGAGCGATTCATAGCTTTACACATAATGTAAGAAAGAATTGCACCAGAAGAGCCTACGCAAGCGCCAGCAATAATCAGCACTGGATTATTGAGGGTAAAACCAATACCTGCTGCAGCCCATCCAGAGTAGCTATTGAGCATGGATACTACAACTGGCATATCTGCGCCACCAATTGGAATGATTAAGGTCACACCAAGTACTAGTGCAATTGCGCACATTGCCATAAAGGCAGCGTGACTATCAGCCATGTAGTATGCAACGCCGCTTCCAATCATGGCAAGTGCCAAAATCAAGTTCAGTAAGTGCTGACCAGAGAAGCTAACAGGCTTGCCGCTGACTTTTCCAGATAATTTACCGAAAGCAATAATGGATGCAGTGAAAGTAATTGCTCCAATGAAGGCGCCAATAAATAGCTCAATCTTTTGTGCGCCAGTATGCTCATGCGCTGGATTAAATACTGCCGCTACTGCGATCAGGACGGCTGAGAGTCCAACAAAAGAGTGCATGAGAGCAACTAGCTCTGGCATCTTGGTCATTTGAACGCGTTTAGCAGCTATGGTGCCAATGATGGCGCCAGCAATAATTGCACCAGCAATCAATGAAAAGGCTGGCTTAAAGTCAGCCACAAAGAAAGTGGTGATCACTGCAAGCAACATTCCAATCATGCCGAAGGTATTACCTTGGCGCGATGTGGTTGGTGAAGATAGGCCTCTTAGTGCCAGAATAAATAGCACCGATGAAATGAGGTAGGAGATAGCGGTAAGGTTTGACATGAGTATGGTCTCTATGGAATCTTTTTTCTGTTTTTCTTTTACTTGCTTGTAGCTGCTTCAGCTTTAGGCGCTTTTTTCTTGAACATTTCAAGCATGCGACGGGTCACCATGAAGCCACCAAAAATATTGATCGAAGCCAAGAAAACGGCAACTGCGCCGATGATGCTTGTAAAGGTAATGGCTTCGCCATTAATCACTTCAGTTTGAAGCAGGGCGCCAACAATAATAATTCCGGAGATCGCATTGGTAACAGCCATCAAGGGAGTGTGAAGGGCTGGTGTGACGTTCCAAACCACGTGATAGCCCACAAAAATCGCGAGCACAAAAACGGTGATGTTCTGAACAGTCAGGATGCTTTGAAAGGCAGCGTAATCCATCTTATTTCCTTTGCAATATTTTTATTATGAGTTTTTACGAATAGCCTGACCATCGCGACACATGAGGCAGGCAGTAACAATGTCATCATCAGTAGGTATAACCAGTTTGGCTTCTTTATCAATGATAAGTTTTAAGAAGTCCAGTAAGTTACGGGCATAGAGTGCAGAGGCATCGGCACCAACCATACTGGCTAAATTGGTGTAACCCACGATCTTGACGCCATTCACATCAATAATTTTTTCTGCTTGAGTGAGGGGGCAGTTACCGGATCCGTTATCACCCTTGCCAGCTGCAAGATCGATTACTACCGAGCCAGCTTTCATATTGGCAACGGTATCGCTATGAAGTAGGACTGGTGGTTTACGACCAGGAATCAGCGCAGTGGTGATGACGATATCTGCTTGTTGCGCGCGCTCTGCTACTAAAGCAGCTTGGCGTTTCATCCAGCTTTCAGGCATAGGGCGAGCATAGCCGCCTACACCTTTAGCAATCTCACGCTCTTCATCAGTTTCAAATGGAACGTCAACAAACTTTGCGCCAAGAGATTCAATTTGTTCTTTAGCAGCTGGACGAACATCGGACGCTTCGATAACAGCGCCGAGACGCTTTGCAGTAGCAATGGCTTGTAAGCCAGCAACACCAGCACCCAAAATCAGTATACGTGCAGCTTTTACAGTGCCTGCAGCCGTCATCAACATCGGCATAAAGCGTTGATATTCGTTAGCGGCAACCATCACCGCTTTGTATCCAGCGATATTTGCTTGCGAGGACAATACGTCCATACTTTGTGCGCGCGTAGTTCTTGGGGCGGCTTCGAGAGAGAATGCGGTAATGCCTTGAGCTGCCATCGCAGCAATATTATTGTTATCAAATGGATCAAGCATGCCAATCAAGACGCTGCCAGATTTAATTTGTGAAAGTTCGTTGGCTTCCGGAGCGCGGACCTTCAAGACAAGCTCAGAAGCAAAAGCATCCGCTGCGCTTCCAATGCTTGCACCAACGGCTACATAAGCAGAATCAGGTTGACTCGCTTGCAAACCAGCATCTTTTTGAATGAGGACTTGATGACCCTGTCCAATGAGTTTTTTAACTGTTTCTGGTGTGGCGGCAACTCTTGTTTCACCAGCCTTGATTTCCAGCGGGACCCCTATGCGCATTACTTGTCTCCAAAAAGCGTATTTTCAAAACTTCTATTTTAATTAATTAGGCTAAATTGCACCTATTTACGATTTCTTGCCCAGAATGCACAGTTTTGAGCCACTTTCGGTGAAAACAGCCTAAACTTTTACAATACAAGCAGAAAGCAATCTCTAATTTTCGCACTTTTCATGAGTGAACCCCATTCTTCCGAGATCCCTCCTATTAAAACCTCTAAAACTCCATTTAAGCCCTCAAAAGTCGTGATTGGGATGTCTGGAGGTGTTGATTCCTCAGTGGCCGCCTGGATGCTTAAGCAGCAGGGCTATGAGGTGATTGGCCTATTTATGAAGAACTGGGAGGACGACGATAACGATGAGTATTGCTCGGCACGTCAGGACTGGTTAGACGTAGTCTCCGTTGCAGACCTCATTGGGATTGATGTCGAGGCGGTCAACTTTGCTGCCGAGTACCGTGAGCGGGTTTTTGCTGATTTTTTACGAGAATACGCCGCTGGTAGGACGCCAAATCCAGATGTACTCTGCAATGCGGAGATCAAATTTAAGGCCTTCCTCGATCATGCGATGAGTTTGGGTGCAGATGCGATTGCAACCGGACATTACGCGCGTGTTCGTCGGCAAGAGGATGGAGTGCAATTGCTAAAAGCAATGGATCTTAGCAAAGATCAAAGTTATTTTTTGCATCGACTCACACAATCTCAGCTAGAAAAAGTGCTTTTTCCTCTCGGGGAAATTGAGAAAACAGAAGTTCGCAAAATTGCACAAGAGATTGGCTTGCACAACGCACGTAAAAAAGATTCGACAGGTATCTGCTTTATTGGTGAGCGACCCTTCCGCGAATTTCTGAATCGTTACTTACCTCGGACACCTGGCCCCATCAAAACAGTTGAAGGGAAAACGGTTGGGGAGCATATGGGCCTGGCCTTCTTTACACTCGGCCAGCGCAAGGGTATTGGCCTGGGAGGCAGTCAGGACGGGACTGGTGACGCTTGGTATGTGGCACGTAAAGACGTTATAAACAATACTTTGTATGTTGCTCAAGGCCATGAACATCCCTGGTTATTGACAAATGCACTATCGGCCATGGATGCAAGTTGGATTGCAGGCTCTGCGCCCATAGCAGGAAACTTTTCTGCCAAGACGCGCTACCGTCAGGCTGACTCGGCTTGTGAAATACATGCCGGCCAAAACGGCGCTCAGAGTTTTCAGTTGCAATTTCCTGAACCGCAATGGGCAGTTACGCCTGGACAATCAGCAGTGTTATACGACGGTGATATTTGTCTAGGCGGGGGAATCATTACCGCCTAGTTCAGAGATGGGCTAAGCAGCTGGTGGAGTTGTCTCAATAAAAGACGAGCGCTGCATCAGTTTTTGATACAAGCCATCGAGATTGACATATTTTGTTTGCCACTCAAGTTTCGGAAAGCGTAATAAGAGCCAAGCTAGTGCGCAGCCTACGGCGATATCTGCCAAAGTCATTTGATTGCCGTGGCACCAGGCGTTTTCACCCAGCTCCTGGGACATCTGGGAGAGGGCAGCCTCTACCTTACCCATTTGACGTTCAATCCAGGCTTGGCTTTGCTGCTCTGCAGGACGCCAAGTGGCTTCTAGGCGCGCCAAAATGCCAGCATCCATGATGCCGTCTGCCAGGGCTTCCCAAGTTTTTACCGTAGCACGCTCGCGGCTTTCTACGGGAATGAGCTTGCCAACAGGACTTAAGGTATCGACGTATTCCACAATCACTCTAGAGTCATAAATAGCCTCACCATCATCCAGAATGAGGCAAGGCACCTTGCCCAGGGGGTTCAAGGAGCTAATTTGGGTCTTGGCATCCCATACGTTTTCTAGTTCTAAGGCCGCTTCAAGCTTTTTCTCTAAAAAAACGATGCGTACCTTGCGTACGTAGGGGCTGGTGAGTGATCCGATAATTTTCATAGGTTCCAAGTATAGCCAGTTAGTAGTCGCTGGGGCAGACTCAAGAACGCATTAAAATTAGGCTTTGGTGACCTATTTCTTAAAAAGGCAATATCCGTGAGTCAGCCGCTTTCAACCCTCAATGCGCTTTCCCCACTAGATGGGCGTTATGCCGTAAAACTGGATGCTTTACGCCCTTGGCTTTCTGAGTCCGCCTTCATGCGTCAGCGCGTCTTTGTTGAAATTCATTGGCTATTAGCGCTTGCATCGGCTGGTTTACCAGACGTACCTCAAATCAGCGTAGCCGATTCTGAATTCTTGCTCTCCCTTCCAAAGAATTTCTCTGACGCAGATGCGCAGC
>DAISKI010000074.1:0-5018 GCA_036821065.1 Polynucleobacter sp. | reverse complement strand
TCGCCCTGTTATGCGGGAATAGCTCAGCTGGTAGAGCGATACCTTGCCAAGGTATAGGTCGGGAGTTCGAACCTCCTTTCCCGCTCCACTTTTGATGGGAAGCCCTGAAAAGCTTCCCATTTTTGATTCAAGTTCTGGCGCGTTGGCCGAGTGGTTAGGCAGGAGCCTGCAAAGCTTCGTACGGGGGTTCGATTCCCTCACGCGCCTCCAACTATTTCCCTTGACGAAATAGTGACTTCACCTAAAATAGTTATAGTTGCTGTAAGTTGAAGTGATCTAGTAAAAAAATAAGCGAAAAGAGCAAAACATGACTTTATTCAAAACGATCAAAGCCGCATTCTTAGTTCTCTTGTGCTCCGTATTATTTGGTTGCGCGTCAGGTGATTCGCCAAGTGGTACACAAGCTGAAGTTCAAGAGGTGCAGACTCAACTTTTGGGTGACATGCCTTTGCCACAAGGGGCCAAAATTGTTGGTGCTGAGTCCATCATCATTGGGCGCGGTGATCAATGGGTGGGTCGCGCAGTAATCAGTGCCGTACAAGGCGCAACCGATGTTTACGCTTTCTTCCAATCTGAATATCCCAAAGCAGGCTGGACAACGGTGAGTGCTGTTAAAGCCAAGACCAGTATTTTGGTATTCACCAAGGGCGATAGAACGGCAACGGTCGAAGTTTCTGAAGGTTCATTTACTGGACCCAAGACAATTGTTGTAATTACTTCATCCCCTAAAAACGCGAATGTGATCTCTCCTACCAAGCGGTAAGATTAGCAGGAAGTCCATAAGCAAAAGGCCTCTAACGAGGCCTTTTCTATTGGTGCCTACACAGCTTTACAAGCCACCTGATCGAATCAAACCTACTGCTTGGCCTTCTACAGCAAAGTTGGCTTGCCGCGAATCCACCACAATATTTTTGAAGTCGGGGTTCTCTGCTTGTAGCTCGATCACTAGACCATCTGCAGTTTTCTTTTGCTGCCAACGTTTGACAGTAACTTCGTCATCTAAGCGCGCAATCACGATGTCACCATTGCGTACTTCAGTAGTTTTACGAACGGCCAAATAGTCACCATCCAAGATGCCGGCATCGCGCATGCTCATGCCTTTTACTTTCAGTAAGTAATCGGCACCTTTACTGAATAAGCTTGGATCAATGGGCACGTGTTTCTCAATATGCTCAACCGCCATGATGGGGGAGCCAGCAGCAACCCTACCAATCAGTGGCAAGGTCAGTTGTTGTAGGGCGCCCGAAGGTAAAGACATTTGACGTGGGCGAGATTGAGTGTGAGATTGATTGAAGCGTTGTGGAATCCGAATACCGCGTGATGTGCCAGGACTCAATTCAACATAACCTTTACGAGCTAAAGCACGCAAGTGTTCCTCAGCAGCATTGGCGGATGCAAAGCCTAAGCGTGTGGCAATTTCTGCACGAGTAGGTGGCAGGCCACTTTCTTCAATCGCATTAGTAATGAGCTCCAAAATCTCACTTTGGCGTGGAGTGAGCTTGGGGAGGGCGGCTAGCTCCTCAGGGAAATCGACTGTATTTATGTCCATGCTGTGATTGTATACAGCAGTTTTGGACAATTCAAGAGAATTTGGGAAGCGGGATAATGAATCATGAGCACAAAAACCACAAATAACCCAAATTCTCCCCATATCCTGATTCTCGGAATGGGCGGCACGATCGCTGGGGTGGCCTCTAATCCCTCAGCAAACCCCCTTCAGTATGAGGCCGGACAATTGGGAGTGGATGTCCTGCTGAGCCAGTTGCAGTCGGTGCTTCCGGAGGATATCCGCCTTCTCTCCCAGCAGCTTGCTAACGTCAACAGTCGCAATCTGAGTGAGGAGCTGCTAACCCAGCTTGGCTACGCTGTAAGGGAGGCGCTCGCAAATCCCGAGGTCTCAGGGATCGTAATCACCCACGGTACGGATACCCTAGAGGAGACTGGAGTCTTTCTTCAGTCCACCTGCAGCAAGCTAGCCACAAGCTTAGGTAAGCGCGTAGTTTTGACGGGTGCAATGCTGCCAGCAAATGCCCCAGGGGCAGACGGACCCAAAAACCTGATGGCGGCCATTCAATGGGCTGCTACCCCCATAGACAATTGCCCAGGAGGGGTATACGGCGTTTTTGCCGGCCAAGTTTGCTTAGCTGCAGACCTTGCCAAACGGCATAGTAGCGCCCTTAATGCGCCCATCCAAGACTCGCCATCCAGCCCAATGCATTTGATCAACCCTTCTTGGTTGTCGATGGTTCGTGAGACTCAGGCCCGCTTCCTTGAAGATTTGCCAATTCCGGCTGAGGATGCTTGGCCTTGGGTTGAGATTTTGACTAGCCATGCAGGGGCAAGAGAGGCAGGTGTTGCTCATTGGCTCAAAACTGGCGTTAGGGGCTTGGTAGTAGCAGGTTCGGGCTTGGGGGGCTTTCATGATGCTTGGAAGTTTGCCTTGGAGCAGGCTGCCAAGCAGGGTATTGCCGTAGTGAGAAGCACGCGGACTGGCGCAGGCCCCGTCTATCCAGATATTCCCGAGCAAGATAGCCCAGGCTTCATGGCCTCTGGAAAGCTTTCGAGCCCCAAAGCTAGGGTGGCCCTGCAATTGGCATTAAATGCTGCGGATATACAGGGCGGTAGCGCTAAATCTCTGACTTGGCAGGATTTTTTTGCTAGAATAGCGGTCTTGCCTGAAGTCAGGTGAGAGTTTTAGGTTTACCTACAATTTGTTACTACCTTGCCACACTGGTCGCTAAGTTCCATAACCATCAGAACTTAGCAAGACGCCCAGGTGGCTTTATCCTAAAGGAGTGTTAGATGCGTCATTATGAAATCGTTTTTATCGTCCATCCGGACCAAAGCGAGCAAGTGCCAGCGATGATTGATCGCTACAAGGCGACCTTAGCTGCCAGCGGCGGCAAAGTTCATCGTATTGAAGATTGGGGTCGTCGTCAGATGGCTTACATGATCGACAAGCTTGCTAAAGCCCATTACGTTTGCATGAACATTGAGTGCGACCAGAAAACTCTGGAAGAGCTCGAGCATGCGTTCAAATTTAATGATGCTGTTTTGCGTCACCTCATCATCAAGACTAAGAAAGCTGAAACAGAGCCTTCCATCATGATGAAAGAAGTGCAACGTGAAGAAGCGCGCAAACAAGCTCATACCGATGTGCCAGAAGTGGCTGTCTAAGTACGAAATTTGAAGAGGAAAGCAGAGACTACGAAACGAAATAGAGTGGCGGAACGGCGTTGAATCATTTCACCCTATCTGCACGCTTGGTTGCTAAAGACGCAATTCGATTTACCCCCGCTGGAATACCAGTTATGCATTGCCAGTTAGAACATAGTGGTGAGGCTAACGAAGTAGGAGTGGCGAGGAAAATTCAGATGAGTGTTGAAGCCATTGCAATTGGCCCGATTCAAAAGGGTATAGAGCAAATGGATTTAGGAGCTGAGGCAGTGTTTGAAGGATTCTTAGCCCCCAAGACCTTACGTAATCAAAGACTCGTTTTCCACATTACCCATATTCAATTGAAAGATTAAAGAGGAATCATCATGGCGTTTGGAAAAAAACCCGATTTCAAAAAGAAGCCCGCTCAGAACCCATTGTTCAAGCGTAAGCGTTATTGCCGTTTTACCGTTGCTGGTGTTGAGCAGATCGATTACAAAGATGTCGACACCTTGAAGGACTTCATTGCTGAGAATGCAAAGATCACTCCTGCACGTTTGACCGGCACAAAAGCAAAGTATCAGCGTCAATTGGACACCGCTATCAAGCGTGCCCGCTTCTTGGCTCTGTTGCCTTTCTCAGATCAACATAAGAAATAATTAGGAGCCCACTATGCAAATTATTCTTTTAGAAAAAGTGACCAATTTGGGCAATCTTGGCGATGTAGTTCGTGTTAAAGATGGCTACGCTCGTAATTTCTTGATCCCACAACGTAAGGCCCGTCGTGCCACTGAAGCAGCCATTGCTGACTTCGCTGTGCGTCGCGCTGAATTGGAAAAGTTAGCTGCTGAGAAATTGGCTGCTGCGCAAGCGGTTGGCGAGAAGTTAAAAGACCTCGTATTGGAAATCAATCAAAAGGCTGGCGTAGATGGCCGTTTGTTTGGTTCCGTTACCAATCACGATATTGCTGATGGTTTAAAAACCAAAGGTTTTGTGATTGAAAAAGCGTCTATTCGTATGCCTACTGGCCCATTGAAAATGGTTGGTGATCACCCTGTAGCGGTTGCTGTTCATACCGACGTAGTGGTTGACATCACCATTCGTGTCATTGGCGAGCAAGCTTAAGTTTTAGACCTGTAAACTAGCCTCATGGCTGAATCCCGTTCACGTTCCGTTACGCTGAATCCCGGCATGACGGGTTCTGGGGACTCAGCCTTGCAGGCTCTAAAAGTCCCGCCTCACTCCGTAGAAGCCGAGCAATCATTGCTCGGCGGTCTACTGCTCGATAACACCGCCTGGGATCGTTTGGGTGGCGTGTTAACTGATAAAGATTTCTATCGTCCTGAACATGCCTTGGTATTTAAGGTGCTGGCTCGTCTAATTGGCGAGAACCAACCTGCCGACGTGATTACTGTGCATGATGCCGTTAAGGCGGAGCAGGGCGGCGATCTCGTTAGCATTGATTATTTAAATTCTTTAGCACAGAACACACCGAGCTCAGCCAACATTAAAGGTTACGCAGATATCGTGCGTGATCGTAGTATTCTGCGACGCTTAATTGAAGTCTCAGACAGCATCGTGAACTCGGCTTTTGTGCCCGAGGGTCGCACTGTCAGAACTTTGCTCGATGAAGCAGAGTCTCGCATTTTGCAGATCGGTGAAGAAGGTAATCGTAAAAACGATTGGCTTGAAATCGAGCCCTTACTCAAATCTGTTGTTGCACGAATCGATGAGCTCTATAACCGTCAAGGTGGCAGCGATATCACTGGGATTGCTACTGGCTTCATTGATCTAGATAAACAAACGAGTGGCTTGCAAAAAGGTGACTTAGTGATTGTGGCCGGCAGACCCTCAATGGGCAA
>DAISKI010000073.1:0-5052 GCA_036821065.1 Polynucleobacter sp. | reverse complement strand
AGTGGTAAAAATGTATTGGTCCATATGCAAGTTAACTTGACCGCACCAATCATTCTTTCGCAAATGTTTTTTGAACATCAAAAGCAACATCAGGCACGGGGAGAATGTATTCCCTCAGTGATACAGCTGCTAGATCAAAAACTGATTAACCCCAATCCAGATTACTTGTCTTATACGCTATCGAAAAGTGCCTTGCTCAGCTCGGTAGAAATCTTAGCAATCGATTTTGCCCCTGCGCTTCGTATAGTTGGACTAGCCCCTGGAATTACACTCCCTTCTGGAGATCAAACGGCAGAAGGATTTGCAAGGGCGCATCAAATGACACCGCTCGGCCGCTCCTCTTCAGCGATGGATGTGGCTAAAGCAGCAATATTTTTAGCAGAGTCATCTGCAATTACTGGAACAACACTCTATGTCGATGGCGGTCAGCATTTATTGCCATCAGAGCGCGATGTGATGTTCAAGACTCACTAAATTATTTAGGCAAATTAATCTATGCAAGCTATTCTTTCTCATCCAAGTCTGATTGACTGCCGTCGTTTATATCTTCGTGATTACGAGATTTATATCAATATCGGCGTTCATGACTTTGAGAAAAAAGCTGAACAGCGTGTCATTCTCAATGTGGATTTATATATTCCACTTGGCCTTAATACCCCAAAGCAAGATTTGTTGGGAGAGGTGGTTGACTACGACTTTATCCGGGAAACCATTAAGAATAGGGCTTTACAGGGCCATATTCATTTACAAGAAACCTTTTGTGATGACATTGTTACTGCTATGCTGGCTCACCCCAAAGTATTGGCTGTTCGCGTGAGTACTGCTAAGCCAGATGTTTATCCAGACTGCCATTCAGTCGGCGTAGAAGTATTTCGAATTAAGTCAAACTAATCTTTACATGCCATGAACGATATTCGTAAAGTTGCCTTTGAAGAAAATAAGCTTGAGAAAAAACTCTGCCGTTTAGTCGGTCAAGCTATTGGCGACTTTGGCATGATTGAAGATGGTGACAAAGTCATGGTTTGTGTATCAGGTGGCAAGGATAGTTTTGCCATGCTGGATATTTTGCTCAAGTTACGTGAACGTGCTCCTATTCAGTTTGAGATTGTGGCCGTCAATTTAGATCAGAAGCAGCCTAACTTTCCTGCTGAGACCTTACCCAATTACTTGGCTACTTTAGGAGTGCCTTTTCACATTGAGGAGCAAGACACCTATAGCATTGTGAAACGGGTGATCCCAGAAGGTAAAACTACTTGTGGTTTATGTTCTCGCTTGCGTCGCGGTATTTTGTATCGCGTCGCTGATGAATTGGGAGCTACAAAAATTGCGCTTGGCCATCATCGTGATGATATTTTGCAAACTTTGCTACTCAATTTATTTCATGCGGGCAAGCTTAAGGGTATGCCGCCTAAGCTCCGTTCAGACGATGGCAAACACATAGTGATCCGCCCTTTGGCGTATGTGCCTGAGAAGTTATTAGAACGGTACGCAGCGGATATGAATTTCCCTATTATTCCGTGTGACTTGTGTGGCAGTCAGCCCAACCTCCAGCGGCAGGCTATGAAGCAAATGTTGCGGGAATGGGAGAAGCAGCATCCAGGGCGCGTGGAGAATATCTTTCGCGCAATGCATCACATCGTCCCCTCGCATTTGATGGATTCCGAAGCCTTTGATTTCAAAAACCTGGACATTTCAACGGTCTTATCGGGCATTGCCTCTAGATCAGCTGGAGATAAGGCCATTGATGAGTCTGAGTTAGATGAATTGGCTTGTGGCACCCTGATTCCAGGGTCTTATAATCCCTTGATATGAACATCGTTATTTTGGCTGCAGGACAGGGTAAGCGGATGAAATCTGCTCTACCTAAGGTTTTGCAAACTTTAGCTGGTAAGCCCCTCTTGCAATATGTGCTGGATACCGCATTGTCTTTACAAGCTAAGCAGACCAAACAAGGCCCTATTGTTGTAGTTGGTCATGGCGCTGCTGATGTCAAACACTTTCTAGCTGAGCACCCTAGCTTTAATAAAGTCAGTACTGTTTTACAAGCAGAACAAAAAGGGACTGGGCACGCACTGTTACAAACGTTAAGTAAATTGGATTCCCAAGAGCCCACTTTGGTTCTCTATGGAGATGTTCCCCTGACGAGTAAGAGAACTCTGAGCATTCTCGCTAAATTAGCAGATGGCGCTCGTGGTCAAGAATCTGCCTTAGCTTTATTGACACAAAATCTAGATGAGCCAACCGGATACGGTCGCATCATAAGAGATTCCAATGGCGCCGTTTGTGCCATTGTCGAAGAGAAGGATGCTACGTTTGCACAAAAGCAGATTGCTGAAATTAATACCGGCATCATGGTGTTGCCAACGACTCCTCTAAAAAAATGGTTAAAGTCATTAAGCGCCAATAATGCTCAAGGTGAATATTACTTAACTGATGTGATCGCAATGGCAGTTAAAGATGGTGTGCCCATTCGGACAGCGCAGGCTGATCATGAGTTTGAAACCATTGGCGTTAACAGTCGCGAACAACTAGCCAGCCTAGAGCGGGTATATCAATTGCAATTGGCGAACGATTTAATGGAGACGGGCGTTTCTTTAGCCGATCCTGCTCGGATTGATATTCGTGGGAAGCTGGATTGCGGTAGTGATGTGTTCATCGATGTTGGTTGTGTGTTTGAAGGTCAGGTGCGAATAGCTTCAGGGGTAAAGATCGGACCTTATTGCATCGTGCGTAATTGCGATATTGGTAAAGATGTCTCGATCCAAGCCTTTAGCCATTTAGATGGCGCCAAGGTTGGCGCCAACGCAGTCATCGGGCCTTATGCCCGTTTACGCCCAGGCGCCGAACTAGCAAATGAAGTGCATATCGGTAACTTCGTTGAAGTAAAGAACAGCAAGATTGGAGCGAATAGTAAAGCCAATCATTTGTCTTATGTGGGTGATTCGACTGTGGGGGCGCGGGTCAATATTGGCGCTGGAACCATTACTTGCAACTATGACGGAGTCAACAAACATCAAACCATTATTGAAGATGATGTTTTCATTGGCTCAGATACCCAACTAGTCGCTCCAGTTCGTGTGAAACGAGGAGCAACATTGGGTGCTGGTACAACCTTGACTAAGGACGCGCCAGCTAATCAATTGACAATCTCGAGAGCAAAGCAAATTTCTTTAGAGTGGAAACGGCCCACTAAAAAATTAGCCACTAAAGCCGCCGCTAAGAAAGTAGTGAAGGGCCGTAAATAATGTGCGGAATTGTCGGCGCCGTCTCTAGTAAAAATATTGTTGAAGTACTAATTGAGGGCTTACGTCGCTTAGAGTACCGCGGCTATGACTCTTGTGGCTTTGCTGTTATTAATAGTGCTGATGCCAAGCATCCTATCGAACGCGCAAGAACAACTGCTCGTGTAGCTGAGTTGGCTGAGCAAGGTAAGCAATTTATTGGCACATTAGGAATTGCACACACACGCTGGGCAACCCATGGCAAGCCCGATACACAAAATGCACACCCCCATATTTCCAATGGATTGATTGCAGTTGTCCATAACGGCATTATTGAAAATTACGAAGTCCTTCGAGCAGAATTACAGTCAGCAGGATATATTTTCACTTCAGAGACGGACACTGAGGTTATTGCGCACTTAATTCATCAAGCCTATGTGACTCAGGGACAAAAAGATCTTGGATTCGCGGTGAGATCAGTGCTGCCAAGATTACATGGCGCCTATGCAGTCGGTGTCATCGCGCAAGATCGACCAGAGGTTTTGATAGGAGCTCGCGTTGGCTCACCATTGGTGATTGCCTTGGGTGACGGTGAAAACTTTTTAGCTTCAGATGCCCTTGCCTTAGCCGGCCGCGCTCACTCTATGGTGTATTTAGAAGAGGGCGATGTGGCCGTCATTAAAGCAAGTGCCATTCAAATTTTCGACCAGTCAGGCAAAGAAGTGCAGAGAGCCTCTAAGCCTATGCCCGCTCAATCTGAAGCAGTTGATCTGGGCCCATATCAGCATTACATGCAAAAAGAAATTTTTGAGCAACCTCGTGCTATTGGCGATACCCTTGCCAATATCGCTCAATTTGGGCCTGAACTTTTTGGAGCCAAGTCAGCAGATTGGAATACCTTTGATCAGATTCTGATTTTGGCCTGTGGCACGAGTTATTACTCAGCATGCGTTGCGAAGTATTGGCTGGAGGAGATTGCGGGTATTCCTACTCAAGTAGAAATTGCGAGTGAATATCGTTATCGCAAAACGGTATCTCTACCTAATACTCTCGTCATTGTGGTTTCTCAGTCTGGCGAAACAGCGGATACCTTAGCAGCCTTGCGCCATGCTAAGAGCTTGGGTCATCGTTTTACCTTAGCGATTTGCAATGTGGCGTCAAGTGCGATGGTTCGCGAGACCGATTGGCATTTTTTAACTAAGGCAGGTACCGAGATTGGCGTTGCATCTACTAAAGCTTTTACGACGCAATTACTTGCGCTGTATATATTGACTCTGTCAATTGCAAAGCGTGCTGGTAAGTTAAATCCTGACCAAGAAAAGAAGCTTTTAAGAGAGTTACGACATTTACCTAAGGCGCTTCATTCTGTTTTGGCGCTCGAGCCACAAATTATTGCGTGGAGCGAAGCCTTTGCTAAATGTGAGAATGCGCTGTTCTTGGGCAGGGGGATGCATTACCCAATCGCCTTAGAGGGCGCACTCAAGCTAAAAGAAATTTCCTATATTCATGCCGAAGCTTATCCAGCTGGAGAGCTCAAACATGGGCCACTGGCACTAGTAACCGATAAGATGCCAGTCGTTACAGTTGCGCCTAAGGATGAGTTACTTGAGAAGCTCAAGTCGAATATGCAAGAAGTGAAAGCTCGTGGCGGAATGTTGTATGTATTTGCTGATCACGATACTGATATTGTGAATACTGACGGAATTCATGTGATTCGTTTACCTGAGCACTACGGCAATTTATCACCTATATTGCACGTTGTACCTTTGCAGTTACTGGCGTATCACACTGCCTGCGCACGCGGTACTGATGTCGATAAGCCCCGCAATCT
>DAISKI010000072.1:0-5112 GCA_036821065.1 Polynucleobacter sp. | reverse complement strand
TTGATTTCTTGAATCTTTGCAACCGGGCCTTCATCGATATTGAAGTAAATAGCAACTTGATTACGCTCAACAGGAGTCACCGTCGCCACTACTTCGGCTGCATACATCCCTTTGCTGACATATTGGCGCTTGAGTTCCTGCTCTGCCTTATCAATGAGGGCCTTGTCATAAAAGCGAGCTTCTGCAACCCCTACTGACTTGAGAGACTTGCGGACGATCTCCTGATCAAACTCTTTCATACCCGTGAATTCAATACGAGAAATCGTTGGACGCTCCTCAACAATGACAATCAGGACATCGCCCTGCGCCTGAATTTGAACGTCCCTGAAAAAACCAGTCTCATAAAGTGCACGAATGGCATCAGCCCCTTTTTCTTCAGTAAAGGTGTCGCCGACTTGAACAGGCAGATAACTAAAAACAGTTCCAGGCTCAACGCGCTGAAGACCTTCAAGGCGGATGTCTTTAATAACAAAAGAGTCGGCTGCGTGAGCACTTGTGCAAACACTGGCTAAAACCAGTGCCACCTGGGCAATAAACCGGATAAACCGAGAAAAAAAGGTATTCAGATGGATCAAGGCGAAAAATAGCGTTGTAAATCATTAAACAAGGCCAGCAGGGAAATCGAAATTAGCAAGATAAAGCCCACTTTCTGGAACTGCTCCTGCAATGAGATCGAAATCCGTTTCCCAGAGACCAACTCCCATGCATCATACAGGAGCTGACCCCCATCTAGCATTGGCAATGGCACCAGATTGAGTAGGCCGATACTAATGCTCAAAATAGCCAAAAAAGCGCAATAGGCTTGCCACCCCACTTGAGCCGTCTTTCCTGCCATGTTGGCGATACTCAGAGGCCCTCCCAGTTGTTTGAGAGAGCTTTCGCCGGTCAATAAACCCCCCATTAACCTCAGGGACACTTTACTGATCAGCCAAACCCGCTTAGAGGCATAAATCAACCCATTCAATGGATCTAATTTAAGGGTGAAATATTCAGAAGCGGGAGGTATTGCTGGAAGAATTCCAAGTGGTGTAAAGGGGTCCCCAGAAGAGGACATTGCTGGCAATTGAGAGGCCAAAAAGTCACTAGTAAATTGTCGTCCCGAAGGATCTTGCATTTTCAAAGCAAACCCCTCTTGCGAGGTAATGGCATCCATCAGATTCCAACGTAATGCATTCCAGCTGATAACTGGCGCAAATTCTTTATCTGCTTGCAGGCGCCAGGCAAGAACTCGATCCCCTTGGACAATTCCTAGGCTGGCAGCAACCGAGCCTGGAGGAGGTGTCTGTAAGCGAGCTGGCAACTGAATGACGCCAGAAATATAAATAATAGTTAATAAACCAATAGCTAAGACAAAATTTGCTAAGGGGCCCGCAAAGACAATCAGAGATCGTTTCCACAGCGGCTTGGTATCAAAAGCTTGGGTTTGTTCTGATGCTGTAATGGTTTGTTGAGGATCTCGACCATCCAATAACTTGACATAGCCACCCAAGGGAATCGGACCTAATGCCCACTCTGTAGAGGAATATTTCGACTTAAAAGTAAATATTGGTTTACCAAAGCCCAAGGAAAACCGCAATACTTTAACGCCACATAAGCGAGCAGCTAGAAAGTGGCCGAACTCATGAAAGCAAACCACAATACTTAAGGTCAGCAAAAAAGCAGCGAAGGTGATGAGTGACTGCAAAAAGTTTGCCTATTTATGAGCGCAAACGCTGGATCGCATCCGTTGCAAGTACTCTGGATCTAGCATCCACTTCAAGAATATCTTCGAGTGAACTCGGGGCAGAAGGTGTAATTGTGTTCAACACCTGCTCCACTACCTCCGGTATCTGTAAATACCGGAGCGCATTATCTAAAAATGCTGCGACTGCAATCTCATTTGCTGCATTCAGAATTACTGGGGCTGTACCGCCCTGCTTGCCCGCCTGAAATGCCAGCGATAGGCATGGAAAACGCTGAAGATCTGGCTCCATAAAATTGAGGGCAGCTAGTTGAGTCAAGCTTAATGACTGAACACCTGCAGTGATACGGTCGGGCCAAGCTAGTCCGTAGGCAATGGGGGTTCGCATATCGGGCTGACCCATCTGTGCAATCACTGAGCCATCGCAATAGCGCACCATCGAGTGCACCACACTTTGAGGATGAATCAATACCTGAATTTTTTCAATAGGCAGCCCAAATAACCAATACGCCTCGATTACTTCCAGCCCCTTGTTCATCATCGTGGCAGAGTCGACAGAAATTTTCTTACCCATCACCCAATTAGGGTGTGCACAGGCTTGCTCTGGAGTAACGTGGCTGAGCTCAGCAATCGGGGTATTCCTAAAGGGCCCCCCAGAAGCCGTTAACCACAACTCTTCGACGCCGTGATGCTGACTTGGGCTTTTTGAAAAATGGGCAGGCAAACATTGAAAAATTGCATTGTGTTCGCTATCAATAGGTAATAACTCGCCACCACCCTGCCGCATAGCATCCATAAATAAATTACCTGACATCACAAGTGCTTCTTTATTGGCAAGCAAAACTCTTTTTCCAGCCTTAGCAGCAGCCAAGGTGGGCAATAACCCTGCTGCCCCAACGATCGCTGCCATCACGGTATCGCAATCTGCTTCCAGTACTGCAGTAATCAGGGCCTCTGATCCATACAAAACTTGGGTAGTGATTTGTTTTGCCAATAGAAGCTCAGAGAGTTTTGTAGCAGCGCCCGCATCGCTCACTACCGCGACCCTGGGCCGGAACTCAATACATTGCTCTGCAAGACGCTCTACCTGCTTGGCTGCTGTTAAGGCCGCTACCTCGAATCGCTCTGGATGCGCACGAATCACATCCAGTGTATTCGTGCCAATTGAGCCAGTTGACCCCAGGATTGTGATCCGCCTTTTACTGCTCATAAAAAACCAACTAGTAAAACGGCAATTGGCATCACTGGGATTAATGCATCAACTCGGTCTAATACACCACCGTGGCCTGGCAATAAATGACTACTATCTTTCACTCCAGCCAATCGTTTGAGTTGAGATTCAAATAAATCCCCAAAGATACTCAGGAAAGTTAAGGCGGTGACCATTAAAAACATTGGCAACCAGCCAAAACGATAGGTCCAAACGCCAAACAAGGTAACGGTAGGTGCTAAATAAAAAGTACATAGGCCCGCAAATACGTAACACAGCATCAGACCTCCAAGAGCGCCTTCAATCGATTTGCCAGGACTTATCTCTGGAGCAAGACGACGCTTACCAAAGGCTTTGCCCACAAAATAAGCGCCAATATCAGCAATCCAAACCAGTGCCATCGTAGACAAAAGAAATACCAAGCCCATTTCCCTCAGAAACATAACTGAAAACCAAGTTGCTGGAAGTAAAACAAGGCCCAAAATAATATAAGCAGCTGACCATTTTTTTAAATTGATCTTTAGCCCTCTAGATAACATTAAAGGTGCGACCAATAGCCAGAAGATGCTAGCAATAAACATTAGAGCGAATGGTCCCAGGGGTTGATGAAGGAGCATTAAACCAACAATGGCCAACAGACAGGCGCCAGCATAAAGATAGGCTAACAAGGGTTGGCTGGGAAGAATCAAGCGGCTCCACTCCCATGCAGCAGCCATGACCAGCAATAGTAAAAATCCGCCCAGATAAATAGGCGGCAGCACAAACAATACTGCCAAAAGAATCGCAAGCAGAATAATTGCTGTAATGACTCTTGTTTTTAGCATTTTAGATTTTGCACGGTTTTAGACTGCATCACTCATACTCTGAGACATGACTTGCGCACTTGTCCTGCCAAAACGCCGCTCTCGTTGACTAAACCATTCAAAGGATTTATGAAGCTCAGCCTCATCAAAGTCGGGCCATAAAATATCTGTGAAATAGAGCTCGGTATACGCAAGTTGCCATAGTAAAAAATTACTTACACGCTGCTCACCACCGGTACGAATAAATAAATCGGGCTCGGGGGCATATGACATTGATAAGAAAGGTTGAATCAAATCTTCGCTGACCTGCTCGGGTTTTAAGTGGGGGTGGGCAATCAAGCATTGGCGCATAGCTTGTAAGATATCCCAGCGGCCACCATAGTTAGCAGCAATCGTAAAAGTCAGAGACTTACATTGCGCAGTTTTTTCTTCAGAGAATGTCACCATCTTCTGAATATCACTATCAAAGCGCTCTAGGTCTCCAATGAGCTTGAGACAGATATCGTTCTCGGCCAAGCGGCCGACTTCACCTTTTAAGGATTTCAAGAAGAGTTTCATCAAGAAGCCTACCTCTTCTGGTGGTCGACGCCAATTCTCGGAGCTAAAAGCAAAAAGTGTTAAGTATTCGACACCAAGACGGCGGCACTCTGCAACAACTTTTCGGACTGCATTAAGCCCTTCAGAATGTCCTGCGACACGAGGTAAATGACGCTTGCTGGCCCAACGCCCATTGCCATCCATGATGATTGCTACATGGCGGGGAATAGCCCTGACCTCTGGGATTGCCAGGGTAGAACTCGTGTGCTGGGTCATCTATAAATGTACGGGGAATTGAAAAGAGGCGGCCTTAAACCGTCATGATCTCTTTTTCTTTATCAGTAATGATCTTATCAACATCGATTACCGCTTTGTCCGTCATCTTCTGGATCTCATCAGTAGCGCGACGCTCTTCATCTTCGGAGATTTCCTTATCTTTAGTAAGGCGCTTGAGATGTTCATTTGCGTCACGACGTAAATTGCGGACTGCAATCTTGGTCTCTTCGCCTTCAGACTTCACAACCTTGGTAAGCTCACGACGGCGCTCTTCAGTCAGGGCAGGCATTGGCACTCGAATCACGGTACCTTGTGACGCTGGATTTAATCCCAAATCAGAATCACGAATGGCCTTCTCAATTGCAGCAACCATCGTTTTTTCAAATGGCTGAACATTAATCGTACGAGCATCAGCCAGCCCAAGACTTGCAACCTGACTCAGTGGTGTTGGATTACCGTAGTACTCCACCTGAATGTGCTCCAAAATTCCGGGGTTTGCACGCCCTGATCGAATTTTGGCTAAATTGGTTTTCAAAGCCTCAAGGGACTTTTGCATCTTTTGATCTGTATTGGTTTTAATTTCTGCTGCAGACATCCGACCTCCT
>DAISKI010000071.1:0-5116 GCA_036821065.1 Polynucleobacter sp. | reverse complement strand
GGTGCTTTCCACTCCGTATTATTGGCATCGAGCATGATCACAAATGGCGCTTCTAATCCCTTAGCGCCATGAATCGTCATCAAGCGCACTCTTCTATGACGCTCTTCTTCGCTCATCTCGCTATCGAGATCGACTTCACCAATATCCTCATCCATTTCTGCTTCAGCTTCAACATCGCCCTCATCGGGGGTCTCATCATCGTCGCCACGGCGCATCGCATTGATCTCATCAATAAAGCGACTCAAGCTCGGGTAACGACCGCCATCTTGATTTAAGGCGAGCTCTAGGAAAGCATCGAGGTTTGCCAAGACCTGAGCCCGCGCGAGGTTCTGCGCAGCCACTGCATAGTGAATCCGTAAATTACTCTCTTGGTAAATCAGATCTAGTAAGTCATGAACAGGCAGCACTTCCCCGAGACTGCGCCAATGCTCTAAATAGCGTGCTGCTTTCTGGATATGCTTATCCTGAGTAGCTTGCAATGCATCCCACCATGAGGTGTAGGTATCTTGCATGCTCATACTGAGTGACTGCATCTGCGCTTCGGTAAAACTAAAGATCGGGCTACGCAACACTTGCGCTAATGGCAAATCGTGTCGTGGCGAGACTAAGACTGTGAGCAAGGCAATCAGATCATCAATCTCGAGGGTATTGAGTAGACCCCCTAAACGGGAACTGTCATAAGCTAAGCTAGCCTCTCGTAAAGCTTGCTCAAATTGCGGCAAATACTCTCTACGCTTGACCAACAGAATGAAGTCGCTGCCACGAGCTGGCCGCCAATACTCTTTACCATCTTTTTTATCAACGACTTGTCGAGTGGCCATGATGTGATGAATCAGCTTGGCTACCTGCTTCCCTTCTTCGTAGCGCTGTTGTACGCCTAGTGTTTGTCCAGCATCTTTAATCGGCTTATCTAAAGCAGTACCGATACGCTCGGGCTGTTCTTTTTCTACACGCTCAATTAAAGGCAGTAACTTAGCTTCTCCTTGCGTGATGAATTCAGGAGCTGAAGCCTCTGCAGGCGGCGCTTCCCAGAGCGTGGTTTGCTCGCTGTACTGATAGGTCTCTGGCAATGGCCCTGCTAAGAACATCTTATTGACCGCTTTGTTCACTGCAGGTGCGTTTCTACGGGTTTTATTTTGTGAGAGCGCTTTGGCATCGAGATGCTTAACCAGGAAATCACGCGCACTATCGAATAGTCTGGGGTCAGCTCTGCGGAATCGGTAAATTGATTGCTTGGGGTCGCCCACGATAAAGACTTTGGGCTTGTCGTCACCTGCACTGTAGCCTGCGAGCCATGATCGCAGAATCTGCCACTGCAATGGATTGGTGTCTTGGAACTCATCGACCAAAATCTGTTTGTACTTCGCATCTAAGCGCGCCTGCAGATATGCTGCATTAGTGGATTCAGCCATGAGCTTGCTCACACCGATTTCTAAATCATCAAAATCGCGCACCCGCATCGACTCTTTTACTTTTTCCAGATGGCTGAGCATCACTTCACTCATCGCAAACCAGGCCACATTCATATCATGCGTGTGATGTTCACTCTCCCAGTCATAGAAGGTATGGAAGGCCTCTACCCAATCATTGCGTATCTGCGTGATGATCGTGGGATCAATACCATTTTTGGTGTGATAGCTCGTCATCGGCGCACTCATCTTGGCAATGTCGGCTAATGGGGTTTTGTCTTTTGTCAGGAATAGACTTTGCCATTCATGAGCAATGTCCATGATGGATCCACCAGCTTGATTGAGTTCTATAGCCTTTTCAATCAGAGCCACCTTAGCTTTTTGCGTGGGAGTGCCATTACTAAAGCACTGATAGAGAATTTGAAGATTGGCTTTGGTGTGAGGATCTTTCCAGAACAGCTCAAGGGGATTGGGTTTGCCCAAGTGTGGCAAGCAGGTCTTGAGATAGTCAGCTGGACTCATGCCCTGTCCTCGGCAAGCATCCAAGAAAAAAGTCCATGCGCCGCGTTGCTTAAAGAGGCTGTAATTACCCATCAGAAATTTCTGGGTCTCGTGAGCACCAAATGCATTTAATAAGGTGTCGTAATGTTCCCTCAAGTTCTGAGGTAAATTGCCCCACCAATCTTGCATGCACTCTTCTTGAAGTCGCTTAGCATCTTCCCGCAGGCTAAAGCCTGGCTGAATGTCGGCAGAAACTGGCGCTGCTTCCAGCAAACGTCCGAACCATCCGTGGAAGGTATCGATCACAATCGCTTGTGGGCTTGCGAGCACCTTAAGGTAAAGGCCCTTAGCTTGAGACAAATACTTTTTAGCCTCAGCCTCTTCAAGGCCCATTTTGCTGAGCTCTTTTGTCAGGGTTGCATCGTCCGCTTTTGAAAAGTCTTCAAGTAACTTATACAAGCGATCCCGCATCTCTTGCGCCGCTTTCCGGGTAAAGGTCAGTGCGAGAATTTCTGCTGGCTTAGTACCGGCTAGTAATAAACGCATCATGCGAGCTACCAAGAGCCAGGTCTTACCACTACCTGCACAAGCAGAAACAATCACCGATTGATTCGGATCGCAAGCGATTTGGTAGTTGAACTCTTCGCTCACCACATCCCCTTTCTACAAATGCCGCGCGCTTCGCAGTATTGACATACGCTGTCGGGTGCAAAAGCTTTCATGGGTTTACGCGCCCACAATACTTCAAGGTCCTTGCTCAGTTGTTTAGAGAACTCCTCCATCTTCAGCGGGAGCTCTTCTACTGGATGATCTCTGACCATCTTCTCTTCAGACTTTTTTAAATCTACCTTAAGAGTGACCCACTCGGCTTGCTCTATCGTTCTTCCGGATAGATGAGCTGCTGGAGCATTTTCATTAACGGCTCTAGCGTAGATCAGGAGCTGAGGATCGTCTAAAACATTTTTAGAGCGATCAATAATCTTTTTGATGGCCTGATTTTTATAATCAATCACAGAAGCTGCAGTTTTGTCTTTGGTATTGATATCGAATCGATCAGCCCGTCCGGCTATTTGAATATCGCGCTCGACTCCATCGGCATCAGTCAAGCGGATCGTAAAGCCAATGGGTAATTCAGCATCGTGATACTGCCAGCCCTCAGCTTCACGCTTGAGTTGCCAGTCTACAAAAGTTGGGATTTGTTTTTGCCAATCGCGGAGTGTTCCCAACACTCTGGCATCACCAGCAATCAGGCGTTCGAACTCTTTTTCTGAATATCGATTTAAGTGGGTCTCCATCCACAGACGCCGCGCGTCTATTCCTTGATGAATGGGTGAATGACTCTTGCCCTCTTCTGTTTTCAATGCCTGGAAGAAGTTTTTCAACAAAGCATGTAAGGTCTGACCCGCTAAAGAAGCATCAAAACCTTCTTCGAATTCTTTGGCTTTGCGTAAACCCAATAGGCTGCTGACGTAATAACGATAGGGGCAATCCCGCAAGGCTTTATAAGCACTGGGTGTAACAGTCACGGGGATCGCTAAATTCGGATCAGGAGTGCTCACTGCCATCTGAATCGGATTCGATTTGCCTTCATAGGTTTCAGGGCTGACATCCTGCGTTGGCCAATCAATCTGGGCTTGCAAGCGCTGAATCCAGGCTGAAGGCCTGAGCGGTTCGCCACTCTTGCTCTTGCTCTGCCAAAGCAAGTCGGTATTGGGACAAGACACTAAAAGACTGGAGAGGTCTCGGGCTTGCTGAACGTATTGCGCATTGATCGTAGAAGACTTCAGATAGCGATTGAGCGTATCCGAGAAAAATAGTGGTGGCTGTGAAAATGCAGGAAGCTGTTGCTCATCACAACCCACTAACACAACAGCATCAAATTGTCTGAGTCGAGTTGAGCTCAGTGGCAGGATACTCAGTGTTGCTAGCGCTTCTTTGCCCGCCTCTTCATACGAAGCCTCTTCAATCACGGTTTTAATTAAGCTTAACCACTCTGGCAAAGTCATCTTCACTTCTTGGAATGGGCCATTGCTCAAATTAAATTGTTCGAGTACTTTGAGTAATTGTTCTCCTGCGGAGTCTTGTTGAAGACCTTGCGCCATTCCAAGGTCTTCAAGATTCTTAAGCAAGTGTTGATAAGCACTCGCACACTCGAGCTCAGGCTGCTGCCAAACGAAGTGTCGTTTCTGAAGGGATTCAATCAGATCTAATAGCGTTTGATTGGCTGAGCCACCATTAGCAGCAGCATAGAGATTAGCCCTCTCGATCGCCATCTTAAAAGTCTCCCAACCAGACTTGGCTTGACTAGCAATCAAAATATCTTCAAGTTGAGCAACTAATCCTTTGCAGGTTTCTGGTGCCTGTTTAAGCGTGAGCGCCAAATCAAAGTATGGGTTTTGCAAGAACTCCAGTAACGCACTAGCACTAGGGCCTTCTTTGGGTGCCCGTATCAGTTCCAACCAGCTATCCAAGGCTGCTGCAGCTCGCGTAGTCGATAACTTCCAACCCGTTTCATCTCGAATACGCAGTCCATCCCCTAAGCGCCCTAATAGCGCACGAGTTCTTCTCGCCGCTAAACGGTCTTGCGCCACTAATGCAATATTTTGTTTGCCATTGATTAAATGTTCTTCGATCGATTTAGCAGCTGCCCAAGCCAGCTCCTCAAAACGTCTGGCAGCCAAGAGTCGCCACTCATCCTGACGCTGAGTCTTTAGGTTCTGACTGATTTGTGAATCAATTGCTTTATTGGGAGGTGCGATATTACCCTCTTGATCTTCACCCGTAAGCGCCTCAGACCAAAGCGCTACCGTTTGCCAATCCTGATCAATTTTGACTACTGGAGCAAATTGAGCGTAGCTGTCCAAATAGTGAGAAATCAGCTCTTGTTCAATGGGTTTGGGATCAGCGGTTTGCACCCAAACTAGGGGTCTGGCTTGTACTCCTATATTTGCATGAGTCTTTGCTGCTTGCAGATGGGCTGCCATCGCCAAGTGTTTACGAAGCACAGGATCATGCACGCTGCTGAGATAACGCCAGAATGTCAGGAGCACTGCAGATTCTTGATCAACAACATGACGCGATAGTCCGACATAGGCTTTAGCAATGGCTTGGTCTAAAACGAGCTCTACTTTTTTGAGCCATTGCTCGGTATCAATCGATTGCCCTTGCACTAATGCATTGAGCTCGTTTTGTAATTGTGGAATGAC
>DAISKI010000070.1:3204-5136 GCA_036821065.1 Polynucleobacter sp. | reverse complement strand
CACTCCATCGTGACGCTGATCCATACCCCAAGCAATATAGAGAGTATTGGCCAATAAGATGAATGAGAAATGCAGTAAGAAGGCACAGTAGGATCGGCGACTACTCCATAGAATCGCATTGACGAGCTTATGGTATTTCATGTGTTTGTGATCTTGATAGGCGCGATTGCCCCAGATGATGAGTGCCAAGGACACCACTAAGGCCAGAATATTACGCGCCCAAATCTGATGAAAGCTCGAGAGCACAATCACAACTGTCACAATACCTAAAAAGATTCTGGCAAAACGGTTGACCTTGGGATCGGCATAGTTTTTAGATAGCTGAGCCAATATGCCTAAACCATACGGTCCCATGAAATAAATAAAGTAGTTCTCATAAGTACCTAGGCGATTGAAGTACAACAGGGATGCTACGCAGAAGATTGCCAACATCCAAATCAGCGAACGAAAGCCAGGGAACATCCCTAACATCAAAGCGAGAATGGCATAAAGCTGCCAATCAATTGCGACATACCAAACCCCAGCAGAAATCGAATCCAGACCCAGGATGCCTTGCAAGAAGAAGAGATGCGATAGAAATTGAGCCAGTGTTTCTGACTGCCCTACAAACTCATCCTTGACCCAAAAACGCGCCACCCATGCACAGGCGATTGTCAGCAATAAAGCAATCACATAAGGCGCAAACAAACGCAGATAGCGGTTGATGATGACTTTGAGAACTGCGTGGACAGTGCGCAACTTTTCTTGCTTGAGCAATGATTGCGCTGCTAGATAGCCACCCATCACCAAAAAGATCTGCACTGCATATCGGCCATAGTCAAAGAGCCATGCCATGACATTAGGCAAAACAGTACGAGCATCTTCTGCAATCTGTCCGTAACTAGACAGATGGTGAAGAATGATTGTCAGGGCTGCAAAGGTCTTTAAAAAATCAACCAGCAGAAAGTGGGTTTTGGTTTGCAATTAGCTGAATTCTAAAAAGGCGTCAATTCAAAGAAGCAGCATAAGCAGCCAGCGCTTTAATATCTTCATCACTTAAGCCTTTGGCAGCGCTACCCATAGTGCCATCCATATCCACCCGCTCACCTGAGCGAATATTTTTCAGCTGAGTGATCAGGTAAGTCTCTGACTGACCAGCCAATCGAGCAATATGTTTTTGTCCCTGAAACTGTGCGCCATGACAGGAGTTACAAAATTGTGCGCTCGCAATCTGCTTACCCTGCTCAATCAATTGCGCGTTACCACTTTTAGCTGGCGGAGGAGGCAGAGCCGAATAGTAAGCCGCAATGTCACGCATATCTTGATCACTCAAGGCTTGCGCAATGCCTTCCATGCCACCACCTTTTCGCTGTTGACCTCGATACTGAATCAATTGATAGGTAATAGATAAGGCCGGTTGTGCTGCTAGATTAGGAATCTCAGGAGCACTGGCAATCCCGTTTTCTCCATGACAGGCAAAACACATGGCTGCCTTCGCTTTCCCAGCTATCGGATCCGGTGGTGCTGCTTGAGCAAGCTCAATACCTAGCCAAGCAGAGGCAGTAAAAAAGGCCACCCCGAGGATGGCCTTAGTATTTCTCAACTTCATCATTTCTTGCTATAGCTCACACGGAAAATCGCACCAGTTTCATCATCGGAAACCAACATCGATCCATCTTTGAGAACCTGGACGTCAACTGGGCGACCCCAAAAGCTCTCACCCTCCAGCCAACCTGTCATGAAAGGCTCGAGTTTGACAGGCTTGTTCTTTGCATCAAGCACAACCCGTACAACTTGGTAGCCAGACTTTTTAGTCTTATTCCAGGAGCCATGTTCAGCAATAAAGATATTGCCTTTGTATTCGGCAGGGAACATATTGCCGTTATAAAAACGCATACCCAAAGCTGCAACGTGAGCGCCCAATTTCATTTCTGGCTTGTCAAACTCATCGCA
>DAISKI010000070.1:0-3104 GCA_036821065.1 Polynucleobacter sp. | reverse complement strand
CCAAAGCTGCAACGTGAGCGCCCAATTTCATTTCTGGCTTGTCAAACTCATCGCACGAACGGCCTTTGCCAAACTCGGGATCTAAGAAGTCGCCTTGGTGGCAGAACGGATAACCAAAGTTCATACCCTTATGTGCCAGGCGGTTTAAGGTGTCATTCGGTAAATTTTCATCAGCCCAATCACGGCCGTTATTGGTGAACCAAAGTTCTTTAGTGCCCTTTTGGAAGTCCATACCAACACTATTACGCACGCCCGTTGCCACGTACTCCAAAATATTGGTTTTCAAGTTCAGGCGAACTATCGCAGCATGAGTATAGGGTGGCACCACGATATTGGCTGGTGTACCGATCTGGAAATAGAGGTATTGACCATCAGGGCTCAGGGTTAGGAATTTCCAACCATGAGGCTCATCCTTGGGCAATGCATCGAACACCACAACTGGCGCCGGTGGATTATCCAAGTTGGCTTCGATATTGTCATAACGAATAATGCGGGAGAGCTCAGCAACATATAAGGAGCCATTGGCAAAAGCGACGCCATTTGGACGATGCAAACCCTTGGCAATCGTTTTGACTTCACGCTTGCCATCTTTGGTGACTACCGCGTAGACGTTTCCAGTAAAGCGAGTGCCGACATACACAACGCCACTGGGAGACTCAGTCATAGAGCGACCATTTGGCATTCCTGAAGCCCACAGCTCGACCTTAAAGCCAGGCGGCACTTTTAACTTGCTGACTGGAATGTCATCAGCGGGCAATGCTGTGATTCCAGGGGGATTTGGCGATAAGGAGGGATTCATGCCATCAGGGGTTCGCCCTTGAGCCCAGGTTGGCGGAATGGCAGGTGTTGCTCCGGCGGCTGGTGCAGGTGTTTGGGCACTCGCTAGGCCCATCAAATTGAGGCCTGCTAGCAGCATCAAGGAATAAATCAGTTTGCTTTTCATTCATTGTCTCCCTATTAGGAATTATTTTTATCAGTCTGGTTTTACTGCTTTACTAACTGCACAATCCTAAAGCATTTTTGTTAAATGAGGGAAAACGCTGGCAGGATTCCTCAAAAAGTGATGCGTGCGCCCAAATTAATCGCTTGGGGCATTCCAGCTTGATAGCTACTAGCCTGAGAGGCAATATTGAAGGTCACATATTGGCGATTCAATAAATTAATGACTGAGGCAAAAATGCTCGCTTGAGGTGTCACTTGGTAATTGGCTTTGAGTCCCACAATCGCATAAGCTGGGACTGGTAAAGAACCCGTTGACATCCAGGAATTGCCTACGTATCGAACGGTGGTAGTCAAACTTGCTTGGGGGACTGGGTAGTAAGTCACCCCGGCATTAGCCATATTCATTGGTACGCCCCCCACCTGAGTTCCCGTAGGATCAGTAGTCGCAGTCCATGTCAGGATCGTTCTGGTGTAGCTGTAGCCTCCATCCAGCATCCAATGTGGATTGATCTCATGCTGATATTGCAATTCCAGTCCGCGACTCAGTAAGTTTTGTTGATTGGTGTAATAACTCACATTGGTGTAGCCACTTGATCCAGCCGCACAACCAGAAATCCCTGCAGCACTACATAAACTGTTTGCATAGGCGGCATTGGCATTCGTAATCTTGTAACTGGCAATCGCATTTTGAATATAGTTGCTAAAGGCCGTGAGCTGGGCAAATCCCCCTCTCCAGCGGTAATCAGATCCCACCTCGTAACCAGTCATTGTTTCTGGCGTTAGATTGGGATTAGCCAATGAGTAGCCACTCACAGAGTTACCATAACTACGCAAAGTGTTATTCATACTCGGCGCATGAAATGCCTGATACGCAGCCGTCCGAAAATCCAAATCCTGTGTGGCTTTGTACATGAGACCTAATGAAGGGCTGAGCTGTGTTTTGCTCTGATTGGCGATCGCTTGGTAGGTTGGAGTGCTGCCTGCAGTCGCGTTGTAATAGGTTGGGGTTTGACTGCTCCAGTTATCTACCCGAGCACCCAGAGTCGCCTCCAAAGGAATGCTGGTCATGCTCGACTTAACTTGTCCTAATAAGCCATAAAAATTTTGTTGGCCTTGCGCATAGTTCACAGAACTTACTGCGCCTGAACCGGTACTGCTGAGATTATTGGTTTGATTAGAGGCGCTGATATTGCGTGCATCAATACCCACGATGTATTGATCAACCCCCGCCATTTTGAGATCGTGAGTATATTGCGCCGATCCCCCTAAGGTGGTGTAGGGATCGGTATAGTTGGCATTGATATAGGGCTTATAAGGGCTGGCTGCCAGGTTGTTAGCGGTCTGTTTAAAGAAATTGGTATCTTGAAAAAATACATTGACCTGAACTTTCTTGTCCTCGGCCAATTTAGTGGTCGTGCCGCCCGCAATATCCGTGGTTTGAACTAGGTTCGGTGCAATGCTGTAGTTATTACTCAAATCGCTCATGCTGCTATAGCCCACACGGAAAAAGCCTTTGGTATCTTGCGTGGGCTTGAAATAACTTTGTAGCCTGACATTGGAGCTGCTGGAGGTTCCAGTTCCCATACCATTTTTAATATTGCTAGGAGACCCAGGTGAGATCGATGCGTAATTCTGATAACCATCGGTGTTAAAAGAATCAGCAGAAAAGCGCAGCTGTAAAGCATCTGAAGCAATGAGATCCTTGGATGCAGCAACGTTACTGGTATTGAATGTGCCATAACTTGCTGAGACCTCTTGCTGGCTATTAATCGGCGTACGAGTATTGATGTTGATGACCCCGCCCATGCCATAGTTGCCATACAAGCTTGAGACACCGCCCCTGACAAACTCCACCGAATCAATCGAAGACATGGGGACCAAGTTCCATTGAACAGTGCCATAGAAAGCATCATTAGCCGGTAGGCCATCAATTAGAACAAGCGTGCGACCATATCCAAGACCGCGCACATTAATGCTTTGACCCGTGGGATCTTTTTGATAGTACGGCACATCATTTAAGAAAACCCCGGGAACATTTTTGAGCACTTGATCAATCGTTTGATCGGGCGCACTCTCCAATACCTCTTTAGTCAGAATCGTAGTATTTAGCGGCACTTGATCTAACGGGGTATCAGATCGCGTCGCCGTTACGATGACATCAC
>DAISKI010000069.1:2710-5159 GCA_036821065.1 Polynucleobacter sp. | reverse complement strand
ATTTCTTTACTGGTAGTGGAATGTAAATCCGATCTTTCGATGCGGGCAACAGTCAAACTGTCTGTAGACGCCTCTGAAATTGCACCTAATGCAACTTTAGCTCAGATGCTGGATGCCAGTAATAGCGGTCGTCTGGTCATTACCCTTGACCCTGCAGACCGTCAGGCTGGTAATCCACCTTATCAAGGCATCGTGGCTTTACAAGATCACCAGGGCGCAGTCATTCGTCCTGTTGAAAGTGTCGCTCAAGCAATTGGTTTGTATATGCAAAATTCCGAGCAATTAGATACGCGAATTTGGCTAGCTTCGAATGAAACTCACGTTGGCGGTTTGCTATTGCAACGTTTGCCTAATTCGGGTGGTCATGCCCATTTAGATCCTCAAACTGCTAGCGAGGGCTGGACACGGATTCAGACGCTGGGTGAGACCATTACCGATGAAGAGCTCTTGACCCTTCCGCCTGAAACTATTCTGCGCCGCTTATTTCTAGAGGAGTCTTCGCACTATGGCGTGCGTAGCTTCCCCAGCAGAACTATTCAATTTGCGTGCAGATGTTCACGGACTAAGGTCGCCGATGTTTTGCGGATGTTAGGTGAAGACGAGGTTGAAAGCATTCTGAGCGAACAAGGCAAGGTAGAAACTGCTTGTGATTTTTGCGGTAAGGAATATCAGTTTGATGCAGTCGACTGTCGTCAAGTATTTAGTACTGACTTGCTGAGCGACGCTACTCGCCCTCCATCCAGCGGCCATTAAAGCTTATTTACCCTTAGTACCTTTGACGCCATCAGGCATATCTTGATTTGGAGTTGTGACGTTGTTAGGTAGGATTTGTACAAAGAATTCACCATCCTTAATCATGCCATGCTCAACACGCGCTCGCTCTTCAATCGCTCGAGTTCCATCTTTCAAGTCTGCTACATCACCAGCCAGCTTAGCATTGCGTAGTGCTAAAGCACTATTTTTAGCTTGTTGCAACTGAAGTTGCTTCTCCATCTCATAAACTTTGAGCCAGCCGCCCTTGCCTAACCATAGTGGGTATTGAATCACTAGCAACAATAGCAACATGGAATAGACAATGATGCGCATAGTCGAATCAGAATACTTATTGAACTAGCGCTTCAGATTGTAGAAAACAGACTTACCCGGGTAACTGGCTACATCACCTAAATCTTCTTCAATTCTGAGTAACTGGTTGTACTTGGCGATTCGATCAGAGCGAGACAAAGAACCTGTCTTGATCTGCCCGGCATTGGTACCAACTGCAATGTCTGCAATCGTGCTGTCTTCGGTCTCGCCAGAGCGATGAGAAATGACTGCAGTGTAGTTGGCACGCTTGGCCATTTCAATAGCAGCAAAGGTTTCTGTCAAGGTACCAATTTGATTAATCTTAATTAAGATCGAGTTAGCAATGCCCTTATCGATACCCTCTTGCAAAATTTTGGTATTCGTAACAAAGAGATCATCCCCAACTAATTGAATCTTTTTACCAAGTTTCTTGGTGATATCTGCCCAGCCATCCCAATCACTCTCATGCATACCATCTTCAATCGATACGATTGGGAATTGATCAGCTAATTGACCGAGATAATCAGCAAACTCGCTTGATGAAAGCTGTAAGCCTTCCCCAGCCAATTGATATTTGCCATCTTTGTAGAACTCACTAGCAGCGCAGTCTAGCGCTAGCAATACGTCATTACCAGCCTCGTAGCCAGCACCCTCAATCGCCTTGAGAATGGTACTTAAGCATTCGTGATTACTTTTAAAGTTTGGTGCAAAGCCACCTTCATCGCCGACCGAGGTCGGCATTCCTTGAGAGCCGATGATCTTTTTAAGTTCATGGAAAATTTCTGCTCCACAGCGCAAAGCTTCTCTAAAGCTCTTGGCGCCGACTGGCATGATCATGAATTCTTGAATATCCAAGCTGTTATTGGCATGGGCACCGCCGTTGACGATATTCATCATAGGGACAGGAAGCTGCATGGAGCCTGAGCCGCCAAAGTAACGATACAAAGGCAGACTAGCTTCTTCAGCCGCTGCCCTGGAAACTGCCATCGATACTGCTAGGGTTGCGTTCGCACCTAAACGTGCTTTATTTGGTGTGCCATCTAATTGAATTAGGGTGTGATCCAGAAAAGCTTGTTCAGAGGCATCTAGACCCAAAATAGACTCGGCAATTTCCAGATTAATATTTTGAACTGCTTTCAGAACACCCTTACCTAGGTAGCGTGCTTTATCACCATCGCGTAACTCAATCGCCTCACGCGAGCCGGTAGATGCACCGGAAGGAACTGCGGCCCGCCCCATCACGCCTGATTCTAGCAACACATCACACTCAACCGTGGGGTTGCCGCGAGAATCTAAAACTTCCCTGCCGATGATGTCAACAATGGCGCTCATGTAAATCTCCTAAAGACTCAATAAATTATTTAAAACTATTCTCTAAAAAGGT
>DAISKI010000069.1:0-2610 GCA_036821065.1 Polynucleobacter sp. | reverse complement strand
CATGTAAATCTCCTAAAGACTCAATAAATTATTTAAAACTATTCTCTAAAAAGGTATGACCCTTTTTAACAACCGTATCAATCGCCAATAAAGACTCTAGTAGTTCTTTCATTCGATTCAGAGGAACTGCATTGGGTCCATCTGATAGCGCTTTTGCCGGATCAGGGTGGGTTTCCATAAAGAGGCCGCTAATACCGACAGCTACAGCCGCTCTGGCTAGTACAGGAACAAACTCCCGTTGACCTCCGCTAGTATTGCCTTGGCCACCAGGTAGCTGAACAGAGTGAGTTGCGTCAAACACCACGGGCGCATTGGCTTCGCGCATGATTGCTAGGCTGCGCATATCGGAAACTAAATTGTTGTAACCAAACGAAGCGCCCCGCTCACACACCATGAATTGGTCTGGAAGATTGGCTTCTTTTGCAGCAGCTCTTGCTTTCTCAATGACATTCAACATCTCATGGGGAGATAAGAACTGACCCTTCTTAAAGTTGACTGGTTTACCACTTTGAGCGCAAGCGCGAATGAAATCAGTTTGTCGACATAAGAAAGCTGGGGTCTGCAATACGTCAACAACTTTGGCCACCTCCGCAATCTCATTAATGTCGTGTACATCCGTCAAGACTGGCACCCCAATTTCACGCTTTACCTTAGCAAGTATCTCCAGGCCTTTTTCCATACCAAGTCCTCGAAAAGAAGAGCCAGAGGAGCGATTGGCTTTGTCAAAAGAGGACTTATAAATAAATGGGATATTAAGCGCACCAGTAATAGCTTTCAGTTCACCAGCAATGTCCAAAGCGGATTGTTCAGATTCAATCACACAGGGACCAGCAATCAAAAAGAAGCGCTGATCTAGACCAACATTAAATCCACAGAGTTTCATAATGATGTCCTTAGATATTCTGTTGAGCGTTGGGATCTACGTAGATATACATCAGGCTGCAATTTTTTGAGCAGCATCATGATGAGCTAGCGCTGCCTTGATATAAGCTAGAAACAGAGGGTGACCATCGCGTGGGGTTGAGGTGAACTCTGGATGGAACTGAACCCCAAAGAACCAAGGATGCATCGCTTGTGGCAGCTCCATCATTTCTGGCAGGGATTCGCTAGGGGTTCTAGCGGAAATGATGAGGCCTGACTTTTCAAGACGTGGAACATAAACATTATTCACTTCGTAACGATGGCGATGGCGCTCATTGACTTCCGCGCCATAGATCTTATGGGCCAGCGTATTGGGTAGAACTGGACAACGTTGTGATCCAAGTCGCATGGTTCCGCCGAGATCAGAATCATCGCCGCGTTTCTCAACCCGCCCTTCACGATCCATCCACTCAGTAATCAAAGCAACCACCGGATGGTTGGTATCGGGATCAAATTCAGTACTATTGGCGTGTTCAATATGGGCGACGTGACGGGCAAACTCAATCACCGCTAGCTGCATTCCTAAGCAGATACCTAAATAGGGAATCTGATTTTCTCTGGCATAACGAATCGCTGCAATCTTACCCTCAGTTCCGCGCTTACCAAAGCCGCCTGGAACCAAGATGGCGTCTAAATTATTTAGGCAGTCAACGCCATTCGCTTCAATTTGCTCTGAATCGATATAGGTAATATTGACTTTGGTGTGATTATGAATGCCTGCATGACGCAATGCCTCAATCAATGACTTGTAGGACTCGGTGAGGTCAACATATTTGCCCACCATGCCAATAGTCACTTCGTGTTGTGGATTAGCCATTTCATATACCAGCTTGGCCCAAACAGAAAGATTGGCAGGTTTTGCCTGAATATCCAACTCACGACAGATTAAGTCATCCATCTTTTGTGCGTGGAGCATCTCTGGGATCTTATAAATCGTATCCACATCCCAAACGGATATCACTGACTCTTCTCGGACATTAGAAAAGAGCGAAATCTTCGCCCTTTCATCTTCAGGGATCGGACGATCTGCACGGCAGAGTAATACGGTTGGCATGATGCCAATCTCGCGCAACTTCTGGACAGAGTGCTGAGTGGGTTTGGTTTTCAACTCACCAGCACTACTAATGTATGGAACTAAGGTGAGGTGGACAAATGCACAACTATGGGCAGGCAAACGCAAGCTCATCTGCCTTGCAGCCTCTAGGAATGGTAGTGATTCAATATCACCCACTGTTCCACCAATCTCGCAGATGGCAACATCTGCTTTACCCTCATGACTCGCAAGTGCACCACGCTCTACAAAGGCCTGAATTTCATTGGTAATGTGGGGAATAACCTGAACTGTTTTTCCTAAATACTCACCGCGCCGCTCTTTACGAATCACCGATTCATAAATTTGACCGGTTGTGAAGTTGTTGCTCTTGCGCATCTTGGCTGATACGAAGCGCTCATAGTGACCTAAATCCAAATCAGTTTCAGCCCCATCTTCAGTAACAAAGACCTCCCCATGCTGAAACGGGCTCATCGTGCCAGGGTCAACGTTGATGTAGGGATCTAATTTTAGGAGGGTGACTTTCAGGCCGCGGGATTCAAGAATCGCGGCAAGCGAGGCAGCTGCAATTCCTTTCCCTAAGGAAGAAACCACGCCACCAGTGACAAAAACGTATTTAGTCATCGCTTAAGCTCTGT
>DAISKI010000068.1:0-5166 GCA_036821065.1 Polynucleobacter sp. | reverse complement strand
CAAAAGTTAACTACTTTGGTTGGCAAGGATCGCAAGATTATTAATCAGCCACCCTTGATTCAGCACTTTTCTCCTCTCTTTAAAGGTCGCCCAGTTATTGATTTAGTGAATAACGCCCTGATGAATTATTCCAGTACCTTACTGGCTGATAAGAAAGTATTGTTTGAGCGTTATTCATTAAAAGACTTTGCACGCAAGGTGGTAGGGGTTGGTAGCGTGGGTACCAATTGTATGGTGATCTATTTCGAAGGTGATGGCCCAAACGATCCTTTGTTTTTGCAGTACAAAGAAGCGCAACATTCAGTACTCACGCCGTACCTTGGTCAATCAACTTACAAAAATATGGGTCGACGGGTTGTATCTGGCCAGCGACTTTTACAAGGTGCCCCGGATATCTTTTTGAACTATGGCGACCTTGAATATGAAATCGGTAGTAGGCAAGGTTTCTACTTACGTCAGCTGCGAGACATGAAGGGCGGTATTGTGTTTGGCCCAGGCGGCGTTTCTTTGAAAAACTTTCCTGATTACGCGCGCCTATTTGGCTGGGCTTTGGCATTGGGACATGCGCGCTCAGGTGATTCAGCAGTAATCTCTGGCTACTGTGGGCAATCCAAGAAGCTGGACGAAGCTTTGTATCGGTTTGCTAAGGCCTACTCAAAACAGAATCAAGCAGACTATGAGCTGTTTTGTAAGGCGGTTAAATCAGGGCGTTTAGAGGTAGCCAAACCAGAAGCTAAGGCGAGTAAATCTAAATAAAGTAGCTGTCTTATTCCTGCAATATTTGATGGTCAGAATTGCATGCGTGAATACTTTAATTGACCCAACTGTATCTGTCATTACTTGTCCTTGCTGTTTAGCCCATGAGGCCGTAGAGATCCCTGAGGGCTCGATGCATCTTTATCGTTGCAAAGCCTGCAGTACCATCCTCAAGCCTAAATCAGGGGATTGCTGCATCTTCTGTAGCTTTGGCAATACCGACTGCAGTAGTTCCGAGAAAAACCTCGCCGCCTAGTCCTGATGCAGTAGACTTTGCGGTAATTTCATGAATATGTCATTGTTTTTACATAAAATAGACATATTCAGTTAGGTTATTTCTTTAAGGAACACCTTTGGCAGCTAACCCAGTCGAGCTAACCCCCGGCGCAAACGATCTCGTTGCGGCGGTTGACTTAGGCTCGAATAGTTTTCGGATGCTAGTAGCCCAGGTTGTAAACACCCCCTCGGGTACTCAACTTAGACCGATTGATACTTTGCGCGAGACTGTGCGTTTAGCGGCGGGTCTTACTGAAAATAAATTATTAGGTAACGATGCCTATCAACGCGGCCTTTCCGCAATTCGGCGCTTTGGTGAGCGCATTCGGGGTTTTGATCCCAGCAAGGTAAGGGCAGTTGCCACGAATACTTTGCGCGTTGCTAAAAACGCCCAAAACTTTGTCAATGATGCCCAAGATGCATTGGGTTTCCCTATTGAGGTTATTGCCGGTGTTGAAGAAGCACGTCTCATTTATATCGGCGCTGCACATGAGGTCTCTGCAGTCCAGGGTAATCGTTTAGTCGTTGATATCGGTGGCGGCTCAACCGAATTGATCGTGGGCAAAGGGTATGAACCCAAGCTGATGGAGAGTTTGTACATTGGCTGTGTATCACACAGCATGCGCTTTTTTCCTAGAGGCAATATTGATGCACACGCTTTTAAAGAAGCTGAGCTTGCAGCTCGCCGTGAAATCCAAGTCATTTCTGGAAACTATCTAAAAAGTGGTTGGAAACAAGTGATTGGGTCATCAGGTACTGCTCGTGCTTTGGCCGACATCATTGCTGAGAATAATTTCAATGGGCAGGGTGATGGTTTGACCATGGGTCGAGTCAATACTGGCAGCGGCTTAATCACGCGTGAAGGTTTGCGTGCCATGAAAAAACATTTGCTTAAATATGAGCATGTAAATGATATTCAGCTGGGTGGTCTTAAGGATGAGCGCCGCGGAGTCTGGCCTGGTGGTCTGGCGATTATGTTGGCCGTCTTTGATGAGTTGGGCATTGAGTCGATGGAAGTCACCGATGCGGCACTGAGAGTAGGCGTTCTCTATGACTTACTAGGTCGCTCACAACATCACGATATGCGCTATGTTACGGTGGAGCAGTTTATGCAACGCTATACCGTTGATCGAGACCAGGCAAATCGGGTTGGTAACCTAGCCGCAGAATTTTTAGACCAGTTACCTAAACCAGATTCAGAGAGTCGTGCAGAAAATATTGCACTCTTACAGTGGGCAGCCAATTTACATGAGATTGGTTTATCAATCTCGCATAACGGCTATCACAAGCATTCTGCCTACATCGCAGGTAATGCCGATATGCCTGGTTTCTCAAAGAATGATCAGGCGCGCTTAGCTGCTTTACTCATCGGTCATGCTGGTAAGTTAGGCAAGCTGGCTACCAATGCAGGCTTTCAGGATTGGCGTATGCTGTTTTGTTTGCGCTTAGCCCAAGTACTTTGCCGGGGTAGAAGTGATGCCAATCTCCCTAAGGTAAAAGTCTCGGAAGATGATGGTTCATATTTAGTGAGCTTGTCTAGAGAATGGGCGGATGCACATCCCTTGACTGAATTTAGCTTACAAAAAGAAGCGGCCGAATGGGAACGCATCGGCCGCACTTATAAAGTAGGCCTAAAGTAAGACCTACTCTTTACTAAAAGAACTAAACGTTCAAGAAATGCTTTGCGTAACGCGGATTGATTTCGGAGAGACGCAACATTGTTAAGAGGTCAGCGGTATTGAAATCAGGATCCCAAGCTGGAGCGCTACAAATCTTCGCACCTAACTTCAAATAACCTTTGATCAGTGGAGGTGGCTCAACGTCCAGGCCACCATTTAGTTTGTCTAAAGGCAAAGGTAGGCGTGGGAAAGCATGGTTCTCAGTTGGAGCCATTTGCTCTTCCGAGAGCGAGTTATATAAGCTGGCTGCAAAGTGACCACCATCGGCCATCGGGATACTGGCGCAACCGAGCATGATTTCATAGTTGTGTTTTTGCATGTACTGGGCGAGACCACTCCACAGGGCCATGATGACAGCGCCAGAGCGATAGTCAGCATGAACACAAGAGCGACCCAATTCAACCATCTTTGGACGTAAGTGGTTCAGGCGAGTCAGGTCAAACTCAGAATCGGAATACAGGCGACCAATTTCTTGGGCTTTATGGGGAGGCAAAACGCGATAGGTGCCAACCACTTTTAAAGTCTCTTGGTCGCGGATCAATAAATGGTCGCAATAGGCATCGAATTCATCGACATCAAGACCTTCATTGTTCTGAGCTAGGTTTGCACCCATCTCCTCAGCAAATACCTTGAAACGCAATCTTTGAGCTTCTTTGACTTCATTTGGGGTGCTTGCCCAAGTGATCTGGAAAGCAGGGCGCTTAGGCTTACTAGCAGGCTTGGCAACAACATGATCTTGAGTCACTGGGGTCAAAGCACGGGGCTTGAGAGCGAACTTCTTGCCAAAGAGTTTCTTGGCAATCTTCTTAGAAAACAGTTTCTTTAAGGGGCGTAACTTACTGAATTTCTTAGGCATATCTTCAAAACGGGAGTTGAAGATATCAAAGGCCGCGAGAGGGTTTGGGATGTCTGACATGGGGTAGACCTTGATCGATTAGTAAATGAAATCGTATTACGGTTTTATTACAGTTTTGCTACAAGAGGACCGCAGACCGCTATCCAGATCAAAACAGCGACTAAAAGGGCTAGCATGACTGCTGCTGACCCAAAATCCTTCGCTCTTTTGGATAAATCGTGGTGTTCAAAGGAAATCCGATCAATTGCTGCTTCAACACTGGAATTAAGTAATTCAACAACCAAGACCATGATGATGGAGCAGATCAGAGCTACTTTTTCCAGAATGCTGACATCTAAAAAGAGGGCGATTGGAGCGCAAATAATCAACAGCGTTAACTCTTGCCTAAAAGCACTTTCTTCTTTGAAGGCATAAACCACGCCACACCAGGAGTTCTTGGCAGCATGCCAAGCTCTGGTGAGACCTTTATTGCCCTTGTGGGGGTTTTGATCGATGTGATAGTTACTCAAAGCAAACCCTTAAAAATAGAGAGTGAAAACGCTGGCGAGTGATCCACTCAAGCAAGCGCAGTCACATGCACTTCGGTTGAAGGCACGGGTTTGAGGTGACGTGCAAATTGCTCAGAAGCAGCCCGCCATGAGAACTTCTCGGCATGGGCACGCGCTACTTCACGAGGAATAGTTAAAGCTTGCATACAAGCCTCACGCAAGTCTTCATTCATCGCGCCAGCTGGTGAGTCGCCCAACACATCAATTGGGCCAGTAACGGGATAGGCTGCCACTGGAGTGCCACAAGCCATGGCTTCTAGCAACACCAAGCCGAAGGTATCCGTCTTGCTAGGGAAAACAAACACATCGGCTGCTGCATAGACTTCAGCCAATTCATATTGATTGAGAACGCCGAGGTAGTTCACTTCAGGATACTTTTGCTTGATGCCCTCCATGGCAGGGCCATCACCAACCACCCATTTAGAGCCGGGTAGATCGATTTCTAAGAAGGCATTGATATTCTTCTCAACAGCTACACGACCAACATATAAAAAGATCGGGTGGGCACTATTGAGCTTTTTGGAGTCTTGCATCTTGAAGATATCTAGATCAACACCTCTAGACCAGAGCACCACATTGGTAAAGCCATACTTTTCTAAATCCTGTTTGACCACAACCGTTGGCGCCATCACTGCCATAGAAGGCTTGTGGAACCAGCGCAAGAACGCATAAGTGAGACCAAGCGGAATACCAGTTCGGGCCTTTACATATTCTGGGAAGCGGGTGTGATACGCAGTAGAGAGGGGCAATTTGTTTTTGACTGCATAAGCACGAGCCGATAAACCTAAAGGACCTTCGGTTGCAATATGCATCGCATCGGGTGCGAACTCTTTAATCTTTTTGGCTACAGTCTTGCCTGGGAACAAAGACAAAGAGATATCTGGGTAAGTAGGGCAAGGGATGGTCTTGAAATCATTGGGGGTGATCATTTCGACTTCGTGACCCATGCCAATGAGTTCGGCTCGAGTTTGTTTGAGGGTTCTGACAACGCCATTAACCTGCGGATCCCATGCATCGGTGATGATCATGATTTTCATAGTGTTGCCTCTTT
>DAISKI010000067.1:0-5246 GCA_036821065.1 Polynucleobacter sp. | reverse complement strand
GGACTGGATGCTTTCACTTAGTACCCACAATTATCGGTTGACTAATTTTTAAAGAAGGGCTGGAACGTTTTTCAAAAACTTCCAGCGAAGAAGCGAGACTATGACATACCCTGAGAGGGTTGTCAACACCTTCCGTAGTCTTTTTCCTATGAAAACGCTATTTTTTGGGGCTTGCAGCAGAAAAGGCTTCAAAATCAGTCATATAGAAAAATAAAAGAAATCAGCTTTTTTTAGAAAAATTCAGGCCCACTTCAGAAATTACCAATTTTCGGAATTTTTTCTCCCATCGATCTGGATATGCAGGCAATAAAACCAGTAAATTTTGCATTATTTTTAGTGGTTTATTAGGGAAAACCCTGAAATTTTCCCCAAAGCCTGCTAGAGTGTAATTATGCAAAACAAATCTAGTCTGATGCCGCGCATCCAAAACGCTGGCAAACTGGTTCCGGTTCGCGAGCTACATGCTGGCCATCGAGCAGCAATACTTGAGCATTTTTTGCAACTTGAGGATGAAGATCGTCGACTTCGCTTTGGTACTCAAACACCCAACGAAGTCATAGAGCATTATGTTGCGAGCCTTGACTTCAATAAAGATGCAATTTTTGCGGTCTTTGATGCAGATCTAAAGATTATTGGGCTTGCGCATTTAGCTTACTTACCAAAACTAAAAATGCAAGCTCTTGCTGCAGAGTTTGGTGTATCTGTTCTGGAAAGTGCTCGACATCAAGGCGTTGGTTCTGCCCTGCTTGAGAGAGCAGCAGTGCATTCACGCAATACTCGCGTAGAAACTTTATATGTGCATTGCTTAGCAAACAATACATCGATGATGCGGCTTGCACAAAAAGTTGGTATGCGTGTTGAGTTTGCATATGGCGATGCTGATGCCTATCTCAAACTTGCACCGGCGACTCCTGCAACGCTTGTAAAGGAAGTTGCTAATAAGCAATGGGGTGACTTCGATTACGCTTTAAAATCAAACTTGAAAAATAGTAGCGATGCTTGGTGCTGGTTCTTGGGTCGTAGAACTGCCGCACTCTAATTCAATTGGATTGAGGAGCGCCTTGTAATATCCAAGCGCTCAAAAGCGATAATTCTGCATCACTTAATTTAGCATTTGCAGGCATTGGCACAACACCCCAAGCTCCTGCACCTCCATTACGAATTTTATTTTTCAAATATGCCAACGCCTTATTATCGCCTTGATATTTCTTGGCAACATCTTGATAGCTTGGTCCTACAATTTTTTTATTGATAGCATGACAACCCAGACACGCATTTTGTTTCGCTAAGGCGAAAGCCTTTTCATTATCTGGACTTGCATGTACTTGGACGATACATAAGGAACAAAAAACAAACGAACAGAAAATTGCCTTAGCGCAGGCTCGCACTAATTTCATTGGCTATAAATGAATGCTACTGAAACTTTGAAGGACTTGTTGGCTGGGTCTCTTCAGCTTTACCCAATTTTTCTAGGCGGGCTTTCTCGGCATCAGAAATGATGTCAAAGAATGCAAATACTTCCTTGACGCCATTAGTATTGCTAGCTACTTTTTTAGCCAGATCTGCTTCGCTCTGAGTCAGGATGCCCAACATATAAACGTTATCAGCCTCGACCACAATATCCATTGAGTTAGATGGAAGTTTCTCTGTAAAGATCATTTGAGTCTTCACTTTGGAGTCTAAATAGGAATCGTTTGCGCGAGCAGCATACGAACTATTTGGCCCAATAATTAATTGATTAAATACTGAGCGCACATTTTTCAAACTCTTAACGTACTCAGCAGCTTGATTCTTAATCTCATCATTTTTTACTTCACCGGTAAGCAATACTTTCTGATTGAAAGAGTTCACGTTGATGTGCGCTGAGCTTCCGAAGCGTTTTGAAAGTGCGCTATCTGCCTCTAGCTCTAATCCTTTATCAATTGCCTGAACACCAGGACTGCGACGATCGGCCATGACAGAAGCTGTTGCGGCAACTCCGCCTACAGCCAAAACTCCACACCCCGATAAGAATGAAAGCAATACTCCAATGACAAGTAATTTACCGCGGGACTGAGTTTGCATTTTCACTTTCTAAAGAGTGGATTTAATCAAGCATCAAATGATCAACACCATCGCACAAGCTATGCAATAAAACTAAATGGGTTTCTTGAATACGGGCAGTGCGAGTGGAGGGCGCGCAGAGATGAATATCGCCACTGTCTAGCAGGGCGGCAATTTTTCCGCCGCCGTTACCAGTCAATGCGATTATTTTCATGCCTAATTTTTTAGCGGCTTCAATTGCTTTGACGACATTCTTGGAATTACCTGATGTAGAAATTCCTAAAAGGATATCGCCGGGTTTACCTAATCCACGTACTTGCTTGCTAAACACTTCGTCGTAACTGTAATCATTTCCAACGGCTGTCAGAATTGAGCTATCAGTGGTTAATGCAATCGCAGCAAGCTCTTGACGCTCGCGCTCAAAACGGCCAATCAACTCGGCTGCAAAATGCTGAGCATCTGCAGCAGAACCACCATTGCCACAGGCCATCACTTTGCCTCCGCTTCGCAAACAATCCGTCATGGCAATAACACCCTCGGCAACAGCGGCTGGCAGAATTTTTTCAGCCTCTTGTTTAACGGCAATGCTGTCTAAAAAATGTTGAGAGGCTCTTTGACGTAAGCGCTCGATTATATTTTTATCCATAGCAATATTATGACCCAATTTGCGTTGAAATTGACATTCATGGTCGCCTATTCAAAACCCACGTATGCTCTCATCTATTAAAGGCTTATTTGCAAAAAATATCTATGGAACTGGATTCTTTTGACTTTCTGAAGCAACAAGATTTGCCCGCTGGAGCGCTGTACGTGGTCGCAACACCAATCGGCAACCTCGGCGACATTACCTTACGCGCCTTGCATATCTTAAAAATGGTTGAAGGAATTGCCTGTGAAGATACTCGTCATAGCGTTGCACTCCTTCAACAATTTGGTATTCATAAAAAATGTCTCGCCCTGCATGAACACAATGAAATGGCTGGCGCTCAAACCGTCATTCGGCATCTTGCCAATCATGAAAGGTGGGCTTACATATCGGATGCAGGAACGCCAGGCGTGTCCGATCCTGGTGCCCGCTTAGTCCAAGCGGTCCACGCAGCTGGCTTTCGGGTGATCCCCATCCCTGGCGCTAGCGCGGTTGCAGCTGCAGTATCTGTAGGCGGCTCAGTATTGACTGCAGCAGAAGGGCGCTTCCAATTTTTAGGCTTCTGGCCAAATAAAGCTAAAGAGCGTGACGCTCTGTTAATTCAAATACAAAAAAGTATGCAAGCCAGCATCTTTTTTGAGTCGCCTCACCATATTCAAGATACCTTGAAAATCATTGGTCAAGCTCTTGAGCCAGAGCGCGAACTCATGATCGGTCGAGAATTAACTAAAAAATTTGAGCAAATTAGCTTCATTAGAGCTGCTGATATACCAGAATGGCTAACTCATTCATCAAGCCTCAAAGGTGAGTTTGTTGTTATGGTAGCGGGTCGAAGCAACAGTAAAGATTTGGTCTCGGATGACTTATTAAGTCTCTGGGTTAATGCGCTCAAACCATACTTAGGTAGCAAAGAAATTGCTGCAGTTCTGTCCCAAACCCTTCCAGTCTCTAAAAAAGAGGCTTATCAAGCAGCCATCGATTCCAAAGCAGGGGATACAAAAAAATAAAGCCGACCAATTGTCAGCTTTATCAGTTTCATGAATAGTGTTAGCCGGGTAATTTTTTAGCCGCCAGTCTTGGCTTCTGTCGGAGGATTGGCATCCTGAACATTCAGCTGGCCAACTGGCTTGATAATTTCATCAGCAGACTTGCCACTATCAATGCGCTTACCGTTATTGACGTAAACCATCAACAATAAAATCACAATCAATGGCACAAAAAAGCTTGCAAACACGACGGTGATGAGTTGTTTTGGAGACTTAATCAGATTGCCGTGCTCGTTGCTCATAGGACTTTTGTAGTTTTATGGGTTTAAGGAATGTTCAGATGCGATTATAACGAGTGCTTTTTGCCTTAGGCACTTACAATACAAGGGTGGCCAAATGCAGGGTTTCACATGGCGCCCGTAGCTCAGTGGATAGAGTATTGGCCTCCGAAGCCAAGGGTCGCAGGTTCGATTCCTGCCGGGCGCGCCAAAGCAGGGGATTTTTGATCAGCGTCACACGTGAAAACTCAAAAACCACTATCATTTGGATCTAAATAACTGATTTCTATTGAATATTAACGTGTCTAATCACCTAAACCCCTCTCTTTCTGACCAAAACATGGCTCCTTTGGCTCCTAATGAGCCATTACCACACCGAAAAATTATTCGCGGCTGGCTTGCTCATATGGCGCAAGGCCAAGTAGGCCGTGCACTTGGTCTATTGTTGATTGATGCCTCTTTGTGGCTCGGCTGTATCGCAGGCACTATTTTTATTGAAAATATTGCTGTGAAAATTGCCTTGGGCTTAATTGCTGGTTTTGTAACTGGTCGTATTTTTATTCTTGGGCATGATGCATGCCACCAAAGCTTTACACCCAATCGCGAACTCAATAAGGTCCTTGGTCGTATTGCCTTCTTGCCATCTCTAACCCCTTATAGTTTATGGGATGTAGGGCATAACGTGGTGCACCATGGTCAAACCAATTTAAAAGGTTTCGACTTTGTCTGGGCGCCCTTATCTAAGGCAGAATTTGATGCTTTGCCAGCCTGGCGTAAAACGCTTGAGCGCCTCTACCGCAGCGGTTGGGGCCCAGTCTTTTACTATCTGATCGAGATTTGGTGGAGACGCGAGTATTTCCCAAATGCCCAAAATAAACCCGGTGATCGTCCTATCTTTCTTAAAGACAATCTCTTGGTTACTGCCTTTGCCATTATTTGGATTGGCTGCTTGATTGCTGGAGCCTTGGCAACGGGTCAATCTATTTGGATCGGGCTGATTACCGGCTTTGCTCTGCCATTCTTATTTTGGAACGGCATGATTGGTTTTGTCGTATATGTTCACCATACCCACCCATCTGTTTCTTGGTATGACAAAAAATCAGAGTGGTTACGTGCCCAGCCTTTCGTATCGACTACTGTCCACCTGACTTTTGGCTGGTTGTGGGGCGCCCTGATGCACCACATCATGGAACATACGGCCCATCACGTCGACATGAGCATCCCCCTTTACAACCTCAAAGATGCTCAAAATACCCTCGAAACAATGCTTCCAGAGCGGATTTTCATTCAAAA
>DAISKI010000066.1:0-5396 GCA_036821065.1 Polynucleobacter sp. | reverse complement strand
CAGAATTTCACGCTTAATTGACTTGCTAGAAGAGCAGAATTTACTCATTGAGAGATATAAAAGTAAATTCGCGTTAGATACTAAAAATTAATGTTTTAATGGATCCTAAATTACGCTCAGGATTTAGGGATGTCTTTACTTGGTTTACTTCGCCTGTTTGCTCTATGTTTCATATGTCAGCTTGTTCAAGCTGCGTCGGATAGTACCCCCTATCAGCTACCGAATGCTATTTTAACTAGCCTAGAAAAGAATCAAATTCCTCCCGAAGCAATGGGCATCTCAGTCGCAGAGATTATAAAATCTGGGGCCGGAAAAACTGAGTCTAGAGTGGTCTTAGATTGGAACGCTAGCAAGCCAATGAATCCTGCTTCTACGATGAAGCTCTTAACAACGCTAACCAGTTTAGAAGTATTAGGGCCGGATTATCGTTGGCGTACTAATGTCTTCACAGATGGAGTAATTCATCGAGGCGTTTTAAAAGGGAACCTCTATCTGCAAGGTAGAGGTGATCCAAAGCTGATCCCAGAAGAACTGGCTAAGATGATGCAGGCACTCCAGAATCTGGGCATCCAAAAGATTGATGGCAATCTGATATTTGATCGAAGTGCCTATGCTAAAAGCGTCATGGAGCAATCGTCAATTGATGGGGAGGAATCTCGTGCTTATAACGTCTCACCCGATCCCCTGCTCTATTCCTTTAGGACTTTGTCATTCAATCTAAGTAAATCTCGCACTGCAGATTTTATTGATATTACCTACACACCGGCACTATCTCAATTCACGATCAATAATCAACTCAGAGTAGTAAATCAATATTGTGATAATTGGAAAAAAGAAATTTCTTTTGACTTGAGTAACAACCATCAAGAGAATATTGGTGATATAAATCTACTAGCTAGTTTTAGTGGTAAGTTTCCCTCCGGTTGCAATAATGCTAGCTATAACGTCGTCGCCATTGATGCCAACACCTTTTTAACCAAAGGGTTTTCAGCTGCATGGGAACTTGCGGGTGGCAAATGGTCGAGAGCCCCCAATGGACAAGAGGGTATAGTGCCCCTCTCTGCTAGACCATTACTTCAATTTGAAGGCATTAAACTTGCTGATGATGTTCAGGACATCAATAAGTTTTCGAATAACGTGATGGCCAGACAAGTCTTGCTCACCCTTGCCCTAGAGAAAATGGGTAAGCCTGCCAGCGTAGAGAATGGTGATGCAGTGATTCGAGGTTGGCTAAAAAAGATGGGGCTCCATTTTCCAGAGTTAGTGATTGAAAACGGTGCCGGGCTCTCGAGAAATGAGGCCATTTCTCCAGAACATATGAACCAGCTCTTGGTACTCGCTCGCACTCTCCCGACAGGGGATGTTTTGTATAACAGTCTACCTATTGCCGGAGTAGACGGCACTATGAAAAATCGCCTACTCGTTCAATTGCGTAAATTTCTGCATCTTCAAAAAAAACCTGAGGCTCGCATCAAGACCGGCTCACTTTCTGATGTGCGCTCAATTTCAGGATACGTGATTAGTAAATCCGGGAAAATGTATGCGGTGACTTCATTTATTAATCACCCGAACGCCAATAGAGGTCTTGAGGCTCAGGATCAGTTACTTACCTGGCTACTGGAGGATGGTCCAGAGCCAAAGCAAGCGCGCTGAAGTCGATCTCTAACACCATCCCACTCCTCCCCTGGAGGTGGTTCTGGGATGAGGATTAGATCCCAACCCTGCTCATCTAGATCTCTTAAAGTTCTATATAAGCGATTAGCGAAATGACGTGGATTACTTGAGATTGAAATCTCTTCGACATCAATAGAGGGGTGATCTTCTAAGCCTAGAGAAGATTCTGAATCCCAAACAGCTACTGCAACCCGAGATTTAATATCAGGAAATTCTGTGAGCGCATCCAGCACTTGTCCAGGGGAATACATTTTCAAGGGGGTATTAGGTGCATAGTGTGCACGCAAGCTACCTGATACCCGAGGCAAAGACTCATGGCCAATAGTATTGCGCTCTCCAGGCTTTAAGACCTGAATACCCGTCTTAGTGAGAATTTCAGAAGGCGTAATTGCGCCGGGCCTCAAAAGGACTGGTGAGCCCCCCGAGGATAAGTCCAGAATAGTCGATTCAATCCCGACTTCGCAGTCTCCTCCATCCAAAATCATCAAATCAAGGGCGCCCTCAAATTCACTGCGGACATCGGCAGCATTCGTTGGAGAGATTTTGCCAAAACGATTTGCCGAGGGTGCAACGACTCCGCCCTTGAATTTCCGTAATAAAGCTTGCGCAATGGGGTGGGCTGGCGCTCGAATTGCTACCGTATCTTGACCCCCAGTAACTTCGGATAGAACGCTCTTATCTTTCTTAAAAACTAGAGTTAGAGGACCTGGCCAAAAAGCTTGAATCAGCTCCAACGCTTGTTCTGATAGATCCCGAACCCATGGGCTTAATACTGCACTCCAATCAACTTCAGTTTGATCAAAGCGATCTGGGGCTGCAACATGAACAATCAAAGGGTGGTTAGATGGGCGCCCTTTAGTGGAGAAGATTTTCTTCACAGCGTCGGGGTTACTCGCATCAGCGCCCAAACCATAGACCGTCTCGGTTGGAAAAGCGACCAAACCACCGTCTCGCAGGGTTTGCGCTGCTTCGCTGATAACCACTGAAGATTGCAATGAGGGAATGTTGTTAGGCATTGCCTATGGCTCAATTCCTAATTCTGAAGCAACCGCAGCGCATGTTGTCCTAGCGGCATCCAAGTTCTCACCTAGACAATTGACGTGTCCCATTTTTCTACCAATACGAGGCACTGCCTTGCCATACAGATGCAATTTAGCATCAGAGTGAGCTAGTACCTTGTTCCACGCTGGCTCTTTTGCCTGATCGTCACTACCCTCAAACCAAAGATCACCAAGTAAATTGAGCATAGAAACCGGCGCTAGCAATCGAGTATCACCCAATGGAAGGCGCGCCATAGTTCTAACCTGCTGTTCGAATTGGCTACTAATGCAAGCGTCCATCGTGTAGTGCCCGGAATTATGTGGGCGAGGTGCAATTTCATTCGCGATGATTTCACCACTCTTCAACACGAAGAACTCAATGCACAAAACCCCAACGTAATCAATTTTTCGAATTAGCGCTTTGGCAGCCTGAATAATTTTCTTTTCCTGCTCGGGCTGCAGTGATGGTGCTGGAACTGAAGAGGTATGCAAAATGCCATCACGATGAATATTTTGTGAAACAGGATAAACAACGACGGTATCGTCATAAGCTCGCACAGCAAGAGCAGAAACCTCAAAATCTAAATCCATACGCTTTTCTAATACACAGGGAACGCGTGCAAATTGATTCCAAGCCGCGCTAAGCTCTTCCCTGTTTTGAACGGTGATTTGACCTTTGCCGTCATAACCCATCCTGGCAGTTTTCAAAATTCCTGGTAATAAATCTGTAGGCATATGAGCAATATCAACGTCGTGTTCAATCACAAAGTGAGGTGCTGGACCGATATGGGTCTCAGATTTCCAGGTCGCTAAGAATTTTTTCTCAGCAATACGGTTTTGTGCCAAAGACACGCATCCACTTCTAGGTGCAACAAAGACGCCAAGCGATTCAAGTTGGTCTAAGGCTTGAGCGGGAACATTTTCAAACTCGGTGCTGACAGAGGCACAGAGTGAGGCCATTTCTTTTAGCGCCTTTATATCTTCATAGTCGGCATGAATAAATTTTTCTGCAATCGATCCAGCAGGACTATCGGCGTCCGGATCTAATACACAGACTTTGTATCCCATCGCTTGAGCAGCTTGTGTAAACATCCGGCCGAGTTGACCGCCACCTAAAATGCCTAGATAGGAGCCTGGTAATACAGGCTCTAAATGCAGGGCCATCTTAATACCCTGGAAGATTCATTGAACGCGCAGTTTCAGATTGCTTAGCGCGAAAAGCCTCTAACTGATCTGCTAGGCCTGGATCCGAAATTGCTAGATTAGCAATCACATGTAAAGCAGCATTCGCAGCTCCAGCCTCTCCAATGGCAAAAGTGGCAACAGGAATACCTTTAGGCATCTGTACTATTGAGAAGAGAGAGTCTTCACCGCGTAGATATTTACTGGCTACTGGAACACCATAAACAGGCACAATCGTCTTTGAAGCCAACATGCCTGGTAAATGAGCAGCTCCGCCAGCACCAGCAATAATGGCCTGTAAGCCATTCTTACGGGCCTGCTCTGCATACTGGAACATATCGTCGGGCATGCGATGCGCAGATAAGACTTTGGCTTCGTGAGCGATACCGAATGAATCTAGCATTTGAGCAGCGTGTTGCATCGTATCCCAATCTGAATTGGATCCCATTACGATTCCGACCACTGGCTTTTTGCCCGACTTCTCACTCATTTACTTCTCCGCAGCTAATTTCTTGAATAAGGCTCTATTATCCCAGCCTTTTAGGCGATTTTGCTAGATGAACTTAGCCTGCCTGAGTCAGGCGCGCCAGAGCCTCACGGTATTTGAGGGCTGTTTGTTCAATCACTGCTGCAGGTAACTCAGGGGCTGGGGGGCTCTTAGACCAAGCTTTTCCATCAACCCGAACAGTCTCGAGCCAATCTCGGACAAACTGCTTGTCATAGGAAGGAGGATTTGAGCCTACATGATAGGTTTCAGCAGGCCAAAACCGAGAAGAATCAGCAGTCAGAATTTCATCCATAAGAACCAGCTGGCCTTCTGCATCAAGTCCAAACTCGAACTTGGTATCTGCAATGATGATGCCACGACTTGCAGCATATTCAGATGCCTCTTTATATAAACAAATACTAACGTCGCGAATTTGCTTCGCAAGCTTCTCCCCAATCAGAGCAATGACTTGTTCAAAAGAAATATTTTCATCGTGCTCACCTAGCTCCGCTTTAGCAGCTGGGGTAAAAATAGGCTCAGGAAGCTTTTGTGCATTCTCCAAACCTTCAGGCAATGTAATGCCGCATACTTTGCCTGTCTCTTGATAGTCTTTCCAGCCACTGCCAGCCAAATAGCCGCGAACCACCGCCTCCACCAAGATGGGTTTAAGACGCTTAGCAACAACAGCGCGACCTCGAACTTGTTCAAGCTCATCTGCAGATACAACCGATTCTGGATCGATACCTGTCAGATGATTTGGAATAACTGACGCTAACTTGTCGAACCAAAAATTAGCCATTTGATTCAGCACAACACCCTTTTCGGGAATGGGCTGCCCCATCACCACATCAAATGCCGATAAACGATCAGTCGTAATCATGAGCAACTTGTCATCACCGACCGCATAAACATCACGTACCTTGCCCTTTGAGAGCAGTGGTAAAGATTGAATTGAAGTGGAATACAAAGCGGGCATTAGATATTCACTTTACGATTTGGGCTAATTCACCACT
>DAISKI010000065.1:1384-5399 GCA_036821065.1 Polynucleobacter sp. | reverse complement strand
TTTGTCGGGTAAACCGACAAATTTAGTTAATAATAAATTCATCATGTGGAAAATAAGACTTCAATTCATCCAGTTATGTGCCTTGGGCATACTGCTTGGCTTGTGCTCGCCATCCTTTTCCCAGGCTATTTTGACCAAAATTGGCTCATCTTTTCCGATGTTCAATGGTGCAGATTTATCAGCATGGACTCAAATGGGCAATGCTGCTTGGCAAGTCAGCAATAATCAAATTACAGTGAACCAGGGGAGTGGCATGTTAGTCAGTAAGCTTGCCCAGCCTGACTACCAGATTGATTTTGATTACTGGGTTTCAGAGAATAGCCAGGCATCCATATTTATTCGATGCTCAAATCCTAATGTAATTAATTCAGAGACAGCATTTGAAATTGCATTATCAAACCAAGCCAATCAAGGTGCAGGTTCAATTGTTACTATTAATAAAGTAAGCCCAACGAGAGTGACCAATCAGTGGAATCACATACAAGTTAGTGCAATTGGTTCAAAAATATCTGTTACCTTAAATGGGGTGAGCAATCAGATTACAGACACACGCTTTGGCGCTGGCGGGCAAATGGCAGTTAACTATCAGCACGGAGAGATGCGTCTCAAAAACTTCAATGTCACCATTCCCGGTAGGTGGTGACATCAACCTGAGCGCTATTGCTTATTTCTTAGTAGATTGCTCACTTCTTGTTTTAGGACTTCAGCTGGTACGGCTCCAGCTAGAACATTAAATCTACCAGTTTTGTGATTGATTAAAATAATGCCTGGAGTTCCGTTGATGCCCGCATTGGCGCCATCTTCCAAATCTGCTTGAACTTGTTTCTTAACAGCCTCAGAATTAATACAAGTATTAAATTGCTCCATTTGCATTCCCTGTTTCTTAGCAAGGGTCTCAATAGCATCAGATCCTTTTTCAGCTGGCATGCCTTGGCCATTTGAGCGCGTGCTTTCGAAAATACTTCTAGCAAATTTCCAGAATGCGTCATTACCACCTTGTTGTGCCGCACAAACTGCAGCTATTGCTTCTTTGCTTGCTACTGGGTCATGAAAGGGTAGGGGGAAATTGCGCCAGACTAAATTCACTTGGTTAGGCATAGCATCAACGACTTGCATCGGGATATCCCCAAACTGTTTACAAAATGGGCATTCAAAGTCGGAGTATTCAATGATGGAGATGATGGCGTCTGGCTTGCCATAAATGAAGTCATTCTTTATGTCTACAGCCCGAGCATTTTTTGCCAAAGCTGCTTTTTCAGCATCCTCTTTTTCTTGTCTAACTTTTGCAGCATTCAGTTGTTTTTGTCTGTATCGCTCAATTCCTCTATCAATAGCCCGATCCAAGGCGCCAGATTTTTCGAGACTCTGGATAATTTGCTCAGTAGTTGGGGCGCCCCCGGAAGTTTGGGCTTGGGCAGCACTCAAAAAAAGGCTAGTGCTAATAAAGACCGCCACAAGGAAGATCGTCTTAAAAATAGTCATTGGTATTGTTATTTGGAGTTATTGCAACAGGCAGAGTATAGATTGGATTGATAAGGCTCAATTTTTAGCTTATGCATACGCAAAACCGGTTTTTTAGCACTTTAGAGTAGCAAAATACTTTGCTTTTTAATAAATACCCTCTAATATTGGGAGGCTTCATCAGCTACACCCCTGTTTTTTAAGCCTAATTCGATCCCAGATTTGAAAATATTAAAAATATCCTCGTTGGCATTGACCTTGCTAATCCTTGCGGGTTGCGCAGGAACGGGGACTAGTCGCACGAATACAGCTGGCGGGTTTGGTTCAAGCTCGCTCGATCAAAAAATTGCACCTCCTAAGCAGAATGTCACTCATGAATTAGTAAAGCAGGGGATTGAGTACTTACGAGAGGGGAATTATGAAAATGCTCAAAAAGTATTCAGCGCTGCTGTCAAGGTAAGCCCCAATAGTTCTACTTTGCACTTATTGAATGGGATTACTTATCACCTGCAGTATTTAAATAACACGCCTGATAGCAAGGAACTTGCTGAAACTGCTTACTCACTCTCTGAGTCTCTAGATAGATCTGACACCTTGCCTATTATTCAAATGGGTCGTCTTCATATCGATTCTGGAGAGTACGCTAAAGCTAGTAGAGATTTTATTCGTGCTTATTCGATTAGCCCATCAAATCAGGATGCGCTCTTTGGTCTTTTGCAGTCCTCTTTATGGCAAAAAGATTTTAAGACCGCTCTGTGGGCTGGGGACAGTTTAAAAAAACTGAACACAACTGATGCAGATAAGTTACGACTGATGGTTTTGATGTATGCCGCCGTTGGAAAGTCTTCCGAGGCAGATCAGGCCTTATCAGCATACGCCAAAGTGAATGCCGATAATCCTAAAGAGATTACGCAATTAAAGCAGCAAGTAGCTTATATCAGCACCCAGTTAAGTAGCCTCAAATCGGCGAATCTAGATTCAGATCAGAATCCAGCAAGTCTGGGGCCCACAAAAAAAGAGCAGGGAAAGATGATCAAGGTTGCTGGTGGACCTAATTCGGATAATAGGGGTGGGGCGAATAGAAATACTGGGGCAGCCAACAATAGCGGGCGCAACGATGGCTCCTCAACTTCATCTTCAGGACAAACCTCCAGTAGAGATGCTGGTTTTGCTGGGGCCTACAATGCCAGTCAAAATAGTAGCGATGACTCTTCTGGAGATACTTCATCGGGAGGATCATCGGGAACTTCGGGATCCTCAGGGGTAGCTACTGGCTCAACACAAACTGCCAAATCCTCCACCACCTCAGGTGGTGGAGGTGGTACCTACTCAGCAGTTTCAATGCAAAATCAGCAGCAACGTTGGTTTGATTGTGACACCAAGCCTGGACTAGGAAAGGCGCCCGGTGGTAGCTATGGGGTTCCGGTGGGCGGCACCAGTGGTGATCAAACTCTCTACTTAGAGCCGTTACCAAGTCCCTGTACTAATAAAAAACCACCTCAAATGGCAACGATTGATGCTGTATTAATACGGACCGTTGATTCTCAAGGTAGCTCGTATGGAATCAATTTGCTTAGCGGCCTCACGGCTTTTGCCGGTGCGCAAAGTTTTAGTACAACAGGCTCATCCGGTGGAGCAAGCGTTAGCGGGGTCGTCCAAAATAGTGTTTTTGGTATTGGTACAGCAACGAGTGCAGCAATTAATAGCGTCTCCGGTTTGGTTAGTTACAGTTTGAATATTGCCAATTCAACAACTACCAATTCTCAGGTAATCGCGCGACCAACATTAACTGCGTTAGATCGAATTCCTTCAACCTTCTACTCAGGCTCTGTCATTACTGCTGGATTGAATGGTGGTGGAGTATCCGGGGCGCAAGTAACCAACATCCCAACTGGTGTTAGTCTCTCGGTGACGCCAACCTTCGTTGACGAAGAATCCATGATGTTAGCTGTGAAAGTTTCCCGTTCATATATTTCTGGCACAAAGGCGCAAGGTGGATTTAATGCGGGCATTTCGAGCGACCAACATGCGGTTACAGCGAACGTCAGAATTAAATATGGCGAAACATTGATTCTAGATGGTCTAGCTTCTCGTCAGATATCTGGCAGCTCAGATGGAGTGCCTGTTCTACAAGACATTCCGATTATTCAGTATTTCTTCAATCAAAAACAAAATTCACTTTATTCAGAAAATGTGATCGTATTAGTTACTCCTAGACGAATAGAGTCAAGCGAAGATGCGATGAAGCGGGCGTCTTCAAGTGATAAGGATGAAAATCTATCCCCCCGAGAGAAAAGTGTATACAAGGCTCTCAAGCTATATCAGCAAATCACGAGTACTAGTGATACCAATCTCGATGACACTTTATTTGCTCTTGATAGGGATAGCTCTTATTTCAGAGCATTTAAAAATACAGCACTAAATACCCCTTTAGATAGCTGGGTGAGCGAACCTAAAATCAATAAATTTTTTGATGATGCAGCAAATATGTTGTACTTTACTCGGTAATATTTTGTTATTAACATTAGCATTCAAAATATGAGGATTCCAATGA
>DAISKI010000065.1:0-1284 GCA_036821065.1 Polynucleobacter sp. | reverse complement strand
ATAGACTCTGAAAGTATTAAATTCGTAGAAGTATTAGGTCCATAACTAAGGAGAGACCCCCATGAAACAGTTTTTAACAGCTATTCTGCTCAGTGTTGCCTGCGGATTATTTTGGAGCTCTGCGAATGCAGCATCCTTTGACCAAAGCGCTAATCAATTTCTATTGGCTCAGGTAGATGGTAATAATCGTGATCTCCGTGATCGAATAGATTCTAGTCAGAGCGATTCAGATCGCCGTGTTGATCGGGATCGTCGCACTGATCAGAACTCAAGTTACTATGCATCTCGCACCACCAAAGGCATTGGTAAAGAAGGTTTAACAGAATGCTTAGGTGAGTTTGCTTATTGCGGGGCCTCTACCTGCAAACCTACTGGAAGAAAAATAAAGGTAAAAGAAGACGGAGGAAAAACAACCAAGGAGTATGAAGAGGCTGTTTGTACTTGCCCAATCATGACCAAGAAAATTGCCTTTCAAAATGGTGTTGTATTGCATGGTGTAGCAGCAGTCAATGAGGGCAATATGAATGGTTCATGCAAACCACCTTCAAAGGGCACGATCTGGTCCTATGCTGAGCTTGACCTAAAAATATGGCCGCAAGAAAGTGCCGATTGGGAGAGTAAAGCCCCGATTGCTCAACAATGCCCAGCTGGTAGCAAAACAGTGAATTGCTGGGATTTCTTATGCACTATTGATCCTAAGCCTGCTGCAAAAGGAGTCCGAACAGCCACTTGTCGTTGCCCAATTAATGAAGGTGTATTAGGTCACCAAGCTGGCGGCAATGAAATCTATGCAACTGCAGCCGGTGGTTATTTTCCTGATCCCTCAAGAGCTTGCTCTATGTATCCTGTCTCAGGAGCAATTCCACAGCCTAATCAGTAATTTTCTGCTGTAAGTCTTTTTAAAAACCACTACTCAAAAAGTAGTGGTTTTTTATTTGCATATGACCATTAATTGGATTATTCATCAAAGTTTATTGGATCGTAATTTGGACGATTCCGCCAGATTTTCTGAGGTAAGGCAGTTTCGACGCTGGTTTTTGTCGGGTAACCCGACAAATTATCCGAAACGTCCTTTTTATTTTAAGAGATGCTTATAGTCTCATCGGTCCACCAGCGTTCACCATCCTGACTCGTTGCGGCCCAATAGACATCCGATTGTTTAGAATAGATACCAACCCATTCCAACAAACCAAAAGAAAAGGGACTTCATTGCTGAAGTTCCCTATGTACTGGTGGGTCTGGCGAGATTCGAACTCGCGACCAACGGATTAAAAGAGGTGAAAC
>DAISKI010000064.1:0-5520 GCA_036821065.1 Polynucleobacter sp. | reverse complement strand
AGCACCTTACTTGCTTGTGCAGGAGAAATGATCTCTTTCATCAAGAGCTTGAGAGCATCAGCAATAGGCTGTAATAAACCTAAAGGTCCAACTCGGTTAGGTCCAAGACGGATGTGCATCCAGCCGATGAGCTTTCTTTCCCAGAGGGTCAGATAGGCAACCGCACCAAACATTGGCAGCACAATAATCACAATGCGCAGCAAGGCCCAAACTAATGGCCACAAGGAACCAAAAATGGCTTGTCCTTGGGTAGTGACGAGGTTTAAGAAATCCGTCATCGCTTAGGCCTTGCTCAAAGTAATCGAGCCAAACATAGCGCCTAACTGAGCGCTAGCTGCTGTACCACTAGAGATGCGGACTGCACCGGCTGCCAGAGTCGCCTCTGTGCTCACAGGCAATTGCGCAGATAAACCACCTTGAATGATAGTAACAACATCACCCTCTTTAACACCTAAGTCATTCATTGCAGCCTGGTTCAGACCAACTTGACCACCCCGTTTTGCATCGCTAGTGCGTTGCAAGGCTGGCGCTCGACGCACGATCGGATCTACCGCATAAATATTGACATCAGACACCCGCTCAAAACCATTTGTAGGAGCAGCATTAGCGCTTGATACAGCAGGCGTTCCAGTGAACTGATTATTGAGTTTGCCAACAAAGCTCTCACCCAAAGCATCGCCCAAAACTTCTTCGGGCATATTGAATAAGAAACCATCTAGGCCAAGTAAGCTACCAAGCACACGAAGTACCTTCCAGCCGGGACGCGAATCACCCAAGGGTTTGACTGCTGGCTGAATCGTTTGCGCACAACCTTCCGCATTTACGAAAGTAGCGACTGTTTCAGTAAAGGTGCTGATCGGCAGAATCACATCAGCAGTCTCAAGCAAATCTGGGCTTGTGAATGCGGTCAATGCGATTACGGTATTGGCTTTAGCTAAAGCAGCTTTAGCTTGCTCTGGATTAGCTAAATCACGAGTAGGTTCTAGATTCATGAGAATCACTGCGCGACGCTCACCAGACAGAACAGAATTAATACCAGCGCCATTGGCGTTAACCAAGCTTGCACCTACAGCATTGCCACCAACTGGTAAGAAGCCAAAAGTAGCGCCGGTTTGCTCGGCAATAAATTGTGCCAAAACATGCAAGTCAGATGCATTTGGATGTGCAATAGCAGCTGATCCTAGGAATACGGCGCCAGTTTCACCGGATAAAAGGCTATCGGCAATCGCTTGAGCTACAGGAGAAATACTGCCAGTTACACCGGCTGGGGCTGAAGTAGCTTTTGCTTTTGCAACCGCTAAGGCCACTTCACCAAGACTATTAACCCAAGCGCTGGGCTTCACGGCCAAACTCTTTGGCGCTGAAATCAACCAGTCATCACCACCCGCATCGATACGATGCAAGGCAAGACCACGCTTAGCTGCAGCCCGCAGACGCGCCGCCATCAATGGCTGATCCTTGCGCAAATAACTACCAATCACAAGGGCACGATCTAGGCTATCGAGTTTTGCAATCGGGATGCCGAGCCAAGGTGCTTTAGCTGCACCTTCAATATTGGATTGCAATAAACGGGTTTCAATTTGATCTGAACCGAGTCCACGCACAATCTTTTGCAAGAGATGTAATTCTTCAGTGCTCGAGATCGGATGAGCCAATGCACCAATTGCTTGTGGTCCATTGTCGGCAGCAATCGTTTTAAGTGAACGTGAGACGTAATCCAATGCAGATTCCCAATCAGTCTCTAACCACTGACCACCCTGCTTCACCATCGGTGAAGTCACGCGATCTGGACTATTAATGCCCTCATAGGAGAAGCGATCACGATCGCTTATCCAGCATTCATTGATAGCTTCATTTTCTAAAGCAACTACACGCATGACTTTATTGGCTTTAGTTTGAATGGTAGTGTTGCTACCCAAACTGTCGTGTGGGCTCACAGAGCGTTTACGGCCCAATTCCCAGGTACGAGCAGCGTAGCGGAATGGCTTGCTGGTCAATGCACCAACTGGGCAAATATCAATCATGTTTCCAGACAATTCAGAATCTACGGTCTGGCCAACAAAAGTGGTGATCTCAGAGTGCTCGCCACGATTGATCATGCCCAACTCCATCACGCCGGCAATTTCTTGACCAAAGCGAACGCAACGGGTGCAGTGAATACAGCGTGACATTTCTTCCATTGAAATCAATGGACCCACATTCTTGTGAAATACCACGCGCTTTTCTTCTTCGTAACGCGAGTTTGACTTACCGTAACCCACCGCCAAGTCTTGTAACTGACACTCACCACCTTGATCACAAATCGGGCAATCGAGTGGGTGGTTAATCAGCAAGAACTCCATTACTGAGCGCTGAGCTTCAACTGCTTTAGCTGAATGGGTAAAGACCTTCATACCTTGTGTCACTGGTGTTGCACAAGCAGGCAAAGGCTTGGGCGCCTTTTCTACTTCAACTAAACACATACGGCAGTTAGCGGCAATCGAGAGCTTCTTGTGATAACAAAAATGCGGAACGTAAGTACCCAACTTATTCGCGGCGTGCATCACCATCGAACCCTGAGGAACCTCAACTGTCTTACCGTCTAATTCGATTTCTACCATGCTCACTTTAAGAAGTCCCGTACTCAATATCTTTTATAAAGGCAGCGCAGATTCTAAGCAGTGCTTATGTTCTACGTGATACGCAAATTCATCCATGTAATGCTTGAGCATGCCTCTGACAGGCATCGCTGCAGCATCGCCCAATGCGCAAATCGTACGACCCTGAATATTAGCCGCTACGTCATTGAGTAAATCTAAGTCTTCTGGACGGCCTTCGCCGTGTTCAATTCGGTTCACGATCCGCCATAACCAGCCCGTTCCCTCACGACATGGGGTGCACTGACCGCAAGATTCTTCGTGATAGAAGTAAGAGAGGCGCAATAAAGCGCGAACCATACAACGGGTATCGTTCATCACAATCACCGCTCCTGAACCTAACATCGAGCCTGCTTTCGCAATGCTGTCGTAGTCCATTGTGAGATCCATCATCTGAGCGCCAGGAATAACTGGAGCGGATGATCCACCAGGAATCACTGCTTTAATCGCCCTGTCATCGCGCATGCCACCAGCAAGCTTCAATAGCTCAGCAAAAGGAGTGCCCATTGGTACTTCATAATTTCCAGGATAAGTTACGTCACCAGAAACAGAGTAGATTTTCGTACCGCCGTTATTGGGTTTACCTATATCCAAATACGCTTGTCCGCCGATTGCCATAATGAATGGCACGGCTGCAAAAGTTTCGGTGTTGTTAATGGTGGTTGGTTTGCCGTACAAGCCATAGCTCGCTGGGAATGGTGGCTTATAGCGAGGCTGACCTTTTTTACCTTCGAGTGACTCAAGCAGAGCAGTCTCTTCACCACAAATGTAAGCACCCCAACCTGGCGCAGCGTGTAGCTGGAAGTTGAAGTCACTGCCCATAATCTTGTCACCCAAATAACCAGCGGCGCGAGCTTCTTCAAGCGCCTCTTCAAAGCGGGTGTAATCTTGCCAAATTTCGCCGTGGATATAGTTGTAACCCACCGAGATACCCATGGTGTAAGCACCAATAATCATGCCTTCGATAAGTGCATGGGGGTTGTAACGCATGATGTCGCGGTCTTTAAATGTCCCCGGCTCACCTTCGTCTGAGTTACACACTAAATACTTCTGCCCAGGGAACTGACGCGGCATAAAGCTCCACTTCAATCCCGTAGGGAAACCTGCGCCGCCACGGCCACGTAAAGAAGATAACTTCAATTCGGCGATGATCGAATCTGGTGTCACTTTGTCAGACAAGATACGGCGTAACTGTTGATAGCCGCCGCGGCTCTCATAGTCTTTAAGACGCCAGTTATTACCATTGAGACCGGCCAGAATCAGGGGCTTAATGTGACGATCGTGCAAGCTGGTCATGCTGACTTCCCTTCTGCACGAAGCTCAGTCAAGAGAGCGTCAATCTTTTCATTACTCATAAAACTACACATCCGCTTGTTATTTACCAGCATCACAGGTGAATCACCACAGGCACCCATACACTCACCCTCTTTCAAGGTGAAAGTACCGCACGGAGTTGTCTCGTTGTAGCCGATACCCAAGGTTTTTTTGAGATGGGTCGCTGCGGTCTCACCATGAGTCAACTGGCAAGGCAAGTTGGTACAAATCACCAACTTATATTTACCAACTGGCTTGGTGTCATACATATTGTAGAAAGTCGCAACTTCATCTACGGCAATGCGAGGCATACCCAAAATCTCAGCGATGGTTTCAATCACATCGTCAGAAACCCAGCCAATTTCGGTTTGCGCTGCAATCAAAGCTGCCATCACAGCAGACTGCTTTTGTTCTGGCGGATATTTAGCAATGTTGCGCTCAATATCAGCCATAGTTTGAGGGGATAGTTGAAGAATAGTCATATGTCTGTAGCGCGCTGTTATTAGCGGTCAATCTCCCCGAACACAATGTCTTGGGTGCCAATAATAGTGACAGCATCAGCTAGCATATGACCACGGGACATCTCGTCCATCGCTGCCAAATGGACAAAGCCGGGAGCACGAATCTTCATTCGATATGGCTTGTTCGCACCATCAGAAATCAAGTACACACCAAACTCACCTTTAGGATGCTCAACCGCTGAATAAGCCTCACCATCAGGAACGTGAATACCTTCAGTAAAGAGTTTGAAGTGATGAATCAACTCTTCCATATTGGTCTTCATATCTACACGCTTGGGTGGAGAAACTTTATGGTTGTCGCTCATTACCGGACCGGGATTGGCTTTTAACCAAGCGATACATTGTTTGATGATGCGATTAGATTGGTACATCTCTTCCATCCGTACCAAATAACGATCATAAGAGTCGCCATTCACACCCACCGGAATATCAAAGTCAAGGCGGTCATACACTTCGTAAGGTTGCTTCTTACGTAAATCCCACTCGATACCAGAACCGCGAAGCATAGGACCAGTGAAGCCCAGCTGTAAAGCGCGCTCTGGTGTAACAACACCAATGCCAACCAAACGCTGTTTCCAAATCCGGTTGTCCGTTAAGAGATTGCAATACTCATCCACATTGGCATCAAAGCCATTGGAGAACTCTTCAATGAAATCCAGTAAAGAACCACTGCGGTCTTCATTGAGACGCTTAATGGCAGAAGCACTGCGTACTTTAGATGCGGAGTACTGAGCCATTTGTTCTGGCAAGTCTCGATAAACTCCGCCTGGACGATAGTAAGCTGCGTGCATACGAGCGCCAGAAACAGCTTCATACATATCAAAGATCGCTTCACGATCACGGAATGCATACAAGAAAACAGCCATTGCACCGACGTCAAGACCATGACAACCAATCCACAACAGGTGATTGAGCAAACGGGTTAACTCATCAAACATCACTCGAATGTATTGCGCACGCACTGGCACTTGAACACCCAAGAGCTTTTCAATAGCCATCACATAGGCATGCTCATTGACCATCATCGATACATAGTCCAAACGATCCAT
>DAISKI010000063.1:0-5523 GCA_036821065.1 Polynucleobacter sp. | reverse complement strand
TTTGACTTGGATTTCATGGCTTCAGCAAATGCTGCTGAAGGCTCTGGTATGACCTCGATGGTTCCGCTCTCAGCACCTGAGATTGGAATCTGGGTTGTAGTCAAGCCAAATGACGATGTCGTCGTGCGTATTGTCCGCTCCGAGATGGGTCAAGGCACGATCACTGGTTTAGCCCAGATGGTTGCAGAAGAATTGCAATGCGACTGGAAAAAAGTTAGCTATGAATATCCATCACCAAGCGAGAGTCTGCGTCGCAAACAAGCCTGGGGCAGTTTCTCAACCGGTGGTAGCCGCGGTATTCGTACCTCCGAACAATATGTTCGTAAGGGTGGTGCAGCAGCCCGCATGATGTTGACTCAAGCAGCGGCAAATCAGTGGGGTGTCCCCGTTTCTGAATGCGTTGCTGCAAACAGCATCATTACTCATACCCCATCTGGTCGCAAGACGAGCTTCGGTAAAGTCTCGGTAGCTGCTTCACAGCTGCCAGTGCCTACTGATATTCCATTAAAAGATCCAAAAGATTGGACCCTAATTGGTAAGCCAATGAATCGTATCGATGGCGTCGCTGACAAAGTCACTGGTCGACAGATCTATGCAATCGATTTAACAATGCCTGGCATGTTAGTAGCCAACATCAGACAATCGCCTGTCTTTGGTGGCAAGGTCAAAAGCTATGACGCTGCTAAAGCACTGAGCATGAAGGGTGTAAAGAAAGTGGTTCCAGTCGGGGATTCTGCTGTAGCAGTAGTAGCTGATACCTTCTGGCAAGCTAAAACAGCAATGGATAAGGTAGATATTGTTTGGGATAGCGGAGCCAATACCAAAGTCTCTAGTGCCTCGATTCGGAAGATGTTTGAAGAGGGCCTCAATGCCGACGACACCTTTAGACACAACAGTAATGGCGATACCAAGGCGGCTATCGCTGGCGCTAGTAAAGTGATTCAGGCTACTTACTCTTACCCATTCTTAAATCACGCCACGCTTGAGCCTATGAATGCCACTGCGAAGTGGACGCCTGAGCGTTGTGAAGCTTGGGTTCCTACTCAGGATGGAGAAGCCTCATTGGCTGCTGTGATTGCAGCATCTGGTCTGCCAGCCGAGAAATGTGAAGTCTATAAAGTCAATATCGGTGGTGGCTTTGGTCGCCGTGGCGCCTTCCAGGACTATGCGGTACAAGCGGTAACGATTGCCAAGCAGATGCCTGGCACTCCGATCAAATTGATCTGGACTCGTGAAGAAGATATGACTCAAGGTCGCTATCACCCAGCAACGATGGCTAAATTGACAGCGGCGATCGACGATAAGAAGAACGTTACCGCTCTCAATATCCGTATATCGGGTCAATCCATCTTGCATGCTGTGCGCCCATTTATTTTGGAAGCCAACCAAGGAAAAGACCCAGCAGTATTCCAAGGCTACGACCCACAAGGTGAGCATGGTTTCGGTTATAGCTTCGATCATTTAAATGTGGATCACGCAATGCGTAACACCCATGTGCCTCCTGGTTTCTGGCGCGGTGTGAACGTGAACCAAAATGCAATCTATATCGAAACCTTTATGGATGAGCTGGCTGAAGCAGTCGGTATGGATGCTGTTCAGTTCCGTCTCAAGCACATGCAAAAGTATCCTCGCAATATGGCGGTACTCAAAGCCGCCGCTGACGGGATTGGTTGGACTAAGCCTGCGGCTCCTGGTGTGCATCGCGGAATTGCACAGATTAAGGCCTACGGTAGCTATGTCGCTGCAGCCTGTGAGCTCTCAGTCAAGAATGGCAATGAAGTGAAGATTCATCGCATCGTTGCAGCAACTGATCCAAGTTATGTAGTCAATCCTGCTCAGATCGAGCGCCAAGTGGCTGGTTCATTTGTGTATGGTTTGTCTGCGCTCTTTGAAGAAGAAATAACGATTGAGAATGGCGCAGTAGTACAAAAGAACTTTGATACCTTTAACTCGATTCGTTTAGGTCAAATGCCTAAGGTTGAGACTATCTTGATTCAGGGTGGCGGTACTGAGTGGGGTGGTGTTGGTGAGCCTACGATTGCGGTGGCTGCACCAGCCGTATTGAATGCTATTTACCGAGCTACTGGCAAACGGTATCGCGATGTGCCTCTGAAAAATAGTGGTATTAAGTTGGTTTAATTCAGTTTATTTTTTTAGAAGTTCGTATGAGAACAGGGCGTGTACTAGTCTTTGGTTTACTAGTCACGCTCTTTTTCTTTGGCCATGTTGGGTTTACTGCTGCAGCCACCATTACCAACGGCACCATTAACCAACCTCTATCAGATCAGGCGGGCGATCCTATTCGCGGGCGCGCCATTGTATTGAGCCGACAAACCGGCCTATGTATTTTGTGCCACAACGGCCCCTTTCCAGAAGAGCAATTTCAGGGTAATTTGGCCCCTGAGCTTGGGGCGAGTGTGGCGCAGTATAGTTCTGCGCAACTGAGAGCTCGCCTTGTAAATCCTGCCTATTTCAATCCCAACACCATCATGCCTGCGTATTATCAAACGGAGGGCCTGACTCGCGTCGCACCAAAATATGCTGGTCAGACGATACTAACGGGTCAAGAGATTGAAGATGTCATTGCTTTTTTAGAGACCATGAAAAGTCAGAGTACAAAATGAAGTACATCACTAAACAGGATGGGGAAAGACGCACCTGGCTTGCTCGAGTTTTGCTATTTGGGGCTTCTGTCTGTCTTCACCCCTTAGCGGCTCTAGCTAAAAAGCCGGAGGCTCTCGAGGCTATTCAAAAGATTATTGGTTCAAATACTCTAAATGAGGGTAAGGTCAAATTAGTCCTTCCACCCCTTATCGAAAACGGTAATCTAGTGGTTCTCAAAGTAGGTGTTGATAATCCGATGACAGAACAAAACTTTGTCAAAGCGATTCATATCATTGCAGAGGGCAATCCTTTGCCTAATGTCTTTAGCGCTTATCTAACGCCGCGCTCGGGCACTGCCAACATTACCACTCGAGTACGTCTAGCGGAGTCACAAAAAGTTTGGGCGATTGCCCAGTTGAGCGACGGTAGTTTTTGGCAGAGCTCCGTCCAAACGATGGTGACTACTTCTGCTTGTACGGAGGAGCCATGAGTAAAACCTCCCGTACTGTTATCACCATGCCTGATAAAGCCAAGCGGGGGGAGATCATCGAGATTCGGGCGATTGCCCAGCATGACATGGAGACGGGCTTTCGTTATGATCAAAACGGTAAACGCATTCCGCGCGACATTATTAGAAGCTTTACTTGCTCCTATGGTGGTGTTGAAGTCTTTAAAGCTGACTTTTATCCGGGGGTCGGCGCCAATCCCATGGTGATCTTTACTACTATTGCGACAGAAAGTGGGACTCTCCAGTTTGAGTGGACTGGTGATGATGGCTACGAAGCTTTGAACCAAGCCCAAATTACAGTTACGTGAGAATCGTCCGCATCATTGCCTGTTGTATCGGTATAACTAGTGCCTATCTAGTCACTGCCCACGCTCAATCTTCAGTAAGGCAATCAGGCTATCAATCGATGTCTGCAGAAAATAAAGCCTTACAAGATGACCCTAATGCCAATCCTGCTCTATTTTGGCTAATGGACGGTCAGACACTTTGGAAAGACTCGACTGGACCCAAGCAAAAGTCTTGCGCTTCATGTCACGGTGAGTCTGCACAATCCATGAAGGGGGTAGCAACCCAGTACCCGAAGGTGATAAATGGAAAATTGCAAACCCTCGAAGGGCAAATCAATCAATGCCGTGTATTCAATCAAGGCCTACCAAAGCTTGCTTATGAGAGCAAGGCGCTCTTGGCGCTGACTGCTTTTGTGGCAACCCAGTCTAAGGGATTGCCGATCGCCGTACGGGAGACGGCAGTGAATCGGGCGGATCTTAAAAAGGGCCATGATTGGTTCTACCAACGCATGGGACAACTCAATCTCTCGTGTGCTCAGTGTCATGAAGAGCGGGCTGGTTTGAAGCTAGGAGGCAGCATCATTCCACAAGCGCATCCTACTGGGTACCCAATCTACCGGATTGAATGGCAAAGCTTAGGCTCACTAGAGCGACGTCTGCGCAACTGTATGAGTGGTGTCCGCGCTCAGCCTTTTGGATACGGCTCTGCCGAAATGGCGCAACTAGAGCTCTATTTGATGTGGCGTGCGAGAGGCATGCTACTCGAGACACCTGCAGTCCGACCTTAGTCTGAAAAGACGACTGAAGTCGCTCCGTTATTCAAGACACGGTCATGTAAGTAATAGCGCAGTGCACGGGAGAGAACCGTACGCTCGAGATCCCGACCCTTACGTACCAAATCATCTGGAGTATCACCATGCGTGACGCGTGTGACGTCCTGTTCAATGATAGGGCCCTCATCTAGATCGCTAGTCACAAAGTGTGCAGTAGCACCAATTAATTTAATGCCCCGCGCATGAGCTTGATGATAGGGCTTAGCCCCTTTAAAGCTGGGCAAGAATGAGTGATGCACGTTAATACAACGACCCGTTAGTTCTTTAGAAAGATGATCTGACAGAATTTGCATATAGCGTGCCAGAATGACCATATCGACTTTTTCTTTAGCGATGATCTCAAGCAGCTTGGCTTCTTGCTCAGGCTTGTTTTCTGGGGTGACGGGTAGGTGATAAAAGGGAATATCAAAGAAGTCGATACTCGAGTACACCTCACGAGGATGATTGGAGACAATGCCGCAAATAATCATCGGTAGCTCACCAATGCGCCAGCGATAGAGTAGATCTACTAGGCAGTGATCTAACTTAGAAGCCATAATCAATACCCGCTTGAGATCTTTCACGGCGCGCAAGTTCCAAGTGAGCTCGAAACGTTTGGCTATTTCAACAAAGCCAGCTCGTAATGTGACAGCATCGACTGGGCAGCTGAAGCTCACTCGCATGAAGAATCGTTTAGAAGCCTTGTCATCAAATTGCTGGGCTTCTTCGATATCACCGCCAGCTTGGAAGATATAAGTCGAGACGGCAGCAACAATCCCAGGTTTATTAGGGCAGGTCAGAGTGAGGTAATAGTTTTCAGATGTCATGGAGTGATTTTAGACCCTTGAAGTCAGTTTAATTGGGCTTAACAGGATTTTCAGTTGGGGCAAGATCAGCTGGACCAAAGTAAAACTCGCTTTTATCGGTGATTGGTGGAAATTCTTTATCGATGCAGATGGGTTTGGAGTCCACCACATTAAAAAAATTACATTCCTTTTTGGTTGCCGCAGAAGCAGCATGCTCTAACGGGGACTTGCCTGTCGCAACCGAAGTTGCGACGCTTGCAGTCGTTACCGGATAAGCTGCTGCTGTAGCGCTGGCAGTACTACCTGCAGAGCTACCAATGGCTGCAAGTGGAGCAGCGCAAGCATTGAGTAGGGTGATCAAAAAAAGTGAGGCACAAGCTCTTGTAATTAGAGCTTGGTCGAGATGGGTATTACTTTTTACGACACGCAACATTGAATACTCCAGCTTGCCAGGAGTTTTGTGGCACCACTTCGTAAGGGCTATCTGGTGTTGGGTTGGTAGAAAC
>DAISKI010000062.1:0-5678 GCA_036821065.1 Polynucleobacter sp. | reverse complement strand
GTGGCTTGCAAAAAGGTGACTTAGTGATTGTGGCCGGCAGACCCTCAATGGGCAAAACGGCCTTCGCATTGAATATCGCTGAGAACGTAGCGCTATCTGAAGGGTTGCCAGTTGTGGTCTTCTCAATGGAGATGTCAGGCGAACAATTAGCCTCCCGCTTATTAGGCTCAGTGGGTAAGGTGGATCAAAGTCGGATGCGCACCGGCAAGCTACAAGACGATGAGTGGCCGCGCGTTACTGACGCGATCGCTCGCCTCAGTAACACCCAAATTTTGATTGATGAGACTGGCTCTTTATCAAGTCTGGAATTGCGTGCACGCGCTAGACGGATTGCTAGAAACTTTGGTGGTACTCTGGGTTTAGTCGTGATTGACTATTTGCAACTGATGAGCGGTAGTGGTGGCTCTAGTTCTGAAAACCGTGCTACAGAAATTTCTGAGATCTCCCGCTCCTTAAAATCCCTTGCAAAAGAATTGCAATGCCCTGTAGTGGCTCTGTCACAGTTAAATCGTGGCCTTGAGCAACGCCCTAACAAGCGTCCCATCATGTCTGACTTGCGAGAATCTGGAGCGATCGAGCAAGATGCTGACTTAATCATGTTTATTTATCGGGATGAGGTTTATCACCCAGATACTACGACCGATAAAGGTATGGCTGAGATCATTATCGGTAAGCAACGTAACGGCCCAATCGGGACTGTGCGTTTAAGCTGGCAAGGTCCGTATACCAAGTTCGACAACCTGGCGCTGGGATCGATTGGCTATTCTTCTGGTGGCTACGAGCCGTTTTAATTCGTGCGCTGGCTTGAGAAGCTAAACCTTCTCGCTTCGGTAAAGCGAGCCGCCCAGTAAGGGCTCTCAATTTGTTCTAAACGGACTGTGCCACCTGCACTAGGGGCATGCACAAAACGCCCTTGACCCACATAAATACCTGCGTGTGAATATTTTTCACCAGTGGTATTGAAGAACACCAAATCACCTGGTGCGGGCGCTTGATTGTCAACGCTACGACCCTTATTACTCATCTCTTGGATAGTCCGAGGTAATTTGATACTCGCAGCTTTGAGATACACGTAGTTGATTAAACCGCTGCAATCAAAGCCACCATTGGGATTGTTGCCGCCCCAGCGATAAGGAACACCCACCAAGCCAACTGCGGCAATCGAAATGTCCTCAGTGCCTACGCTCGTGTCATGCTTAAATTGAGCGAGCTTAGGATTGGAGTACTTACCTGTTGAGCTAGAGAAGGTACTGCAGCCTGATAGCGTTAGCAAGGTGCAAATAAAAATGCCGCACCCCAGAAGGGTGCGGCATGATAAATGCGACTTAGAGTGCGTCTGCAGCATGATCCGCAAGACGGGAACGCTCACCCCGAGCCAAGGTAATGTGGCCACCATGACGCCAACCTTTAAACCGATCAACGACATAGGTCAGACCTGAAGATCCTTCGGTCAGGTATGGCGTATCAATCTGAGCAATATTACCTAGGCACACAATCTTTGTTCCAGGACCTGCACGCGTGACTAAGGTTTTCATTTGTTTTGGTGTTAAGTTTTGTGCCTCGTCAATGATCACAAACTTGCTCACAAAGGTTCTGCCGCGCATAAAGTTCATACTCTTTACTTTGATGCGTGAGCGAATGAGTTCTTGAGTAGCAGCACGACCCCATTCGCCAGCGTTATCGTCATTGCGATGAAGCACTTCGAGGTTATCGTCAAACGCGCCCATCCAAGGCTGCATTTTTTCTTCTTCGGTACCTGGCAAGAAGCCAATATCTTCGCCAACAGGAACTGTGGCACGTGTGATGATAATTTCGTTATAGCGTTTACTATCGAGAACTTGCTCGAGACCAGCAGCTAGGGCTAATAAGGTTTTACCGGTACCAGCTTGGCCCAAGAGGGTTACAAAATCAATCTCAGGATTCATGAGTAAGTTCATTGCAAAGTTCTGCTCACGATTACGTGCTGTGACACTCCACACATTATTCTTTTGATGAGAAAAATCTCTCAGGGTCTGAAGTAGGGCGGTCTTGCCGTTGATCTCGCGTACTTGAGCGTAGAAAGGTGTCGAGCCGTCAGGATTCTCTTGATAGACAAATTGGTTGACCAGCATGCTTGGCACAGCTGGACCAGTCACACGATAGAACATGGTTCCTGACTTAGAGTCTGCCCAGCTCTCCATCGACTTACCATGCTTAGGCCAAAAATCCGCTGCCAGCGTCATGACACCCGAGTACATCAGGTCACGATCTTCTAAGACCTGATCATTGAAGTAATCTTCTGCAGGCAATCCCAAGGCGCGTGCCTTGATTCGCATATTGATATCTTTAGAAACCAGCACCACTTCTTGACCTTGGCGGGTTTTTTGCAACTCACTAACTACCGCTAAGATCATGTTGTCGCCTTTACCTTCAGGCAGACCTTCTGGTAATGCTTGGGTAGATAGCTTGGTTTGGAAATAGAGGCGGCCTGAAACATCTTGGTTGCCGAGCTTGTTCAGTGGAATGCCTTCATCTAGCGAGCCATTGGTGCCGGCAATCAATTGGTCGAGCGAGCGACTCACAGTTCGAGCATTACGCGCTACTTCGGTCATTCCTTTCTTGTGGTTATCTAACTCTTCCAGAGTAGTCATCGGTAAAAACAGATCATGCTCATCAAAGCGAAAGAGTGAGCTTGGATCATGCATCAACACATTGGTATCCAGCACAAACAAGCTGGGTGGGCCGGTGCGGATGATCCGCTTTGGCTTTTCAGGGGCCGGGGCTTTAGCTTCAGTGCGCTGAATTTGCGCTGGGCGGTGATCGCTTTTAATCTTCTCCAAGGCTTCTTCTGCAGCAGATAAATCGACCTCATCATCACTGGCCCAATCAGGCGCATGATTTTCCATCACAACAGGTTTTGCTGGAGCAGGACGTTTCTTTAAATCAGGCGTGTCTTTAGTGCTCAATTTCACTTGACCAGCAATTTGAGTTGGGATGGGGGGCAATGGCATGCAGCTCTCCTAAAAGAAAAAACCGCCAAGCGATTTGCATTGACGGTTTGTGATGAAACTAGATACAAAAAAGAGGGGGTTACTTACCGTGCCTGCTCTAGAGTCTTCAGGCTGATGATTCAAACGGATTGTCAGACTTTCCCGTCGTTTACGGTGCATGTAAATACTTTACCCCAAATTTAAGGCTTTGCAAGCACCCGCAGCAAATTTATTTAATTGCCTGAGCAGCCTGTAATACTTCTGTCACATGGCCAGGCACTTTCAGGCCGCGCCACTCCTTGACTAGCTTGCCTGAAGCATCAAATAGGAAGGTGCTACGCTCAACGCCACGGACTTGTTTGCCGTACATATTTTTCATCTTCATGACACCAAAAAGCTGACACAGTTTTTCTTCGGTATCGGCAACCAATTCAAAAGGTAGGCCCAACTTACTGCGAAAGTTATCGTGTGATTTGAGGCTATCGCGGGAGACGCCTACGACCAAGGTATTGGCTTTAGTGAATGCCTCAATGTGATCTCTGAACTCACCGGATTCAGCGGTGCATCCCGGGGTCATATCTTTAGGATAAAAGTAGAGCACCAGTTTTTTGCCCTTGGCAGACTCTGGGCTAAAGGTTAGCCCAGATGTGGCTGGAATCGCACAGTTGGGCATATTGTGGCCGATGGATACAGTCATATTGATCTCTCTTAAGTATTAATGGGTTTGTACAATTAGTTCACCGCTGCGATTCGGAATCTCAGCCCAAGCTAGGGGGAGTAGCGCTATCTTATCAAGCTGTTTTGTTGCTTCCCAGGATTGATGTAACTCTCCCATTGTGACTAGATCATGACCTTGCTCTAGCCACCCCCGAATCAAGGCTTCAAAGGCAGGCAGGAGTTTTTGTCCTTCGAGTTCAGCATGCAAAGTAAAGACTTGGTCGTTAGGATTGCTTTGGGTTATGGCCAGGATTTGTTTTACGGCATCGAGCTCTGAGGCCCCGTCAACACCAATCAGTTCATCAAATGTTGGGAGGGTGGTTGGATATTGAACATGTTTTGCCTTACCGGATGGAAGTGCCAAGCGGTAGGGCATCAGGTTGGGTTCAGATCGACCGTCAGAGGAGTAGCGTATACCCCACTGATCTAGTTGCTCAAAAGCGGCTTCATTCATTTGCCAGCCTGCTGCTCCATAGGTGATTGGGGAATGACCAAAGATCTCTACAAAGCGATCCCAGCTCTTTTGCATTTGCGTTTGAGTCCATTGAGGATCCCGATTACGGACAGCATCTTGCCATGCTACGTGGTCCCAAGTGTGGATACCAGTCTCGTGACCGGCTTGATCAATGGCACGCATTTCATTAGCTGCCTGTTTCCCAATATCCGGCCCAGGCAGCAGGACACCATATAAAAGCGTTTTCAGACCGTAGTGTTCTACGACAGAGGTGCGACTCACTTTTTTCAGAAAGCCTGGACGAAAGACGCGCTTTAATGCCCAGCCGGTATGGTCTGGTCCCAGGCTAAATAAAAAGGTGGCTTTTAAATCGTATCGCTTAAGAAGGCGCCCTAAATTAGGTACGCCTTCTTGAGTGCCGCGTAAGGTATCAACATCAACCTTGAGAGCAATTTTTGCCATGGACCCCGAGAACTATTCTGAGTCGACGAGCTGGCGAGCTTTATCCACATCCAGACGATAAGCTTCAAAGATGTTCTTGAGCGCATCGGTCATTGTGGTTGTGGGCTTCCAGCCTAATTCAGCCATGGTGTTATCGATTGCAGGGACGCGGTTCTGAACGTCTTGGTAACCTTCGCCGTAATAAGCGCCCGAAGTAGTCTCAACAATCTTTACCTCTTTAGCAGTCTTGGCGTACTCCGGAATACTTCTAGCGATCTCAAGCATCTGATTGGCGAGTTCGCGCACAGAGTGATTATTTTTAGGATTGCCAATGTTATAGATCTTGCCATTAGCAACATCATTCTTGTTCGCAATGATGTGCATCAAAGCATCGATACCATCATCAATATAAGTGAAAGCTCTTTTTTGAGCACCCCCATCTACTAGGTTGATCGGCTCGCCACGAACAATGTGACCCAAGAACTGAGTAACCACCCTTGAGGATCCTTCTTTTGGGGTGTAGATGCTATCTAGACCTGGGCCAATCCAGTTGAACGGACGGAACAGGGTGAAGCGTAGACCTTCCATGCCGTAACCCCAGATCACACGATCCATCAGTTGCTTAGAGCAGGCATAAATCCAACGGGGTTTGTTAATCGGACCATAAACCAAATTGGATGTGCCGGGATCAAACTCGCTGTCCTCACACATGCCATAGACTTCGGAGGTTGAAGGAAAGACCAAATGCTTCTTGTATTTCATGGCAGAACGCACGATGGGCAGGTTCGCCTCAAAGTCGAGCTCGAATACTTTCAATGGCTGTTGAACATAAGTTGCTGGAGTTGCAATTGCAACCAAGGGCAGGATCACATCGCACTTACGGATATGGTATTCAACCCACTCTTTATTAATCGTGATGTCACCCTCAAAGAAATGCATACGAGGATGCTTGATCAAATCACCTAAGCGATCATTTTGCATGTCCATACCATAGACATCCCAATCAGTCGTCTCCAAAATGCGTTTGGAGAGGTGGTGGCCAATAAAGCCATTAACACCCAGAATGAGTACTTTTTTCATCTTCTTACTGCCCCGTT
>DAISKI010000061.1:0-5696 GCA_036821065.1 Polynucleobacter sp. | reverse complement strand
GATATGAATATGCATTAAGGAATTTTAGCTAAGGACTAGTAATGAATCGCAGACAGTGGCTCACTATCATCGCAATCAGTTTTTTTGCCCTCATCGCTGGGGTATTCAGCTCGCACTGGATAAACCAACCCCAGCTAGCAAATGAGCTTGCTATTCAGCATTTTCTGAGCCATGACTGGCAGGATCCTGATGGAAAGCCAGTCAACAGCGCCGATTGGAAAGGCAAGCTCTTGGTAGTGAACTTTTGGGCATCCTGGTGCCCTCCCTGCGTTGAAGAAATGCCGGCTTTAAGTCGTCTTCAAACCGAGTTTAAGCAACAAAATGTCCTATTTGTCGGTATCGGTATCGATTCACCCTCTAACATTCGCGAATTCCTTAAAAAGACCCCAGTTACTTATCCAATTGTGATTGGGGGGATGGATGGCAGCAATATCAGCAAAGAAATGGGCAACACGCAAGGAGCCCTTCCTTTCACCATTGTGATTAATTCACAAGGCAAAGCCGTTAGTAGCAAATTAGGGAAGATAAGCGAAGATGAGCTAAGAAGCATGATTAAAGCTAATTTATAAAGTATTTTAGATACAACTAATGTATGTGAATATTCATTAATTGATACCATTTTGCCTATTTTTTAGGCAAAAATACCCCTCATATTAGGGTCATTCATAGCCAAAAGATAGATTTTTAAGCCCATTGAAAGGGTATACTGATCTCGTCTTTAGGGGCCTCAAAACCTCTTAAATCAGCCTTTTAGCCAAAAGCCAAATTATTCAACTGATAACAAAAGCGCTTAAAAATACCCATCTATGTCAAAAAATCCCTCAATTCTGGTAGTTCAAGGTCCTAACCTGAATTTACTAGGCACCCGCGAGCCAGAGGTTTACGGCAAAACAACCCTGGAAGATATCCACCAAAAGCTAGGGCAACTGGCTAAAAGCCATTCTGTAAATCTGGATACCTATCAAAGTAACCATGAAGGCGAACTGATTGACCGTATTCAAAAAGCTAAACAAGAGGGGATTGATTTCATCATCATTAACCCCGGCGCCTTTACCCATACGAGCGTTGCACTGCGGGATGTCCTAGCAGGAGTTGCTATTCCATTCATTGAAGTCCATCTTTCGAATATTCACCAGCGTGAGGAATTCCGTAAGCATTCTTATTTATCCGATATAGCCACTGGCGTAATTTGTGGTCTTGGTGCGCTTGGCTACGAATTAGCAATGACAGCGGCAATTGCCCGCATACAAAAATAACAATTGAATTTAGAAGGGGTAAACCATGGATCTTAGAAAACTCAAAACCTTGATCGACCTTGTTGCCGAATCTGGCATCTCGGAGTTAGAGGTAAATGAGGGCGAAGATCGTGTTCGCATTGTGAACGCTGGAACATCCAATGTTGGTAGTGGGCAGGTGGTCTATGCAAACCCCACGCCTATGCAAGCCATGCCAGCAGCTCCAATACCCTCTGCGGCAATTAGCGCTGAACCTGTTGCTCAAGTTGCTGCTGTAGAAGCTGGGTTTACAGTGCACTCCCCCATGGTGGGCACTTTCTATAGAGCTCCGAATCCTGAGTCTCCTGATTTTGTAAAAGTAGGTGACACAGTAGCTGTAGGACAAACGCTTTGCATCATCGAGGCAATGAAATTACTCAACGAGATTGAAGCTGAAAAAGCTGGTGTCATTAAACAAATTCTTTGTGAAAACGGTCAGGGTGTTGAGTTTGATCAACCCCTCTTCGTCATCGCTTAACTCTAGGCCTCCATGTTCGATAAGATTCTGATTGCCAATCGGGGCGAGATCGCTCTTCGTATTCAACGTGCCTGCCGTGAATTAGGCATTAAAACGGTAGTGGTCTACTCCACTGCAGACAAAGAAGCAAAGTATGTAAAGCTTGCTGATGAAGCTGTTTGTATCGGCCCTCCACCATCTCCCTTAAGTTACTTAAGCATGCCAGCGATTATTTCTGCGGCAGAGGTAACAGATGCTGAAGCGATTCATCCGGGATATGGATTTCTTTCTGAGAATGCGGACTTTGCAGAACGTGTTGAAAAATCGGGCTTTGCGTTCATTGGGCCTAAAGCAGAATCGATTCGTCTAATGGGCGATAAAGTTTCTGCGAAGCGAGCGATGATCAAAGCAGGTGTTCCTTGCGTGCCAGGTTCCGAAGGCGCGCTACCGGATGATCCTAAAGAGATTATCGCTACAGCGAAACGAGTTGGCTATCCCGTCATCATTAAAGCAGCTGGTGGTGGTGGTGGTCGTGGCATGCGCGTAGTTCACACTGAAGCAGCTCTGATTAATGCTGTCAACATGACGCGTGAGGAAGCGGGTCGAGCCTTTGGTAATCCCGAAGTCTATATGGAAAAGTTTTTAGAAAAACCGCGCCATGTTGAAATTCAAGTGCTCGCTGATACTCATGGAAATGCTGTCTGGCTCGGCGAACGTGATTGCTCTATGCAGCGTCGTCACCAAAAAGTAATTGAGGAAGCACCAGCACCAGGAATTGATCGGCGCTTAATTGCAAAGATTGGTGAGCGTTGCGCAGAAGCCTGCAGAAAAATTGGCTATCGCGGTGCAGGTACCTTTGAATTTCTCTACGAAGATGGAGAGTTTTTCTTTATCGAGATGAACACGCGCGTCCAGGTTGAACATCCTGTAACTGAAATGATTACGGGTGTGGATATTGTGCAAGAACAAATTCGGATTGCAGCAGGCCTTAAATTGGCTTACCGTCAAAAAGACATTGTTTTTCGTGGACATGCTATTGAATGTCGAATCAATGCTGAAGATCCCTTCAAGTTCACTCCAAGCCCTGGTCGGATTCAGTCTTGGCATATGCCTGGTGGTCCTGGCATTCGGGTTGATTCCCATGCCTACAGCGGCTATATGGTGCCATCGCACTATGACTCTATGATCGGCAAACTGATTTCTTATGGCGTTACTCGCGAACAGGCGATTCGTCGTATGCAAATTGCACTCTCAGAGATGGTGATAGACGGAATTACGACTAATGTTCCACTCCATCGCGAGCTGATGCTCGATCCGAACTTTATTGAAGGCGGCACGAGTATTCATTACCTCGAGCATCGCCTGGAAGAGCAAGCTGCCAGTCGTGGTAAAGCGTAAGCATGGCCTATCGTGAACTGATTTTCACGGTTGTTGCTGAAATTGCCGAGCCCTTAGGGGATGCACTTCTCGAGCTCGGCGCCCTCTCTGTCACTGTTGAGGATGATGCGGCTGGTGGCTATGATGAAAACCCTCTCTATGGCGAGCCCGGCCTCTCTCCAGAAGTACAAGCATGGGATCGCTCATCGGTCACTGCACTTTTTAATCCTGAAATAGATCAATCAGATGCGCCGGATTTCATTAGCAATCTATTAGCGTCTCTTAAAGATCTGGGTTTCGATATCAGCCCCCCAGAAGAGCGGCGTGTTGAAGAACAGGATTGGGTGCGTTTAACACAAAGTCAATTTGCGCCGATTCAGATCGGTAAACGTATTTGGGTGGTTCCTTCTTGGCATGATGCACCGTCGAATGATCCAGAAGCAATTTGCCTTGCTGTAGATCCGGGCCTAGCTTTTGGCACGGGTAGCCATCCGACTACCCATCTGTGTTTACTTTGGCTGGAGCAGCACACCCAATTGCGCAATCAGACCTTACTGGATTACGGGTGCGGTTCTGGTATTTTGGCGATCGCTGCTGCAAAACTCGGGTGTACTACAGTCGTTGGAACTGATATAGACCCACAAGCCATTACTGCTGCCCGAAGTAATGCCCAGATCAATCAGGTTGAGATTCAATTCATTCTTCCCAATGAGGGCGCTATTGAACTCGCACCTGAGAGTAAGTATGACATCGTGATGGCCAACATCTTGGCTAATCCACTACAAGTTCTGGCGCCAGCCTTAGTCAATAAAATTCGGCCAGGCGGTCAAATTGTTTTGTCTGGAGTTTTAGCGCGGCAGGCCGAAGAAGTCATTGCTACCTACCGCCCATGGCTCGAGCTGTCAATTTGGAAAGAAAGTGAAGGATGGGTTTGCTTGCAGGGAACCCTAACAAGCAAATCACGAGATCATTTCTTTGTTGGCATTAAGAAAAAGGTGAAGCCGGTCTTGCTCGCCCTGTTTTGGGTCTTCGTTCTTTTGTTCGGTGAGCATATGTTCAGACAAACTCTGCTTCCAACCCTCGCACCCTTCTCAGATAACAACTCCAATGTATTTTCGCAGCGTGCTTTTTTTGTGCTGCAACAAATTGATCATAAATTATGTAGTGCATTAGGCTGCATAGATCGCCCTGTAAGCGATTTTTCTGCATGGAAGATCACTGCGGCAAGCCTTGCACTCGATAAGGCTCAAGAGGGGCTTAAAAATCCGTCTAAGCAATCTATTCTGCAAGTAGACATACAAAATCGTCTCACTCTTGCTGTTTTATGGCCCAGTTTAGAAGTTTCTTTGACTGATGCTGAAGAATCCGTTATTCAAACGATCACCTTTTCACCTGATCAATGGATTCCTTCACAGTTTCAAGAACTTCACCCAGACTTTTTGCGCACTGGTGCACCTGCTTTAGAAAATATCCATGCTGAACTAGTAATTACCCTAGCCAATCAAGTAGCGGGTTACCGTGTGCGGCTGTTTTATCCTTCTCACTAATTTTTTTATCCTGCTTACTCTCTTGAACGGAACATCCCTATGGCCAGCTTGATTTGCGGCTCAGTCGCTTACGACACCATCATGAACTTTGAAGGTAAATTTGCTGATCAGATTCTTCCTGAGCAAATTCATATCCTCAATGTGGCCTTTTTAGTACCCACTATGCGCCGTGAATTTGGTGGCTGCGCTGGCAATATTGCCTACAACTTACATCTTCTGGGTGGTGACCCCATCATCATGGCTACGGTCGGCGGGGACGCTACACCCTATCTCAATCATCTTCATGAGCTGAAGATTGATCAAACCCATATTCGCCAAATTGATGATGCCTTTACTGCACAGGCCATGATTACGACTGATCAGTCCAATAATCAAATTACCGCCTTTCATCCGGGGGCAATGAATGAATCGCATCTCAATTTAGTCTCTAAGGTGGTTGGCGAGCGCGCCCAAACAGGGAAAGGCCAAGCCAAAATTGGGATTGTGGCTCCAGATGGTCGTCAAGGCATGTGGGAGCACTGCCATCAATTAGCTGACGCACAGATTCCCTTCATTTTTGATCCAGGCCAAGGCTTACCAATGTTCAACGGTCCTGAATTATTAGAACTCATCGAGCTAGCCAGTTATTTAGCCGTAAATGACTATGAAGGCGAAATGCTCTCCCAGAGAACTGGGATGGGCCTAGATAAAATTGCTGAGCGGGTTAAAGCGCTTATCGTTACTAAAGGCGCCGAGGGTGCTGATGTGTATTCCGGCGGAAAAACAATTGCTATTCCTCCAGTACCAGCTTCAAAAGTAGTCGACCCGACTGGATGTGGAGATGCATTTAGAGGAGGACTCCTCTTCGGTTTAGAAAATGGGATGGACTGGGAGACTACTGGCCGGCTAGCCAGCCTGATGGGCTCAATCAAAATTACCCACCAAGGGCCACAAAACCATAAGCCCTCCAAAGACGAGATCACCACTCAGTTCAAAACGGCATTCGGCTTTAGTTTCTAATTTTTTGGGCAATAAAAAAGGGGCCTCGTTAGAGACCCCTTG
>DAISKI010000060.1:2164-5724 GCA_036821065.1 Polynucleobacter sp. | reverse complement strand
GTTCCAGAATTACAAGATGTCAGAACGATGCTCAAGCTTCTGCAAGAGATTGGGGTGACGGTTGAGTATCCAGATATTAATGACCGCACCCACTTAATTCTCAATGCTGCCAACATCAAGAGTTCAGAAGCCACTTACGAGATGGTAAAGACGATGCGGGCTTCAATTCTAGTATTAGGCCCATTATTGACACGTATGCATAGTGCCAAGGTCTCATTGCCTGGAGGCTGCGCAATTGGTGCTCGGCCTGTGGATCAGCATATCAAAGGCCTCAAGGCGATGGGTGCAACAATCAAGATTAAGAGTGGTTACATTCAGGCAGAAACTAAGCCGCCACTCAATCGTTTGCTTGGCGCATCGATTGTGACTGACATGATCACCGTGACTGGCACAGAAAATTTATTGATGGCTGCGACTCTCGCTTCAGGTACTACCGTTTTAGAAAATGCAGCGCGTGAACCAGAAGTCAGTGACCTTGCAGAACTCCTCGTGAAGATGGGTGCCAAAATTACCGGTATTGGTAGTGATCGCTTAGTGATTGAGGGCGTTGAAAGTTTGCATGGCGCAGAGCACTCTGTTATCCCTGATCGAATTGAGGCGGGTACATTCCTGTGTGCAGTCGCTGCTGCTGGTGGAGAAATCACACTGAAGCACTGTCGCCCAGATACGCTTGATGCGGTCATTGTGAAGCTCAAGGAAGCGGGTTTGAAAGTGGAGGCAGGGCCCGATTGGATAAAAGCAAGCATGCAATCTCGTCCCAAAGCAGTGAGCTTTCGGACTTCAGAGTACCCAGCCTTTCCAACCGATATGCAGGCTCAACTCATGGCAGTCAATGCGATTGCTTTGGGTAGCGCCAGCATTACTGAAACTATTTTTGAAAATCGCTTTATGCACGTACAAGAGCTCAACCGCTTGGGCGCGGATATTGCGATTGAAGGTAATACGGCCATTGCTCAGGGTGTAGAAAAGCTGTCCGGAGCCATTGTGATGGCTACGGACCTCAGAGCTTCAGCCAGCTTAGTCATTGCTGGCTTGGCTGCCCAAGGAGAAACTCAGGTTGACCGGATTTACCACTTGGACCGGGGTTATGACCGTATGGAGCAAAAGTTGACCCTCTTGGGGGCCAACATTCAGCGCGTCAAGTAAGGCTGATGGATAATTAGTCCATGAAGTTGACTCTAGCCCTCTCAAAAGGGCGTATTTTCGAAGAAACCGCAGAGATCTTGTCCAAGGTCGGCATTCGGCCGCTGGAAGATCCGGAGAAGTCACGCAAACTCATTATTGAAACTTCCAATCCGGATGTGCGCTTAATTATTGTGCGTGCCTCAGACGTCCCAACCTATGTCCAATTTGGCGGTGCTGACTTTGGAGTGGCTGGCCTCGATATTCTGATGGAAAAGGGCGTTGATGGTTTATATGTGCCGTTCGATCTGAATATTGCTAAGTGTCGCATGTCAGTAGCGGTGCGCGAAGGGTTTGACTATGCAGCAGCGGTTAAGCAAGGCTCGCGCCTACGAGTGGCTACAAAGTATGTCAATTGCGCGCGCGAACACTTTGCCAATAAAGGCGTGCATATCGATACGATTCAGTTGTATGGTTCGATGGAGTTGGCGCCCTTAGTTGGTTTAGCAGATGCGATTGTGGATTTGGTATCCACTGGAAATACTTTGCGCGCAAATGGTTTGGTAGAAGTTGAACCTATTGCTGATATCAGCGCACGTCTTATCGTTAATCAAGCTTCCTACAAACGGAAGCGCGATCAACTGCAACCTTTCTTTGAGCAATTGAAGTAAAAAATGAGTGCAGCAATTTCAATTCAGCGTCTGAGTAGTCAAGATGCAAACTTCAAACAAAAATTACTCGCCAGCCTATCTTTACCAATAGCTGATGATGCTGCAATCGATGCAGCAGTAGTTAATATTCTGAAACAGGTTCAGTCTGAGGGCGATAACGCTATCCTGAACTTCACAAAGCAGTTTGATCGCTTAAATGTGAAAAGTGTGGCTGAGCTAGAGATTCCGAAAAAAGCTCTTGAAGAGGCTTATCTTCAATTAAGCACCGAGCAAAAAAATGCCTTAGATATTGCTGCACAAAGAGTGAGGGCTTATCACGAGCAACAGAGAAAAGAAGCAGGTTGCCATTCTTGGGAATATACCGAGAAAGACGGTACACGCTTGGGACAAAAAGTGACACCGCTGGATCGGGTTGGTATTTATGTCCCAGGCGGTAAAGCGGCATACCCTTCATCGGTGTTGATGAATGCTATCCCCGCTAAGGTTGCTGGGGTTCAAGAAGTCATCATGGTTGTACCCACTCCTGATGGCGCACGCAACGCTTTAGTATTGGCCGCCGCATGGATTGCTGGAGTCGATCGGGTTTTTACGATGGGTGGCGCACAAGCCGTTGCGGCTCTAGCTTATGGCACCAACACTATTCCATCGGTGGATAAGATTGTTGGACCAGGTAATGCCTACGTGGCTGCAGCCAAGCGCAGAGTATTTGGTACGGTAGGCATTGATATGATCGCAGGCCCATCTGAAATTCTGATTCTGTGTGACGGCACGATTGATCCTGACTGGGTTGCGATGGATTTATTCTCACAAGCCGAGCACGATGAATTAGCCCAATCGATTTTGCTGTGTCCTGACGCAGCTTTTATCGAAAAAGTGCAAGCCAGCATCAATAAGCTATTGCCTGAGATGCCAAGAAAGCAAGTGATTGAGACTTCATTGAAAAATCGCGCTTTACTCATTCAAGTCAAAGATATGAACGAAGCTTGTGAAATTGCCAATGCTATTGCAGCTGAACACCTTGAGATTTGTGCGGTAGAGCCTCGCATATGGGCAGAGAAAATTCGTCATGCTGGCGCAATCTTTATGGGTAACTACACCAGTGAATCACTTGGTGATTATTGTGCCGGACCAAATCACGTTTTACCCACTGCGCGTACTGCGCGGTTCTCTTCGCCTTTAGGTGTATACGATTTCATTAAGCGCTCCAGCATGATTGAGGTGAGTGAAGCAGGCGCTCAGACTTTAGGTCAAGTAGCTAGTACACTGGCTCATGGTGAAGGTCTGCAGGCTCATGCGCGTGCTGCAGAGATGCGTCTCAAGAAGTCGTAAAAACTAATTGAGGATTTCTTGAAGGGCTTTGAGTAGTTCTTGAGACTGCTCATCAGTTCCAATCGTGATACGCAGATACTCGTTAATCCGAGGATTTTTAAAGTGACGCACGATAATGCCACGCTCACGAAGGGCTTGATATAGTTTCTCGCCAGCGTGCTTTGGATGACGTGTCAGAATAAAATTTGCGCTTGAAGGCAAAGTCTCAAAACCCAAATCACTAAGTGCTTTGATTAGTTGCTCGCGTGTCTGCATGACTTTGGCGCAAGTGCGCTCAAGATAAGCTTGATCTTCAATCGCTGCAACTGCTCCAGCCTGAGCAAGTCGACCCAATGGATAGGAGTTAAAGCTATTCTTGACTCTTTCAAGACCGGCAATTAAATCGGGGTGACCGACTGCAAAGCCAACACGAAGACCGGCTAAGGCACGTGATTTCGA
>DAISKI010000060.1:0-2064 GCA_036821065.1 Polynucleobacter sp. | reverse complement strand
CGGGGTGACCGACTGCAAAGCCAACACGAAGACCGGCTAAGGCACGTGATTTCGAGAGAGTATGTACTACGAGTAAATTTTCGGGACAAGTGGGTCCGCGCAAAAGTGGAATAGATGACTCAGTCCCGTAATCTACGTAGGCCTCATCAATCACTAAAACAGAATCTGGATTTTTGCTAAGAAGTCCTTCAATATCTATCCGAGGAATTGATCTGCCAGTTGGGGCATTTGGATTTGGGAAAATAATTCCACCATTAGGAATTTGATAGCTCGTAGTGTTGAGCTCGAATTGCGAGCCCAATGGAATGGTTTGATATTCAATCCCATACAGCTTGCAATACACGGGATAAAAACTATAAGTGATATCGGGAAATAGGATGGGTGCTTTTTGCTTGAAGAGGGCTAAGAAAATATGTGCCAGTACTTCATCTGACCCATTACCCACGAATACTTGATTGGTGTTTAAGCCATGTAATTTCGCAATCGCCGCCTTGAGAAGATTGCTCTCAGGATCGGGATACAGTCGGAGGTCTTCAGTAGTTTGGCTTTGAATAACTGCCAGCGCCTTAGGCGACGGGCCATAAGGACTCTCATTGGTATTGAGCTTAACCAAGCGCTGCATTTGTGGCTGCTCACCCGGAACATAGGGTGTGAGGGTTTCAACTACAGGGCTCCAAAAACGGCTCATGGGGTACTCAAGTCAATCGTTAAAAGTTAAATTCTGGGTCAAACCGATTCATTACGCTATTTCTATATCTAATAGGAATGATATTATGGGGCTTCATTCAACACTTCGCCTCACGGCGCTTTGAAGTATGCGGCAAGCTGACATTACCCGGAACACTTCGGAAACCAAAATCGAGATCTCCATTAATTTGGATGGAACCGGTAAGGCTGAATTGGCCTCGGGCGTCCCCTTTTTGGACCATATGCTTGACCAGATTGCTCGCCATGGAATGATTGACCTCAAGGTTGTAGCCAAAGGCGACACCCATATCGATGATCACCACACCGTGGAAGATGTTGGCATCACCTTGGGCCAAGCTTTTGCTAAAGCGGTTGGTGATAAAGCTGGCATTACTCGTTATGGCCACTCCTATGTGCCTTTGGATGAGACCTTATCTAGAGTCGTGATTGATTTTTCTGGGCGCCCTGGCTTGGAATTTAACGTGCCCTTTACGCGGGCGCGAGTCGGCGATTTTGATGTGGATCTGAGCATTGAGTTTTTCCGTGGCTTTGTAAATCATGCTGGAGTGACTTTGCACATCGATAACATTCGGGGCATTAATGCTCACCACCAGATTGAAACGGTCTTCAAGGCCTTTGGCCGTGCCTTAAGAATGGCCTTAGCCATTGATCCCCGTGCTTCAGGTACCGTTCCTTCAACCAAAGGCAGCCTCTAATTCAGCGCACTTGCTGGGTCGAAGACTAAACAGAAAATAGGTTAAAAGTTGGCGCAAACCATTGCGATCGTTGATTACGGAATGGGCAATCTCCGTTCCGTATATCAAGCTTTTCATCATGTTGCCCCTGATGCCAAGATTCTGCTGACTCAGCGGCCCGAGGAAATTGCGCAAGCACATCGAGTTGTTCTACCTGGCCAGGGAGCAATGCCTGATTGCATGAAGCAATTAAATGATTCTGGTTTGCTAGAGTCGGTTCTAGAGGCTTCTAAAAATAAGCCTTTGTTAGGTGTCTGTGTTGGCGAGCAAATGCTCTTTGATCAAAGCGCTGAGACTCGCCCTGGCTCTTCTTTCACCCCTTGCTTGGGCCTGATTTCAGGAGAGGTCCGTCGGTTTGAATTACAAGGCCAAAAGCAAGCAGATGGTTCAGATTTCAAGGTTCCTCATATGGGCTGGAATCAGGTCCGCCAAGATATTGATCACCCACTTTGGGCAGGTATTCCAGATTTGACCAGCTTCTACTTTGTCCACAGCTACTATGTCGTGCCAAAAGAGGTGAAAAATATAGCCGGTTCAACCGAGTACGGGAATTGGTTTACTTCTGCGGTAACGCGAGATAATATTTTTGCTACGCAGTTTCATCCAGAAAAGAGTGCAGAAT
>DAISKI010000059.1:0-5989 GCA_036821065.1 Polynucleobacter sp. | reverse complement strand
CCCGATCGCACCATATGAATCACTTGGCGCACTGTATCGGCAGCGGCATTTTGTCTAGCAACTTCAACCGTCACAGGATTACGCAAATAGCTCTGTGCGAGCTTTTTTATTTCTGGCGAGAAAGTGGCTGAGAACAATAGCGTCTGACGCTGTACTGGAATTAAGTTAATGATGCGCTGTAGATCGGGTAAGAAACCCATATCCAGCATACGATCAGCTTCGTCTAAGACCAAGAGCTCTACTTGCGAGAGGTTGGCTACTTTAGATCCAATGTGATCCAAAAGACGGCCCGGCGTCGCAATCAAAATTTCAATACCGCCTCGTAAAATCGCGACCTGTTCTTTCATATCCACGCCACCGTAGACTACGGCAGAACGTAAATCAGTATGGCGAGAGTAGTTTGCTGCGTTCTCTGCAACCTGCACTGCTAACTCACGAGTAGGCGTGAGAACTAAGGCACGAATTGGATGTCTGGCAGGTGAGGCGCTATTACTGGCGTGACGCAAAATACGTTGAATGATAGGCAATACAAATGCAGCGGTTTTACCAGTACCTGTTTGAGCTGCGCCCATCAAGTCTTGCCCCAATAAAACATGGGGAATGGCTTGCGCTTGAATAGGTGTAGGACTGGTGTAGCCCTGCTCAGATACTGCTTTTTGGATTAGCGGATCTAAGCCAAAGTCAGCAAAGGTAATCGTTGCTTGGGGAGTGGGTTCAGCAGGAGTTTCAGTAGGGATATTTGTCAAAGTAACTTACAGGATGGCTGCGATACCGGCTTTTGCAGTAGCCGCATCATCAGTCGATTTAACGCCGGAAACGCCGACTGCGCCGATGGTAAAACCATCTACCTCGATATTGACTCCACCCTCTAACATTCCCATGCTATGGGGAACGGATGCAAAAGCGGTACGGCCATTATTAATAATTTCTTCATAAACCCGAGTCTCACGCTTACCCATTGCAGCAGTACGCGCTTTCTCTTGAGCAATATAAGAAGAAATGTGTGCGCAACCATCGCGTCGAATCAAGCCTAGCAAGTGACCACCGTCATCACACACCGCAATGGTTACTGCAAAATTATTATCTGCTGCATATTTATTAGCTGCATCCAAAATCTTTTGTGCATCAGCTTGGGTCAGGTAAGGTTTAGAAGCTAACATGATTTTCTCTTTCTATCTTTTTAACTAGATTATTAGCAATACAAATTATTTTAAGAACTCTTGGGCAGCGACTACACCACTCGCTTTGGGTTTGTAGCCCATTGCGCCAAAACTCATTTCAACACCGCTTAGGGCAGCCATCAAACTGAGTTCATTGCAATCACCTAAGTGGCCAATACGGAAGGCTTTACCTTTGATCTTGCCTAAACCGGTACCTAAGGAGAGATTAAATTTCTCGAGTGCATGTTTACGCAATTTATCAGCATCCAAACCCTCTGGAGTGGCGATACAAGTTAGTACTGGAGAGTAGGTATCTTTGTCTAAACACTGATTCTCGAGACCCCATGCAGCCACGGCATGACGGCAGGCCTCAGCCAATCGTTGATGGCGAGCAAAAATATTATCTAAGCCTTCAGCCAACATCATCTCCATCGCTTCATGCAAGCCATACATCAGATTAGTACTGGGAGTGGTTGGCCAGTAGCCATTTTTATTAGATTCGATGATTTCATCCCAGGCCCAATAAGCTTTAGGCATCTTATTGTGCTTGCTTGCTTCAATCGCTTTAGGAGATAAGGCGTTGAAACCAATTCCAGGTGGAAGCATTAAACCTTTTTGTGATCCAGAGATGGTGACATCAGCGCCCCACTTATCATGCTCAAAATCAGCAGCACCTAAACCAGAGACACTATCAACCAATAACAAGGCAGGATGCTTGGCATCATCAATCGCTTTACGAACTGCAGCAATGTTGGAAGTTACACCCGTCGACGTTTCGTTATGCACCACGCACACTGCTTTGATTTCATGACCTGTGTCTTTACGCAGACGTTCTTCAATCACTGCAGCATCAACACCCCAACGCCAAGTATCTTGACCAGGCTTACCAACTACTTCGGGATGTAAACCTAAGCGGGTTGCTAGAGCACGCCATAAATTAGCAAATTGGCCAGTTTCATAAAAGAGGACTTTGTCACCAGGGTTCAGCACGTTTACTAATGCGCCTTCCCATGAGCCCGTTCCCGAAGCAGAGTAAACAATGACAGGCTGATCGGTCTTGAAAATCTTTTTTAGATTACTTAATACTGCTTTACCAAACTCGCCAAATTCAGGACCGCGGTGATCAATCGTTTGATAGCTGATAGCGCGTAGTACCCGACTTGGCACAGGGCTAGGGCCTGGAATATGTAAAAAGTGTCGCCCTGAAGGGTGCGAGTCCAGTTTTAGCATTTTTAGTCTCTTGTTATGTGATTTTTATTGAAAAACAATGTTTTAATACATTTTCCCATACCTTGTTATATGAGCACCAATTCAACCCTAGCCCCTGAAATCGTCTCCCAGCTGCGGAAAAATGTCCGTGGCCAAGTGTTGACCGATACCCCAAGCCGGGGCCGCTACGCCACTGATGCCTCGATTTATCAGCAATTTCCACTGGGTGTAGTCATTCCTGAGAGCGCCAGCGACATTGAGGCAGCCTTAGCGATTGCCAGGGAACATCGGATCCCAATCCTTCCTCGTGGAGGCGGTACCAGTCAATGTGGTCAGACCACAGGCGTTGCCTTGGTGCTCGATAACACCCACTTCTTTCGTAAGAGTTTGCAGATTGATCCAGATAAAGCGGTGGCTGAAGTTGAGCCTGGCATGGTTCTAGATCATCTCAATGCTGAACTCAAAAAACATGGCCTGTGGTTTCCGGTAGATGTATCGACATCGGCACAAGCAACGATTGGCGGTATGGCAGGCAATAATTCGTGTGGCAGTCGTTCGATTGCCTACGGCAATATGGTGCATAACGTTTTGGGTATCGATGCATGGTTAGCCGATGGCAGTATTGCCCAATTTGGCAACTTTGCAAGCAGTACTGGTAAGGCAAAACAACTTGGTCAATTTGTACAAGGTCTTGCTAATCAGTTACAACCTGAGATCGAAGCACATTTCCCGAAAGTAATGAGACGCGTTGCAGGTTACAACCTAGATGTCTTTCACCCCCAAAGTGAACTACCTTACACCCCAGATGGCAGCGTTAATTTATCGCACCTACTCGTTGGTAGCGAAGGAAGCTTGGCTTACTTTAAATCTCTTAAACTCAAACTCGCCCCACTGCCCCAACACAAAGTCTTAGGCGTCGTGAACTTTGCTAGTTTCTATAAAGCGATGGATAGTGCGCAGCATATTGTCAAACTGGGCCCAACTGCAGTGGAGTTAGTGGATCGCACCATGATTGATCTGGCTCGAACCAATCCCAGTTTTAAGAAAACTATTGAAACTGCTTTAATTGATTCGCAAGGCACGACACCAGAGGCAATTCTCTTGGTAGAGTTTTCTGGAGAAGCACAAGCAAGCTTACTTGAGAAACTCAAGAGCCTTCAGACTCTGATGGGGGATCTCGGTCTGCCGGGTTCAGTGGTAGCAATGCCTGATGCCAGCATGCAAAAGAATTTATGGGAAGTGCGTAAGGCTGGCTTAAACATCATGATGAGCCTGAAAGGTGATGGCAAGCCTGTTAGTTTTATTGAGGACTGCGCGGTTCCACTCGAATCTCTTGCTGAATATACCCAAGCCCTTACCGATGTCTTTGCAAAATATGGCTCACGCGGCACTTGGTATGCCCATGCATCAGTAGGCACTTTGCACGTTCGTCCGATTCTGGACATGCGACGTGATGGTGCCCAGAAGATGCGCGCGGTTGCAGAAGAGGCTTCTGAGCTAGTACGGAAATATAAAGGGGCTTACAGCGGTGAGCATGGTGATGGTCTGTGTCGCGGCGAGTGGATCTCATGGCAGTTTGGTCCGAAGATCACCGAGGCCTTAGCTCAAATCAAACACGTATTCGATCCCAGTAATTTATTTAACCCAGGCAAGATCATCAATCCTCCCAAGATGGATGATGCAAGCTATTTCCGCTTCCCGCCGGATTACAAAGTCATTCCTCTCAAACCCAGCCTAGATTGGTCAGCCTGGAATGTACAAAATAATCCGGTGACAGAAGAAATTACTGCAGCAGGAAGCGGTGGTGATCCTGCGCTCGGTTTAGCCAAAGCAGTTGAGATGTGTAATAACAATGGTCACTGCCGTAAATTTGATGCCGGCGTGATGTGTCCTAGCTACCGCGTGACCCGCGATGAAAAAGACCTCACCCGCGGTCGCGCCAATACCTTACGACTCGCTTTATCGAATCAACTAGATACCCAAGATGAGCATTCGCCATTAGGTAGCGATGCGATTAAAGAAGTCATGGATCTGTGCGTGAGCTGCAAAGCCTGTCGCCGTGAATGTCCAACCGGTGTGGATATGGCCAAGATGAAAATCGAGTTCTTGCATGCATACAAGAAAAGAGTTGGCCATACCATGCGCGATTGGTTGGTAGCAGCTCTCCCCAAGTACGCGCCCATTATCAGCAATATCCCCGGTTTGCCTACCTTGCTCAACCTGCGTAATCACTTGCCTCCAGTAGCAAAGCTTCAAGAGTGGCTGATGGGCATCTCCGCACAGAGAAGTTTGCCGATCTGGAAAAAAGAGACTCTCTGGAATGACAAAGCTATTCTGCAAAAGTTGCAATACAGCCCGGCAGAACTCAATCAAGAAGGTAAAGGTGTAGTACTACTGGCCGATACTTTTAATGCCTATTTTGAGAATGAGAACTTACAAGCAGCTATTCAAGTGCTGACGGCTGCCGGATATCGTGTTCATATTCCACAGAAAACCACTCAAGCCAAAACAAGCTCAAGCAGTAACTGCTCAAAAGAATTTTGTTGTGGTCGTACCTATCTTGCAGCAGGCATGGTCGATCAAGCCAAAGAGACATTAGGCGAACTAGTTCATTACTTAGCGCCCTATGCGCAGGCTGGTATTCCGATTATTGGTTTAGAGCCCTCTTGCCTTTTTACTCTCAAGGATGAAGCCTTGGTGATGGGCTTGGGTGATCAAGCTGTCACGGTGAGTAAACAAGCGCAACTCCTAGAGGAATTTTTAGCGGCGCAAGTTAAAGACAAGAAGCTAAGTCTTGATCTGAAGGCAGCAACGCGACCTGTACTCTTTCATGGTCACTGTCACCAAAAAGCCTTTGCTGCTGTGACTCCTGCGCTAGAACTACTTAAACTCATTCCTAATGCTAATCCAGAACTCATAGAGTCTTCATGCTGCGGTATGGCAGGTAGCTTTGGTTATGAGAGTGAGCACATCACTGTATCGAAACAAATGGCGGAGATGAGTCTTTTGCCTGCTATCAGAAAGTCTCCCGATAGCTGGGTAGTTGCAGATGGCACGAGTTGCCGCCATCAAATTACCGACGGCACAAAAAGAGATGCAGTGCATATTGCCAAAATTCTGGCAGCGCATTTGCAGTAACTCTCAATAGCTTTAGTGAATGACTCCATAAAGAATCATCAGTAAAGTCCCTAGAAATAAAGCTGGGGTTAGGAAGCGTCCAGGCCTATAGAAAGTAAGTCCCAAGCTCAATAGGCAAATCAGAATACGAATCCCAATCGGTACGGTTTCTAGTAAGCCGACAGGTAACAAGATCAAGCGTATCGTTAAGGCCGCTACCATCGCATAAGTTACTGCAGAGAGCCAACGGAAAATCTCACTCTCTTGATGAATGTGGCTCGAGAGGAGAACTCCAATCGCCCGGCAGATATAAGTGCCAACACAAGCACCAATCAGCGCAATCCCCAAAGACCAACCGCTGAGCATTGTATTCATTAGCCGATCACCCCTGGCTTCTTGCGCAAGACTTTGCGATCAATATAGTAGGCAATCGTTCCAGCAATCACTGCTGAAGCGAGTAGGCTAGTATCGCGGTCGACAAAATAAAAGATCGGGCCCAAGAT
>DAISKI010000058.1:0-6047 GCA_036821065.1 Polynucleobacter sp. | reverse complement strand
TGCTGCTCTACCGCTGAGCTATCGAGGAATAAGCGAATATTATAGCAATATGAAGGCACTTCTTCCGACTTCCGTCCAGATCCCTAAGGTACTGACCATTGCTGGCTCCGACAGTGGTGGGGGTGCAGGCGTTCAGGCAGACCTCAAAGTCATCACTGCGCTGGGAGGCTATGGGATGTCGGTCATTACGGCAATCACAGCCCAAAATACATTGGGTGTAACAGCGATCCAGGATATTGATTTGGCTGTAATTGAAGCGCAAATCGATGCAGTGTTAAATGATATCGGCGCAGACTCGGTCAAAATTGGGATGCTAGCCAGCCCAGAAATTGTCCAGGTGGTTGCCGCCTCTTTACGCAAGCATGGCATAACTAGAATTATCCTGGACCCTGTGCTGAGGGCAACCTCTGGAGCAAGCTTAGGTGGGGATGACACTGCTCAGGCAATGATGAAGGAACTATTTCCGATAGCGAGTTTAGTGACACCAAATTTAGAGGAAGCCTCTTTACTATTAGGTCGCGATATTACTCAGGTTGCCGACTTTCAATCTGCTGCAGAAGAATTATTGGCCCTAGGTCCACAGGCAGTTCTCATTAAGGGCGGCCATTTAGATTCTACGCATAATCAACTCACTGATTATTTAATGTGGCGCAGTATTGAGGATGATTTAGAAATCATCCAAGCAAAAGAATTTAAGCATCTGCGTGTCAATACTGAAAATACTCATGGCACAGGCTGCTCTTTATCTGCAGCGATTGCTACTTATCTTGCGGATGGCCATGATTTGCCGCATGCGGTGGGTAAAGCAATTACATTTGTAGAAGCGGGGCTACAAGATGGACGTTTTTTATCGATCGGTGAAGGGCCTGGACCACTTTGGCCAATGTTTGAGTTCTATCCAACTGCGCTTCCGCTTGAAGACCAGTAGCCCCTCAAACTAGCTAGTGCCTAATTAATTCTCGGAGTCGTTTAACAGCAGCTTTTGGGTCATCTGATCCTGTTATGGCTCTGACTACGGCTACTGATCCCACACCGCTATGCGAAACCGCTTGAATACTGCTCTCATCAATTCCGCCAATAGCGACTAAAGGATAAGCTTGCATTAATTGAGCATACTTATAGAGCCGTCCTAGACCTTGAGGCGCAGTTGGCATTCGTTTAAGTGTGGTTGGGAAGACTGCTCCCATAGCAATATAGCTAGGGCAGAAGCGATCTGCATAAACCATCTCAGCGTAACCGTGGGTACTTAAACCTAAGCGCAGCCCCGCGTTTCTGATGGCATCCAGATCAGCGGTGGCTAAGTCTTCTTGACCCAGATGCACACCATAAGCGCCCAACTCAATTGCACTTTGCCAATAGTCGTTAATGAACAGCAGCGTCTTGCTGCCTTTCACTGCCTCAATCGATTGTTTGATTTCAGAATGAATATGTTTCGTATCATCGCTTTTGAGTCTCAGTTGGACAGTGGGCAGTTCAGCATCTACCATTCGCTTAATCCATTCTGAATCAGGCATGACTCCATAAAGCCCTAAGCGCTTAGGACATTCTGGAAAAGCTTTGGGATTCATAATCCGAGTCCAGGGCAATAAATCAAAATATTCGGGGCGATTGGGCCATTTGATCGGATCAAAATTTCCGTCGTGATGAACCATTCTGGACCATGCTTTCCCCAGCACTGTTGCATCGGCTTCTATAAAGCCCATGGATACCGCTGCTAAAGTAGCAGCAAGTTCGTAGTGATCAACAGCATGCTCATTATCAATGCGAGGTGGTGGTGAGCTAAAGCTATAGTCCGGAAGCGGCAGTGCGACATCATCGCTGCGATGCGCAGCCACGATCTGATCAGCAAGGTCGCGTACCAAGCTCATGAGAACTCTAGGCTTGATGCCAAAAAGGGGTGCCTACTAGTGGGGTGCTAGCTTGTGCAGATTCCTGGGCAGACATAGCGCCTGATAGATATGCTGAGCGACCAGCTGCAGTTGCCATGGCAAAGGCTTTGGCCATGGCAATCGGGTTATCAGCCAAGGCGACAGCGGTATTGAGTAGAACGCCATCAAAGCCCCACTCCATAACAGAGCAAGCATGCGATGGGAGGCCAAGACCGGCATCAACCAATAGGGGGACTTTAAGACGCTCCCTTAGGAGTTTCATGGCATAAGGATTGAGCGGGCCTTGACCAGTCCCAATCGGAGCCGCCCAAGGCATTACTGCTTGGCAGCCCACATCGACGAGGCGCTGACAAAGGATGAGATCTTCAGTGCAATAGGGCAAGACCTTGAAACCATCATTGATCAGTGTTTTTGCAGTTTCAACTAGACGCAGTGTGTCAGGTTGTAGGGTGTAATCATCGCCTATTAACTCGAGTTTGATCCAGTCAGTTTCAAAAACCTCTCTGGCCATTTGCGCAGTTGTGATGACCTCTTGGGGGCTATGACATCCTGCTGTGTTCGGCAACACAGGAACAGACATCTTTTTTAACAGTTCCCAAAAAGTATTTTTTCCTTGTTCTGCAATAGAACCCTGGCGACGTAAGCTCACGGTAATCATTGCTGGCTGAGAAGCAAGAACTGCTTCCTCTAAAATTTGAGGGGAAGGGTAGCGCGAGGTGCCCAATAGTAAGCGACTCGAAAAATGTTCGCCATAGAGCACGAGATCATCTTTACTCAAAGCGTTTTGCTCTTTAATGGAATTCATATTCATAGTAAAAATCATCCACCAGTGACTGGCGAAATAACCTCGATCTGATCATTTTCGGCAAGAACGCACTGACCATAGTTCGACTTGGGAATAAATTGCAAATTAATGGCTACTGCAAAAGGGGGCTGAGCTTTTAGAGCCACGAGTGCATGCTCTAGTTTTGCTCCCTCTGGAAGTAAATGTTCAATCTGATTGATCATTACGCGCATGCTGCTACCCTATTTATTGAGGTGTCAGCAATCTTGAGGCCTAATTGTTTTGCTGTTTGACTTGAACCGCTTATTAATAATTCGATCACGCTATCTAGTATTGCTGGAGCAATCATAAAGCCATGACGATAGAGCCCATTAATAGATAAACGCTTGGTTGGACCAGTACCGCTCTCAATACGAACCTCAGGTAAGTTATTCTTTAAAGTCGGCCGACATTGGGTAGCCATCTCTAAAATACGAGCTTCTGCAAAACCGCTGTGTACGGTATAGACTGCACTCAACAACTCCATTGCGGAGCGTACGCTCATTTCTGAATGATCATCAGACTCGATCTCGGTAGCGCCGACCACATAAATATGATTCTCTTTTGGCGCAATATAAATGGGATAGCGTGGATGAATTAAACGAGTGGGTCTTCGTAAATTAACCTCTGGTGCATAAAGACGGATAACTTCACCACGAACTCCGCGCAAATAGTTACCCTTAGTTTCTGACCAATCTTCTTTGGCACCTAAGCCTCGACAATCAATTACCCAATCATATTGACCAGATTGCTCTAGGGCCAGTGGCTCTGGGGATTGATGCCAATGTAAATTGACGGGCAGGTTAGACAGCTCTAGCGCTAAAGCATTGAGTAACTGCCGGTTATCCAGTTGGCCCTCATTGGGCAAATAGAGTCCTTGATTAAAACGATCGGCAACGCTGGGTTCAATCTCCAGTAGTCTTTTAGAATCGAGTAACTCTGGTTCAGTAAGCACCGGATTACTGTGTTGATTCTTCTGCAGATGCTTAACAAAACGCTCTGCATCATTTGCATCTTGGCGATGCCACAAAATCAGACTGCCATTTTGCTGAAAGAAAACTGGGCTAGCCAATTTGGCAATGATTTCTGGCCAACGCGACAAGCTATGTACACCCATATTGACGACATTGTTCTCGGTGATGGCAGACTCAGCTAAAGGCGCAAGCATTGCTGCAGCGACGCGGGCAGCAGACAATGCAGCGTCAGGACCACCTTGATCATATAGATCGACTTGGCCCCCCGCTTGCGCGAGCTCGACCGCCAAGAGGCGCCCCATCAAACCAGCACCAACAATAGCGAATCGACCCTGCGCTATGGAATCCATCTTGAGTTACAGACCCGTTACTTATTGGTAGATTTCGCTACCGCGTTTACGAAACTCAATTGACTTTTCTTCCATGCCTTTATTTGGGTCAACTCCCTCAGCTTTCAGATTGGCTGCATAGTCTCGTACTTCTTGAGTAATCTTCATTGAGCAGAATTTAGGTCCGCACATAGAGCAGAAGTGAGCAATCTTGGCACCTTCAGCGGGTAAGGTGGCATCGTGATATTCACGCGCACGCTCAGGATCTAGTCCTAGATTAAATTGGTCTTCCCAACGGAACTCAAAGCGGGCTTTGGAGAGGGCGTTATCCCGAATCTGTGCACCAGGCAAGCCCTTGGCCAGATCGGCACCATGCGCAGCAATCTTATAAGTGATGATGCCTTCACGGACATCTTCTTTATCTGGTAAGCCTAAGTGCTCCTTAGGAGTCACATAGCAGAGCATCGCTGTACCATACCAACCAATTTGGGCTGCACCAATACCGCTGGTGATGTGGTCATAGCCAGGAGCAATATCGGTGATCAATGGTCCTAAGGTATAGAAGGGCGCCTCTAAGCAATGCTTTAATTCCTCGGTCATATTTTCTTCAATACGCTGCATGGGAACGTGGCCAGGGCCTTCAATCATGACTTGCACATCGTGCTGCCAGGCTTTAGCAGTGAGTTCGCCAAGGGTATGTAATTCACCAAACTGGGCCGCATCATTGGAGTCAGCGATACAACCAGGACGCAAGCCATCTCCTAGACTGAATGAAACGTCATAGGCTTTCATGATCTCGCAGATTTCATCGAACTTGGTATAGAGGAAGTTCTCTTTGTGGTGGGCTAGGCACCACTTGGCCATGATCGAACCACCGCGCGACACAATCCCGGTAATACGGTCTGCAGTCAGTGGCACGTAACGTAGCAATACACCAGCATGAATTGTGAAGTAGTCCACACCCTGTTCAGCTTGCTCTACCAAGGTATCGCGGAACATTTCCCAAGTGAGGTCTTCTGCGATGCCGCCAGTCTTATCGAGGGCTTGGTAGATCGGCACAGTGCCGATCGGTACAGGAGAGTTACGAATAATCCATTCACGGGTTTCATGAATATGTTTACCAGTAGAGAGATCCATGATGGTGTCAGCACCCCAACGGATTGACCAAACCATTTTTTCAACTTCTTCATTAATTGAAGAGGTGACTGCCGAGTTACCCAAATTGCCATTGATCTTGACGCGGAAGTTGCGGCCAATAATCATAGGCTCTAGTTCGGGGTGATTAATATTGGCTGGAATGATGGCGCGACCTGCAGCAATTTCTTGACGGACAAATTCACCGGTAATGCTCTCTGGAAGATTGGCGCCATAACTCTTGCCAGGGTGTTGCTTTAACAACTGGGTGTACTCTGGATTTTTGCGCAGTTGCTCTAGACCCATTGATTCACGCAGGGCAACGTATTCCATCTCTGGAGTAACAATGCCTTTACGAGCGTAATACATCTGACTCACATTCTGACCAGCTTTGGCGACCCGAGGTGCGCGAATGTGGGCAAAGCGTAAGTGCTGCGTCTCTGCATCTTTCGAGCGAGCGACTCCATAGTCAGATGAGGGTCCCGTTAATTGTTCTGTGTCATTGCGTTCTGCAATCCAAGTCTCTCGTAAGGCTGGCAAACCTTTTTCTAAATTGATGACGATTTCAGGATCGCTATAGGGGCCAGAGGTGTCATAAACCGGGATAGGGGGATTGGGGACCATCTTTTCCCCAACGCGGGTAGCGAACTGTTCAATCATGCGTACAGGGGCCTTAATATCAGGCCGTGATCCTGCTAAATAGGTTTTACTGGATGCCGGATAGGCAAATTTTTGACCAAAGTCTCGTTCGAGGCTCTTGAGGCTTGGAATTTCAGGTTTTGTTTTTGCGTTCTTGGTGCTCATATCCATCTCCTAACATATTTAGATGGACGAAACCGGGTACCGGTCTGATGGAACTCCCCACGCCAGCATTACCTGGTTCGGGTAAGAGGGTCTT
>DAISKI010000057.1:0-6125 GCA_036821065.1 Polynucleobacter sp. | reverse complement strand
TGGCAATGTAGGCATCTTTGGCTTCGATCCCCCCGAAGAAATTCAGTTGGATATGATTCGCAATTTAGCCAATGCTTCAGCTTATTCCGACTCAAAAGGAATCTTTGCTGCTCGTAAGGCCATCATGCAGTATTGCCAAGAAAAAGGTATCCAGGGTGTCACGCTCGATGACATCTACACTGGTAATGGGGTGTCCGAGTTAATTGTTCTCGCCATGAATGCATTGCTGAACAATGGTGATGAAGTATTAGTACCAGCACCTGACTATCCCTTGTGGACTGCAGCAGTGAGTTTGTCTGGTGGCACACCAGTGCACTACTTGTGCGATGAGTCTAAAGAGTGGGCCCCTGACTTAGCGGATCTGCGTAAAAAAATTACACCACGCACCAAAGCGATTGTGGTCATCAATCCTAATAATCCAACAGGTGCAATTTATTCTACTGAAGTATTAACTGAGCTGACAAAGATTGCTCGTGAGCATGGCTTGATTCTGTTTGCGGATGAGATCTATGACAAGATGCTGTATGACCAAGAGAAGCATGTGTCTTTGGCTTCCCTCTCTCGGGATGTTGTCACCATTACCTTCAACGGTTTATCCAAGAACTATCGCTCCTGCGGCTATCGGGCTGGCTGGATGGTGGTCTCAGGCGATAAGTCGATGGTGCAGGATTATGTTGAGGGGCTCAATATGCTGTCCTCAATGCGACTATGTGCCAACGTTCCTGGCCAATACGCTATTCAGACAGCTTTAGGTGGCTATCAAAGTATTAATGATTTAGTCGCAGAGGGTGGTCGCCTTGCAAAACAGCGCGATCTTGCTTGGAAGCTCATTACTGCGATTCCCGGTGTAACTTGTGTCAAACCCAAGTCTGCTCTGTATCTTTTTCCCAAGTTGGACTCTGAGATGTATCCAATTGAAGATGATCAACAATTCATTGCTGATTTATTGAAAGAAGAAAAGGTTCTTCTAGTTCAGGGCTCCGGATTTAACTGGGCATCTCCAGACCATTTCCGTGTTGTGTTCTTACCTCATGAGGATGTGCTGAAAGAAGCGATTACTCGTCTAGCTAGCTTCTTGGAGCGCTATCGCAAAAAACATAGCCGTAAGGCGGCTTCTTCTGCAGCAAAGGCATCATGAAACCGATTCAAGTAGGTCTATTAGGTATTGGCACTGTTGGTAGCGGTGTATTCACCGTTCTTGAACGTAACCAAGACGAGATTCAGCGCCGTGCGGGTCGTGGTATCCGCATTCATACGGTAGCAGACTTAAATGTTCAACGTGCCAAAGAGCTAGTTGGTAATCACGCACAGATCGTTAGTGATGCACGCGCAGTCATCAACAATCCCGAGATTGATATTGTGGTTGAGTTGATCGGTGGCTATGGCATTGCCAAAGACCTTGTAATGGAAGCGATCGCGGCAGGTAAGCATGTAGTGACTGCCAATAAGGCTTTGATTGCGGTGCATGGTAATGAGATCTTTAAGGCGGCTCACGATAAAGGCGTGATGGTAGCTTTTGAAGCTGCTGTTGCTGGTGGCATCCCCATTATTAAGGCTTTGCGTGAGGGCTTAACTGCCAACCGAATAGAGTGGCTCGCCGGCATTATTAATGGCACTACCAATTTCATTCTTTCTGAGATGCGGGATAAAGGTTTGGACTTTGCCACCGTCTTAAAAGAGGCGCAGCGCCTGGGTTATGCAGAAGCTGATCCTACCTTTGACATTGAAGGTGTTGATGCTGCTCACAAAGCAACGATTATGAGTGCCATTGCATTCGGTATTCCGATGCAATTTGATAAAGCGCATGTGGAGGGTATTACTAAGTTATCTGCTATTGATATTCGTTATGCAGAGCAATTGGGTTATCGCATCAAATTACTGGGCATTGCCAAGAAAACATCTGCCGGCATTGAGCTGCGCGTTCACCCCACATTAATTCCAAGCAAGCGTTTGATTGCCAATGTTGAAGGCGCCATGAATGCGGTGCAAGTTTTCGGTGATGCAGTGGGCACTACTTTGTATTACGGTAAGGGGGCTGGCTCTGAGCCAACGGCATCTGCTGTCATTGCCGACTTGGTTGATGTGACACGTTTGTTAACGGCCGATCCTCAAAATCGAGTGCCCCATTTGGCCTTCCAATCTGATGCTGTACAAAATATTCCTGTTTTGCCAATCGGCGAGATCACCACAAGTTACTATTTACGTTTGCGGGTAGCGGATCAGGCTGGTGTCTTAGCAGAAATTACCAAAATCTTAGCTTCTCATAGTGTCTCTATCGACGCGCTTCTCCAAAAAGAGGCCAATGAGGGCGAAAGCCAAACTGATCTCGTTATGCTCACGCACGAAACCAAAGAGAAAAATATGTTGGCAGCGATTCAAGAAATTCAGGGCTTGAAAACGGTGGCTGGTGAAGTCATTAAGATTCGTTTAGAGAACCTATCCTAGTATTTAAAGAGATGCGTTATCAATCGACTCGCGGCAATAGTCCGCAACAATCTTTTCTAGAAATTCTCCTGGGTGGCTTAGCGCCAGATGGGGGCTTATACCTGCCCACACACTATCCGCAAATTAGTAAAGCCCAACTCGATAGCTGGCGGGGACTCTCCTACGCGGATCTTGCTTATGAAATTCTAAGTTTGTACTGTGACGATATTCCTGAGGCGGATTTGCGTGCTTTGCTCCGAAAGACTTACACAGCCCAGGTCTATTGCAATGGGCGCGCACAAGACTCAGCGCAAGACATTACCCCGATTCATTGGCTGGGCGAAGAGCAGGGCACACGGATTGGTCTACTGAGCCTCTCGAATGGTCCAACCTTGGCCTTTAAAGATATGGCTATGCAATTACTGGGCAATTTATTTGAGTACGCCCTCAAGCGTGCCGGTCAGCAGCTCAATATTCTCGGTGCAACATCTGGAGATACTGGTAGTGCAGCAGAATATGCAATGCGCGGCAAAGAGGGTGTGACGGTATTTATGTTGTCACCCCGCGGCAAGATGAGCGCCTTCCAGTCAGCCCAAATGTATTCGCTGCAAGACCCGAATATTTTTAATTTGGCAGTGGATGGCGTATTTGATGATTGCCAAGACATTGTGAAGGCGGTCAGTAATGATTTGCCTTTTAAAGCCAAGAATCAAATCGGTACTGTGAACTCGATTAACTGGGGCAGGGTTGTAGCCCAAGTTATCTATTACTTCCAAGGCTATCTCTTAGCCACTAAATCAAGCAATGAGAAAGTATCCTTTACAGTTCCATCGGGTAATTTCGGCAATGTATGTGCTGGACACATTGCTCGCATGATGGGCTTGCCGATTGAGCATTTAGTTGTAGCTACCAATGAAAATGATGTACTCGATGAGTTCTACAAGACTGGGGTCTATCGAGCGCGTAAGTCCGCGGAGACCTTGCATACTTCAAGCCCATCGATGGATATCTCAAAGGCGAGTAATTTTGAACGCTTTGTCTTTGATCTAATGTCGCAAGACGGCAAAGCAACTGCAAAGCTCTTTCAGCAAGTAGAGAGTCAAGGTGGTTTTGATCTCTCAAAAGATGCTGTTTATCAAACAATGGCCAAGTATGGTTTTCAGTCGGGTCGCAGCACTCATGAAAACCGGATTACAACCATTCAGGATATCAATCAACGCTATGGTGTGGTGATCGATACCCATACCGCCGATGGCGTGAAGGTGGCTCGTGAGCATCTGCAAGCAGGTATTCCTATGCTGGTTCTAGAAACTGCACTACCAATTAAGTTTGAAGAAACGATATTAGAGGCACTTGGCCGTCCGGCTGACTGCCCCAAAGGACTAGAAGGTATTAAGTCACTTCCACAACGCGTCGTTAATATCGATGCTGATGTCGGTCAAGTGAAGTCTTTCATCACTGATCACGTCAATTAATTCTATTCTTAAAGCTGCTATGAATAAGCCACCTATGCTGACTGCTGAGCAGGCGCTTGACCATTTACTCAGTCATGCAAGAGCAGTTTCAGAAATGGAGCACGTCGCCATGCAATCTGCTCTCGGGCGAGTTCTTGCTGAAAACGTCAACAGCTTGGTAGATGTGCCGCCACTGGATAACACCTCAATGGATGGTTATGCAGTGCGCACTGCCGATATCACCAAAGAGGGTGTGGTACTAAAAGTGAACCAGCGTATTCCAGCAGGTTCGATGGGGAAGCCTTTAGAGGGAGGGTGTGCTGCACGAATTTTTACAGGGGCGCCCATTCCACCTAATGCTGATGCGATCATCATTCAGGAAGACACCACACTTGTTGAAGGTCAAGCCGATCAAGTGCAAGTGAATTTCATCCCTAAATTAGGTCAATGGATTCGTCGTCGCGGTGAAGATCTCAGTACTGGAAAAGTGGCGCTTCATGCTGGAACATTTCTGCGTCCCCAAGAGTTGGGTGTTGCTGCCTCAGCTGGCTTGACCCATTTAAATGTGAAGCGTCGCGTACGGGTTGCTGCATTTTTTACAGGTGATGAATTGGCGCTACCAGGTGAACCCTTAAAGCCAGGCGGTATTTACAACTCTAATCGAGACACATTGTTAGCATGCTTACGTTCCTTGGGATGCGATGCGACTGATTTAGGAATCATTCCTGATCGCCTTGATGCGACTCGGGAGGCGCTTCGTAAAGCCAGCAAAGATCATGACTTGATCATCACTTCTGGCGGAGTATCCGTTGGTGAAGAGGATCACATTAAACCGGCGGTGACAGCAGAGGGACGTCTGGATTTATGGCAAATTGCTATTAAGCCCGGCAAGCCTTTGGCATTTGGTGCGGTTCGTAAATCAGAGCAAGCAGAGGCAGGAGAGGCTTGGTTTATTGGTTTACCCGGCAACCCTGTTTCTAGTTTTGTCACTTTCCTATTGTTTGTCCGCCCATTTATTCTTAAATTACAAGGTCGTACTTCAGCGTCGATGCCCAGCTATCAGATGCGGGCTGATTTTGCTTGGCCTAAAGCAGATCGCCGTAATGAATTCTTGCGCGTTAAAGTCAATAGCCTAGGCGGTCTAGATTTATTCCCTAATCAGAGTTCAGGTGTATTAACCAGTGCCTCATGGGGTGATGGTTTGATTGACTGTCCAGCAGGTCAAGCCTTTGAGGCTGGCAGCATGGTCACATACATTCCTTTCAGTGCATTGCTGACTTAGTCTATGAAGATTCAATTACGCTTCTTTGCTGCTCTGCGCGAGAAACTGGGTGTTTCTCAAGAGAGCATTGATATTCCGGATGAGATTAAAACTATCGATGATCTCAAAAACTATCTTTGTAAACGAAATACGCTTTGGTCGGAAGTCTTAGCGGGCAATCAAGTCATCCGATGCGCCTTAAATCAAGTCATGGTTGACTCGAGTACAGCCTTAAGTGATGGCGCCGAAGTGGCTTTCTTTCCACCGGTAACCGGAGGTTAAAAGATGATTCGTATTCAGGAAGCTGACTTTGATCTCAGTACTGAGATTGCTAATCTGCGTAAGGGCGATTTGCAGGTGGGCGCCGTTGTCTCTTTTTTAGGTACAGTCCGCGATCTAAACGAGGGTAGCGAGGTGCACTCGATGACCCTTGAACACTATCCTGGCATGACTGAGAAAGCTTTGGAGGCAATTGTTTCTCAAGCTAAAGCGCGTTGGGATATCCGCAATACTTTGATTATTCATCGAGTTGGGCCACTGAAGCCAGAAGACCAAATCGTTTTGGTTGCAGTCACTAGCGCTCATCGAGCCGAAGCTTTTGCAGCCTGTGAGTTCATGATGGATTACCTTAAAACAGCTGCCCCCTTCTGGAAAAAGGAAGAGACTGCCGAAGGTGGGCGTTGGGTTGATGCCAGAGTTACTGACGATGCTGCCATGGCGCGCTGGAAGAAAACCTAAAGTCGCTCTAATTCAGGGTATGTTGGCTAAAGTAGCGATAATGCTGCCATGGCTCTAATCGTACTTACTGATGCAAAACTGGCTTTTGGCCACGTTGATCTACTCGCAAACACTGCTTTTTCTCTTGAATCTGGTGAACGTGTCGGCCTGATTGGTCGCAATGGTACTGGTAAATCTTCTTTATTAAAGATTTTGGCTGGTATTGAAAAAATGGACGATGGTCTTTTGCAATATCAGCAAGGCTTACG
>DAISKI010000056.1:0-6590 GCA_036821065.1 Polynucleobacter sp. | reverse complement strand
AGGGCGCTTTGACATTGCACGCTCATTCTGCGATGACGCTGGCCTTTTCAATGATTACGTCTTCTGCAGGGACGTCTTGATGAAAACCTGCATTACCCGTTTTTACTTTACGAATCGTATCAACCACATCAAGACCATCAGTTACCTTGCCAAAAACAGCGTAACCCCAACCTTGCGCGCTGGGGGCAGTGTGGTTCAAGAAATCATTGTCATTGACGTTAATGAAAAACTGAGCAGTTGCAGAGTGAGGGTCGCTAGTGCGTGCCATCGCTACTGTGCCACGTTCATTTTTAAGACCATTATTGGCCTCATTCTCGACTGGTGTACCAGTGGTTTTTTCTTTCATACCAACACCCATGCCACCACCTTGAATCATGAAGTTATTAATGACTCGATGAAAAATGGTTCCGTCGTAATGACCTGATTTGACATACTGTAAAAAATTCGCAACAGTCTTTGGAGCCTTAACTGTGTCGAGACTAAGGGTGATGTCACCCTTATTGGTTTTTAGAAGAACTTTCGCCATTGCTTGGGGTACTTTCCTTAGAGTTATTCGGTTGTAAATTGGATTGGGGTAGTGCGCTATCGGGTTTTTGTTTCAACATCTCGTTGAGTGCTTTGGCGCGATTGGTATAAAAGCGTTGATTGGTTCTGGATTGAGACGCATTTTCATAGGCTTTGGCGGACAAACGCAAATAGACTTCACCCAAGTTGGCAGAGGCGATCGCATAAGTAGGTCGAAGCTTGAGCGCTAACTCTAAATAATCGCGCGCTTCAATCCATTGACCTTGATTCGCAGCAATCGCAGCTAAGTTGTTGTAAGGCTCTGGTAATTCTGGAAACTGTTGAGTAATTTCTATCAGAGTTTGTTTAGCAGCAGCAAAGTCACGCATCTGAATTTGAATTCTGGCTTTGACATAACGCAACTGAACATTTTTGGGTGTTTTGCTGAGTCGCTCATTGATTAGATCAATTGCGGCAGGAAACTGCCTGGCTTTAACCAGTTTTTCGATATCTGATGGAACCCCATTTTTACTGACCGGATCGGGTTCAATAATCAAGAAAGAAAGATAGGGTACCGCCACTGAATCTGCCAATGAGGGGGCCAAGGGTTCGTAGGCAGGATTTGTGCTTAATCTTTGTGGGTCTGTAGGTCCGTAAGAGCCTAAATAGGCTTGAGGGGCGCCAGGATCTTGCTGCATCTCTGCTTTATTGACAGCCAGAATTTCTGCATCAGCCCTTTGTTGACCTGGGGTACTGCAGCCTCCGAGAGATAGTAAGGCTATGGTTAGGGCGCTAGTTAGACCAATGCAGGGCGCTAGCGTCAATGTCAGTAAGGGGCGAAAGGTTTGCATAAAAAGAAGGGGGTAAAACTGTGGGCTCATTCGATATACTCATCAGTCTAACAAATTCGAGTCAATTCCCGCCTTTTATCTGTCTATGCTGCAAATTTATAACACCCTAAGCCGCTCAAAAGAGGTCTTTAAGCCGATTGAGTCGGGCAAGGTCAAGATTTACGTCTGTGGCATGACGGTTTATGATTTTTGCCATATTGGTCACGCTCGCGTCATGATCGTATTTGATATGGTCGTACGCTGGCTTCGAGCAAGCGGCTTCGAGGTGCTCTACGTTCGCAATATCACCGATATCGATGACAAGATCATTAACCGCGCAATCGAGAATAAAGAATCCATCGCCTCTCTAACCAATCGCTTTATTGATGCAATGCATCTTGACTCTGATAGCTTGGGATTAATGCATCCTGATCAAGAGCCGCGTGCTACTGAATTTATCGAGCAGATGCAAGGGATGATCGGCCGCCTGATTGATCAGCAGTTGGCTTATCAAGCTGATGATGGTGATGTGAATTTTGCAGTGCGGTTATTTCCAGGGTACGGAAAATTGTCGGGCAAGAGTCTGGACGAACTCCAAGCAGGTGAGCGTGTGACTATCGTTGGCACGAAACGGGATCCGCATGATTTTGTGTTGTGGAAGAGTGCCAAGCCTGAAGAGCCGGCAGATACCCGGTGGCAATCTCCATGGGGTGAAGGCAGACCTGGCTGGCATATCGAATGTTCCGCCATGTCTTGCGATTTACTTGGCGAGCATTTTGATATCCATGGTGGCGGGTCAGATCTCCAGTTTCCGCATCATGAGAATGAAATTGCACAAAGCGAAGGCGCTTTATATGGCAAAGATCGCGCTCCAAATGATGAGCCTTTTGTGCACTACTGGATGCATAACGGTCACATTCGGGTTAATGAAGAGAAGATGTCTAAATCTTTGGGTAACTTCTTTCTGATTCGTGATGTTCTGAAAACCTATGATCCTGAAGTGCTCCGCTTCTTTATGTTGAGAGCCCATTACCGTAGCCCAATTAATTACAGCGATGCTCAGTTAGATGAAGCTCATGCTGGTTTAGTGCGCCTCTACACTGCTTTAGCACATACCCCATCAAGTGCTGCTGCTGTTGATCCAGATTCAACTTGGGTACAGCGGTTTAATACTGCCATGAATGATGACTTCAATACGCCTGAGGCAATTGCAGTGCTCTTCGATCTAGCCAGTGAAATTAATCGCACTCAAGCTCAGGAGAAAGACCAGCTTGCTAATACTTTGCGCTCTTTGGCAGGAAGCTTGAACTTCTTACAACGCGACCCGAATCAATTTCTACAGGCCGGTGCGCGACTTACTGAGAATGGTTTGAGTGCAGAGCAGATCGAGCTACAAATTACTGCCAGAGCAAATGCAAAGCAGGCAAAAGATTTTGCTAAGGCCGATGGGATTCGTAAGCAATTATTAGAGCAAGGTGTTGTTCTGGAAGATAAACCTGGTGGTCTCACAGAGTGGCGCAGACTATAGTGGCAACTTCCAATCAAACAACTTTAGAAGCGGTTGCTCCACATTATTGGGAGCAGGCCTGTAAAGAGTTGATGAAAAACGATCGAATCATGCGCAAACTGATTCCGAAGTTTGGCACTGGTTTCTTGATGACGCGTGGTGATCCCTTTGTTACCTTGGCAAGATCGATCGTTGGTCAGCAGATTTCAGTATCTGCAGCTCAAGCAGTATGGGATCGGGTAGTGATTGCTGCAAAAAAGAAGGTGAATCCGAAAAATATTCTGGCTCTTAATGTTGAAGAATTACGAACTGCTGGTTTATCGGGTCGTAAGGTCGAATACATTCAGGATCTTGCAGACCATTTTGTATCTGGCCGATTACATGCCAATCAATGGAAAGATATGGATGATGAATCTGTCATTAAAGAACTCAGCGAAATTCGGGGTATCGGCCGCTGGACAGCAGAGATGTTTCTCATTTTTAACCTGACTCGTCCCGATATTCTCCCTCTTGATGACATTGGACTAATTAAGGCTATTTCTATCAATTATTTCAGTGGTGAGCCTGTTAGCCGTCATGAGGCTAGAGAGGTTGCTGCCAATTGGGCCCCCTGGCGCACGGTAGCAACGTGGTATTTATGGCGAAGTATCGACCCCATTCCAGTTGAATACTAAAATCAACGCATGAAGACCACTTTTCTAGATTTTGAGCAGTCGATTGCCGAACTCGAATCCAAGATTGAGGAGTTGCGTTTTGTGCAGGATGAATCATCGGTAGATATTTCTGATGAAATTAAAACGCTCTCAGAAAAAAGTCTGCAACTTACTAAAGAGGTCTATGAGAACCTCACACCTTGGCAGGTATCTCAAGTTGCCCGTCACCCCCAGAGGCCTTACACCTTAGATTACGTTAGTGCGCTCTTCACAGACTTTCATGAGCTACATGGTGATCGCAGCTTTGCTGACGATCAATCAATCATTGCCGGTCTAGCCAGATTTGATAGTCGTGCTTGCATGGTAATTGGCCACCAAAAGGGGAGAGATACCAAAGAGCGGGCATTACGAAACTTTGGTATGAGTCGTCCTGAGGGCTATCGTAAAGCGATGCGTCTGATGCGCTTGGCTGAAAAATTTGGTTTACCAGTATTTACCTTTGTTGATACTCCTGGCGCATTTCCGGGGATTGATGCTGAAGAGCGTAATCAATCTGAAGCAATCGGACACAATCTCTATGTGCAAGCCGAACTTGAAGTGCCGATCATCAGTACCATCATTGGTGAGGGTGGATCTGGCGGTGCATTAGCGATTGCAATGGGCGATCAAGTATTAATGCTGCAAAATTCAACCTATTCAGTAATCTCGCCAGAAGGCTGCGCATCGATTTTATGGAAGACGGCTGATAAAGCGCCAGAAGCAGCAGAGCAATTAGGCTTAACTGCCCAAAGACTAAAAATGCTGGGATTAATTGACAAGATTGTTCCTGAACCTATTGGTGGCGCACATCGTGATTACGAAGTGATGATGAACCACATGCGTAAAGCTTTATCTGAATCTCTAAAAATCTTCGATGGCATGAAAGTGGAGGCCTTGTTGGAACGCCGCCATGAACGCTTGATGAGCTATGGCAAATTCAAGGAAATCACCCCAAAGCCTTAAGTCAGGCAAACGTATCGCGGTTGCCCTCAGCGGTGGCCTCGATTCCGTAGTCTTGCTCGACACGGTTTGTAAGGCCCAGGTATTTCAGTCGCAGAAAATCGAGCAAATTTGGGTATTCCATATTCACCATGGTTTGCAAAAACCAGCAGATGGCTGGCTCGAGTTTTGCGAGAAGCTTACCGCTCAATATCAAAAGAAAAAATATCCAGTTACTTTTGACTTTCGACTCCTGCACTTAAATCAATCTGCTGAGGGTAATGTTGAAGCAAGGGCCAGAACAGCTCGCTATGAAGCGCTTGCTGATTTATGTGTAGAGCATCAAGTCGAAGATCTATTGCTTGCGCATCATCAAAATGATCAAGCTGAGACAGTTCTTTTGCAGTTATTGCGCGGCGCTGGTGTTGCAGGCTTATCAGCGATGCCAAGCGAGCGGATGATTACTGCCGACCAAAGCCAAGTTACGATTTGGCGACCTTTATTAGGGGAGAGTAGGGAAGCGCTTGAGGCCTATGCCAAGACTAATCGATTGAAATGGATTGAAGATCCCAGCAACCAATCTACTCGCTATCGTCGTAATGCAATTCGTAAAGACATTATTCCGCGCTTGGGGAAAATTCAGCCTGAAGCGATTGCCAATCTAGCGCGTAGTGCGCAACTTCTCGGCGATGCACAAGTCTTACTTGATCGTCTTGCTGAGATAGATGGCAAAACGATTCTGAATCAAGACCATCTCAGACTTAAGCCTCTACTCGAATTACAAAAGCAAGACTTAGCGGCTGCTAATAATGTTCTGCGCTACTGGCTTAAAAAACAGAATCTGGCTATGCCATCGCAAGAGCGTCTTCAATCTTGGTGGAGTGATCTTCAAACGGTTGGAGCCAATGCCCAACTCAAGTGGTTGCATGATGACCATGAGATTACGCTTTGGCGTGGTCAACTTAGCGCTGTCAAAAAGCAAGAGCAACATACTGCAGGGCACTGGATTTTCAAACCACTACCAGTAAGAAGTAAAACCCTCGGTTTATCGCTAGAGTGGGTGAATCAAGCTAAGGCATCTGGTGCCATAGAAGAGAAGGAGCGTTCGGGAGCAGAGCGTTTGCAGCTCAAACCCAAGACACCACGTAAAACACTCAAAAATCTCTTCCAAGAAAATGCCATTCCACCTTGGCAAAGACAGGCGCCCTTACTCTTTATTGATGGGGAATTAATTGCTGTGGCTGGCTTGGGGGTGAGCTTCCCCCATCTCATTGGGAGCGGTAAAAGGGTTTGGCCCGAGTGGCAACCGGCTCAGTAGCCTCAAAACCTAGTAAAATAGACCCTTTACACATACGGTTATCTACGGTTTTATGGCTTTAATTGTTCACAAATATGGCGGTACCTCGATGGGCTCTGTGGAGCGCATTCAGAATGTGGCCAAACGTGTCGCCAAATGGATGCGTGCAGGCCATCAAGTGGTTGTGGTTCCTTCTGCCATGTCTGGAGAGACCAATCGACTTCTGGGTTTAGCCAAAGACATTAACCCTGATTCTCATCCTCGCGAGTTAGATCAAATTGCCTCAACTGGGGAACAAGTCAGCTCCGGTTTGCTTGCCTTGGCTTTACTTAAAGAAGGTATTGATGCGATTAGCTATGCTGGTTGGCAGGTCACTATTCATACTGACTCCGCATTTACCAAAGCCCGCATTATGGGTATTGATGATAAAAAAATTCTGGCTGATCTCAATGCCGGAAAAGCAGTGGTGGTTACAGGATTTCAGGGAGTGGATCCCCAAGGCAACATCACAACGCTCGGTCGAGGTGGCTCAGATACCTCTGCAGTGGCAATGGCCGCAGCTCTCAAAGCGGATGAGTGCTTAATCTATACCGATGTGGATGGGGTCTATACAACCGACCCTCGAGTGTGTGAGGACGCTCGGCGTCTTGATCACATTACCTTCGAAGAGATGCTAGAGATGGCTAGTCTGGGATCTAAGGTTCTACAAATTCGGTCTGTTGAATTTGCAGGTAAGTACAAAGTTAAAACCCGGGTACTGTCCTCGTTGACAGACCCATTGATGCCGCTTGATCAAGAGATGAAGTCAGGCACCTTAATTA
>DAISKI010000055.1:0-6662 GCA_036821065.1 Polynucleobacter sp. | reverse complement strand
TGAATCAGGTCAATTAGGCAAGGCAGCCATAAAGCAATTGACCCCAAACGCTTTCTTGGCGATTGCCTAGGGTAGTTATGGGAATCGATCGCCGCCATTTTTTACGCTTGAGTGCCTCTCTGGCTTCAGGCGTAGCAGTTCCCGCAAGTTTTACTGCATGTAGTCGTGAAGAGGGAGTAAGTGCAACCACTCCAAAACAAACATTTGTACAGCCCACCATGCTTGAGGCTAAAAATGGTTTACTAGATGTGACGCTCACAGCGTCTTACTTTGATACGAAGCTAGCTGGGGATGATCCAACTAAACAATATCCCGTGTCTTTGCGCGCTTATGGCTATGACAATCAAGGTCCAAGTTATTCTGGACCTACATTGGTAATGAGGGGCGGGGATCAATTACGTATTAAGTTGGTAAATAACTTGCCTGTCAATCCACCATTTATGGCTTTACGTGATCCGACTAATTACATGAAGCCCAATACAACTAATTTGCATGTGCATGGTCTACATGTTTACCCAGGAATATATTCAGATCGCAAGCTCCTGGAGTATGGCGATTATGTGGTTGATCCAAATACTGGCGGTGTTTTGCCAAATGGCGATTCAAGGCAGTATGTTTACTCTATTCCTCACGATCACCCTGAGGGACCGTTTTATTATCATCCCCAATACCATGGCAGTAGTGCAATTCAGGCAGCCAGTCTGATGTCTGGAGCCATCATCGTGCGCGGACCTGCAGATGATTTGCCAGAGATGTCTCAAGCAAAAGAATTAATCTTCTTATTTCAGGCGCCTTATTATGCAAGTAGTCAAATCAGCAATAACTATGGAGTCAAGGATGGCTCGCTCGAGAAGTTCGCCCAAATTGCTAATCATCCTACAGGTCATGGAATTCATAGCTCTCAGCAAGATTATGTAGATACTCAGCCAGTTTTGATTAATGGTGTACGCCAACCTACTATTGTGATGCAAAGCGGGGAAGTGCATAGATGGCGCTTCATCAATACGCAAGTATTTAATTACCTCAACCTGAGTTTAGATGGGCATACCCTAAATCAATACACGACAGATGGGTGGGGCAGTAGTACTTATCAAGAATATCCTGATGCACGGCAAAAGAATGGCAGGGGTATTTTGTTAGCTGCTGGCAATCGCTCTTCAGTAATGATGAAAGCTGGCGAGCCTGGCACTTATCTACTCAGGTCACTACCAGTCAAAATTGCTCAAGGCAAGCAAACCGCTATATTGCCAGGGGATGTTTTAGCGAAGATTGTGGTGGTCGCCTCTAAAAAAGTAATGGCTATACCAACAACGCCATTGCCGGTGAGCAACTTCTTAAAGCCCATCACTGATCAAGAGTTTGCTTGCGCTGGTGGTAAAAAGCGCAGCATTATTTTCAATTTGATTGGCAATGAAAATCTAGACCCCTCTCGTAATTCACCTTCTGTAATCGATCAGGCAATTTCTAGTACAAAGGATGCGGCATCAGAAATCTCAGAGCTAGTGAAGAAAAATATTGCATTTATAAAAAAGGAAATTTCTGAGGCAACTGGAAAACCGATCGAAGGATCTAAATACTTTCCACCATTTGTTTTCCCGACCTATGATTACCAGTTACAGCCTGCAAATACCATCATTCAGAATGTGATCCTAGGCTCCATAGAAGAGTGGACTATTTTTAATTGCAATAGCATTGCCCACTCTTTTCACATTCACGTCAATCCGATGTACATCATCAAGATTAATGGTGAATCAATCAATCCTTATTGGTGTGACACCGTAGCTTTACCAGCTGGAGGAACTCCAGAAATGCCCACATCAATTACATTTCGGATGCGTTTTAAAGACTTTGTAGGGCCCTATATTCTGCATAACCAAATGTTGCAGTACTCTGATTTGGGAATGGTTCAGCGCGTAACAGTTCTGCCTGTATAAGCGAGCTATTTGCCAGACTCAATCAGCTTTAATACTATCTTGGGTGGGCAATACATTTGAAACCAAGCGAATAGGTGGTACTGGCAGTGATTCCAGAATGGGGCTTTTAGATACTGCATCTGCAGTCTTTTGATCTACCCCAAGACTAATCAAAATTTGATATGCAATTTGATTGATATATTCCTCTGACTGTTTTTTCTCTAGTATGTCTTTAACGGCACCTCGCAAGCATCCTAGAATCAAATTCACTCCAATCGATGGGGATACGTCCGAAAAGGATCCTTGCATTATTCCCTCTAAAAGATCCTTTTCAATATCCTTGTACATCATATGGTTTGGATTGGAGCTGGGCCATTCGGCTTTTATTAATAATGAGGCCAGAAATGGTGCGTTATTAACAAAATGAAGTGCTCGCCTTGTTTTGATAGAAACTCGCATTGTTAAATCTGGGATTATGGGCGTATGAGAAAGAGCATATGCTGTTATCTCATTTGTCAGTTTTTGGCCCAGTTTCTTAAATAGACTATCTACTGAGTTAAATACTTTATAGAAAGTACTTGTAGATACCTGAGCCTGATTTACTATGTCTTCAATCTCGATATTTTCAATGGAATTATCTTTGGCTAGATCAGAAGCACCCAATAGAAGACTTTCTTCTATCTGCTCCAGATGTTTTTCGTCCGAATTAAAAAGATGGTGAACTATCTTAGGCATGGATTATTTAAAACTTCAATTGAAGGAAAATTTTCAAGAAATGTGAAAGTTTTAACCATTCTATGCCTAATTATGATGTAAGTGTAATGATTAAATTCATAGGTATTTTGTTGGGTAAATCAACAAAATTATCAATTAATACTGATTAAGCTGAGTTCAAAAGAAAAAGCCACCCGAGGGTGGCTTTTGTATTACTGGTGGGTCGGGCGAGATTCGAACTCGCGACCAATGGACTATAGATCCGTTGCTCTGCAATGTCTTCTTAGGGGCGTTAGCAATCATCAACCAAATAAGCGTTACTTAAAGTAACGCTCATTCTTCTTAAAATACTTTGGAGCAACCAAGTGCCAAACGGTTGTTCCAAAATTCCTTTGGTTTTCTAAACCAAAGAGTGAGTCAGCAGTTCTTCTAATTACACTAAATCCTCTACACAAAACGCTACACACCGATATTTAGGAGGCGTAAGCTCTTGAAATCCTAGTGGTTTTCTTTGGATGTCTGCTCTCATAACCTGAGAACCTAAACATATCCTAAATCTAATTAAAAGTAGGTCAGGGAGGGGAATGGTGAGGTTTGGTCATTTGAGCGTTACTTTAAGTAACGCTTGTGAGATTTAAAAAATGTGTAGGCGGTATTACACACTTTTTGGGCATTTTTAAAGATATGGTTAGCCAATCCTCGACTCTGGTCGATTCCGCCCCGGGCCACCAAGAATCTCAATAGCCCACTTGTTGGGCTATTTTCTTTTATGGTTAGGTTCGGTTTGTCACCATCGTTCTTGGATACCACTATCTAGAGCCGTCCTTTAAAAGGACGTGTCAATTATTCATCCCTGTGGTGGTCAAGTGTCGATTTAAGCGACGGTCATCGAGGGTCGGTGCTTGTCTTGTCGTTTAAAACGACACTTTTAATGAGTGCTGAGGGTAATCACTAACACATGCTTTTATAAAAGTAGCTATGCTGACATGTGCTTAAAAATACTGTGGAGGACACATCCATGAATTCAGAAAACTTTACCAATCGACGTAAGGTCATTTCAGCGGCATTGGCTGGTGGAGCCAGTTCCTTATTGCCATCCTGGGCTTTGGGAGCAGAGAGGACTAATTTACCTATTGCCTATGGCGAGCGTGAGCTCATGGCCTTTCCTGAAAAGAAGCCCATGATTGTCTTGACCTCTAGGCCACCGCAATTAGAGACACCTTTTAAGTATTACGACAATCATATCATTACGCCAAATGATGAATTCTTTGTGCGCTATCACATGGCTGGCATTCCAACATCGATTGATCCTAATACCTATAGATTGAAGGTGGGTGGCAATGTAGAAAAGCCTTTAGAGATTTCTCTAGAGTCTTTAAAGAAAAACTTTCCATCCCAGCGCATTGTTGCGGTCAATCAATGCTCGGGTAATAGCCGTGGCTTATTTGAACCTAGGGTCAATGGTGGTCAATTAGGTAATGGCGCTATGGGTAATGCCGCTTGGGTTGGTGTTGCCTTAAAAGATATTTTGAAAGCGGCCAACCCTGGGCGCGGCGCTAAGCAGGTAACCTTTGATGGCCTAGATCAGCCAGTGTTGCCAAGTGATTCTGATTTTGTAAAAGGCTTAGATATTGACCACGCCATGGATGGAAATGTGATGGTTGCCTATCAAATGAATGGAACAGACATTCCTTTCTTAAATGGCTATCCAATTAAATTAATTGTGCCTGGCTACTACGGAACCTATTGGGTCAAGCACTTAAGCGAAATTAAAGTAGTTGATGATGTATACAACGGCTATTGGATGAATCCTGCGTATCGCATACCCGATAACGACTGTAATTGCGTTGCGCCTGGAACGGCCCCTTCTAAAACGATTCCAATTAATCAATTTACGATTCGTTCTTTCATCACCAACTTTACCGACAACAGTATCGTGACAGTTGGAAAGCCTGTACAAGCCAGAGGTATTGCCTTTGATGCTGGTTATGGAATCAAGAAAGTATTGTTCTCTCAAGATAATGGACAAAATTGGACAGAGGCAAGATTGGGTCAAGACCTTGGGCGTTTCTCATTTAGAGAGTGGCGAGTTGAATTTACGCCAAAACAAAAAGGCACGTTGGACTTAAGGGTCAGAGCCTTTAATCATGCCGGTCAAGTTCAGCCAATGACGGCAAGTTGGATGCCTGCCGGTTACATGCGCAACATTGTGGAGACCGTCAAGGTCACTGCGGTTTAAGGAGAAGAATATGAAAAAATTAATTCTTCTTTTGTCCGCTCTTGCTTTGGCGCAAATTGCTCAAGCTAAAACAATTGAGTTACCAGCCGATACTGTTTTATGGAGACCATCAGACTTGCCGGGCTACCAGCTGACTTTACAAAAATGTTCTGCTTGCCATTCAGCGCACTACGCAGAATATCAACCTCCTAATACGGGAGTTGGCTATTGGAATGCCCAAGTTTTAAGGATGAAGAATGTCTTTAAGGCGCAAATTACCGATGAAGAAGTCCCTATCATTGTGGATTACCTCAACAAGACCTACGGGGCTAATAGAAAATAACGTTAAGATTTTGAAAAACAAAACCACCCTCGGGTGGTTTTTTTCATATAAAGCCCCACATTTTTGGCTAGCCTCATGCGATAAACCTAAATTACCAGTAGAGTACTTGGATAACCTAAAGGGAGACTTAAATGAATCGTATTAAGAGCGTATTAATTGGCTTGATCGCTACTGCTACATTGGCTGCATGTGCGTCAATGATGGGTGGAGCAATGGCGCCGTACACCAAAGTAAGTGACGGTATGTTGGTGGGCACTAACAATATGACCCTCTATACCTTTGCCAAGGATACGGCTGGATCAGGCAAGTCGATGTGTAACGGACCATGCGCCGCAAACTGGCCACCACTTTTGGTTGATGGTAGCCCAGCAGTATCAGGGGACTACTCTGTGATTACTCGTGATGATGGCAAGAAGCAATTGGCCTATAAAGGTATGCCTCTGTATTTCTGGGTTAAAGATACCAAGCCAGGAGATAAAACTGGTGATGGCTTCTTAAATGGTGCTTGGAAAATTGTAAAGATTTAATAGTAGCTAGTAGGATTAGCCACCCCTTATGATGGGGGTGGTTACCTGCAATGTCATTGAATACGACAAATCTAGTCATTGGGTATAGAATTTGAGCCATGTTACTGCGCAGTAAGACACTCGTTCTTTTAATATGTCTCGTCTTGATTGCATTTAAGGCGGCTGCGGGTAGTATTTTTATTCAAGCGGCTATTGAGAGGGCAGAGCTTGCTGGTAGCTACAGCAATGCTTCAATGTCTCAGCAAGCACACAATAGTTCTGACTCAGCTGACGACAAAGAGCAGGTACACACGATGTATCTGATGAGCCATGTAACGGCAAATATTAGCGAAATCACTATTGCTGTATTTGTTCCACAGATGACAAAGCATAAATTTGTATTAACAAACGAATCTTTGTTTACGCAAAACTTCCCAGACTCAGCATTTAAACCACCCAAAGCTAACGCCTAAATTTCTTAGGTAAGAGGTGCTTTTGGGCATCCTCTTTTGTTGGTTGGCTATTGCTATAGCCACATTTGGGGAATTACACCATGTATAAGTTTTTAAAAGTATTGCCTATGGCAATCTTCGTTTTAGTTGTCTCAGCCTGTAGTAACGTGAAGTTGGATGATACCAATGGCGTTGCTACTGTTAATGCTGGTAGCTCTTTCTCATATGATCCTATCAGCGATCCAAAGTCTAGCGTTTATGGCAAACGCTCCATCTATTTTGAATTTGATAGCTATACATTGGATCCAAAATACGCTTCTACTATCTCTGCTCATGCTTCTTATTTGAAGTCATTTCAAAAGCAAAAAGCTACTGTGATCATTCAAGGCAATACTGATGATCGTGGAACTGCTGAGTACAACATAGCCTTAGGCCAAAAAAGATCTGAAGCCGTGAAGAAAGCTCTGATTGCGCAGGGCGTTAGTGAATCTCAGGTAGAAGCTGTGAGCTTTGGAA
>DAISKI010000054.1:0-6834 GCA_036821065.1 Polynucleobacter sp. | reverse complement strand
AAGATGCTCAAAATACCCTCGAAACAATGCTTCCAGAGCGGATTTTCATTCAAAAATTCTCCTGGGACTGGTATTTTGATACTGCCCGCAAATGCAAGCTATATGACTTTGAAAACAAAGCTTGGCTGGACTTTGATGGCAATAAAACGGCGGATTCGGTTCGGGTTCTTCTAAGCCCAGCCCCAGTGGGACAAAACGGGTAAAATAGACACTCTGTTCAGATTTGTCTTACCCGGATTGCCCATGACTACCTCGACTCCAGCTGCTACACAAGAAACCTCCCAAAGCCTCAAGTTTTGCTCTTCTTGCAGTCGCGAAAAGCGCCTTGAAGGCGGAACATGGATTCCAACCAGTAACCGGAAGCAACGCTGGATTTGTGCGAGCTGTCTATACAACCGCACACATCGTACGGGATCTGCAAAAGCCTAACTAAATTGCTTAGGTGCCATCCCCAACATAGGGGTTGGTTTTTCTTTCTTGTCCAAAAGTAGACATTGGTCCATGTCCGGGCACAAATTGCACATCGTCGCCTAAGGGCCATAACTTGGTCTTGATAGCATTAATTAAATCAGCGTGATTGCCCCGCGGGAAGTCAGTTCGGCCGATCGATCCCGCAAAAAGCACATCACCAACTAAAGCCAGCTTGTCTTCTTTATCAAAAAATACAACATGTCCTGGAGTGTGTCCTGGGCAATGAAAAACTTCAAAATCTACATCTCCAACTTGAACGTGGTCTCCGTTGTTGAGCCAACGAGTTGGCTCAAAAGCTTTAGCATGACCAAACCCAAATCGGACAGTTTGTTCAGGAAGCTGATCAATCCAAAATCGCTCCTCAATTTGTGGTCCCTCAATGGGGACATGCAATTGTTCAGAAAGCTCCTGGGCGGCAGCGCAATGATCTAAATGCCCGTGCGTCAGTAGAATTTTTTTTACATTACCTCCCATTTGCTTTACGCCATCTAGAATCTTATCGATATCGCCACCTGGGTCAACAATAGCTGCATCACCAGTTTTTTGACATACCAAGATTGAACAATTTTGCTCAAAGGGCGTAACGGACACGATACCTAATTTAATGGGCATATTTTGGATAAGATCGTTTAGCTAATCGGTAAGATAGCAGTTTAGAGCACAAGTTATAAAATAGGGCAGCAAGGTGAGCCATGAATACACAAGATAAATTTAAATTTACTGAGACCCACGAGTGGGCCGATTTAGAGGATGATGGTTTGATATGGGTGGGCATTAGCAATCATGCTCAAGAAGCGCTTGGTGATGTCATGTTCTTTCAGGCGCCCAAGCTAGGTCAACTTGTTAAGCAAGGTGAAGATATTGCTGTCATAGAGTCCGTTAAAGCGGCGAGCGATATTCATGCTCCAGTCAGCGGTGAGATCGTTGCCCTGAATCCAGATGTTGAGAGTCAGCCTGAAAGCATTAATGCGAAACCATATTCAATTTGGCTTTTTAAAATCAAGCCCAACTCAGACGCTAGTCTAGATGCTGAACTACAAAATTTAATGAGTCTCGAAAAATATTCCGCTACAGCAGGCGCTTAAATCGCTATTGGATCGCGCTCAATCAACCATCGGATGCGTGAGGCTTTGCTGATGCGCCCTTGAGAATCTTGACGCAATAACTGGTCAATCGCCTCTAGCAATTCTTGTAAATACTTCCGACTATTTGACTCAATCAAAAGTTGAGCTCGCTCAGAGCCTGCTACCCGCATGATCGTTTTGGGCACTGGATCATAAATCTTGACCCCCTTGTGAACTAAACCTCTCTCGGCCAGTTGCGACTTCAGGTCACTTAAAAACTGGATGGCTTTTGTAATGCTCTTGCCCTCAGCATGAATCAGCCCTTGATAAGAAAACGGGGGAAGCCCAGACTCTTCTCTCTCCTTGGCGGTGAAAGATAAAAACCCATCTACATCATGTCTCAGTAAATACTGAAATACTGCTGCATCAGGATGCTGTGTTTCTATATAAATATCCCCAGTGGCTTGATCATATTGTTTCGAGCGTCCCGCTCTTCCCGCCACTTGAATAAGCTGAGCAAATAATCTTTCAGCTGCTCTGAAGTCTTGAGAATATAATCGACTGTCTGCATCTAACACTGCAACAGTTCCAATATTTTGATAATCATGGCCCTTTGCAATCATCTGTGTGCCCACCACAATATCCACACCACCTTCATGAATTTTTTGAAAGAGCTCTTCGGCGCCCTTACTCCTTCTGCTAGAGTCTGTATCTACCCTCAAGACTGTTGCTTGGGGCCATGCACCTTCAATCACGTCTTCAATTTTTTGTGTGCCCTGACCTACTGGCTTCAGATCTGCATTTCCACAATCAGGGCAAAAATTAGGCATTGGCTTAACTAGGCCACAGTGATGACAACTCAATACTGTTTTTTTACTCAAAGCTCCCGCCCTATGCATCACCATACAAGAGGAGCATTGGGCACACTTCGACATCCATGCGCACGCAGAGCAGCTTATAACTGGTGCATATCCACGCCGGTTAATCAAAATTAAACTCTGCTTCTTTTCAGACAAGCATTTACTGATAGCACCTTCAACTATTTTGGTGAATAAAGGTGAGTAGGAAGATCGATTTTGGGGATCCTGTGTATTCACAAGATGAACCTTGGGCAAGCTTGCGCCCTGGGCACGGCTGTCTAATCTTATGTGCTCATAGCGTCCAACTTTTGCAGCCATCCAAGTTTCTAATGATGGCGTAGCTGAGGCCAACAAGATTGGTAATCCTTGATCATGTGCTCGCCAGATTGCGAGATCTCTTGCAGAGTAACGCGTTCCCTCTTGTTGTTTGTACGATGGGTCATGCTCTTCGTCGACCACTATCGCACGCAGATTCGGCATAGGTGTAAGCACTGCCAAACGAGTACCCAATATGATTTGAGCCTCTCCAATCATTGCCTCATGCCAAGAGATGCCGCGCTGCTTCTCTGAAACGCCGCTATGTAGCAGTGCAATTTTTTTATCTGGGAAATACGCCCTGATCCGTCGCTCTAGCTGGGGAGTTAAATTAATTTCTGGAACGAGGAGTAACACCTGGGAATTTTTCTCCTGCAAAACACTCGCCAACCAATTTAAAAAAACGGCTGTCTTACCGCTCCCAGTTTGTCCCTGTAACAGGATTGCCCTGAACGCTCCTGAGTCCTCCTTTTGCAAAAGCATATCTAGGGCACTTTTTTGCTCCGGATTTAGTTGGCCTACACCAATCAATTTCTCAGAATCATTGGCTAAATCACCCTGATTGCTTTTCATGTTGATTGACGGTTTCGCTAGCCTGAGCTTTTCCCACCGCTCAGGTTTGCGCCACATCTGTGGAATGGAAGGAATAATCGTTTCGCCCAAAGAATGGATGTAATACTGGCTCGCAAAGTTCATCAAGCTCAAGAGGGCAGAATCCAAGGGGGGTAGGGGCGCCAATCCTAAAACCGCCTTTAATTTGCTGGGGTCTATTTCAGAGTGAGCATTTACTTTTACTACAACTCCTACATTTATTGAATTTCCAAATGGTACTGCGACAATTTGGCCTATCAAAGGGTCAGAGCCTAGTTTTTGGCTGTCCCAGATATAGTCAAAGCCCTGCGCTAAAGGCTTATCCAGAACAACCTGAACGAAGAGGGGGCTTGCCAGCATGAGATTACTTAAATTTCCTGTGGATAAGTCTGTGGATATCATTCCAATATACTGATTTATCTGTCAATTTATCAAATCAGTCAGCTGGGCTGAAACAGTATCATTTAAATATAAGTCTATATAAATCAATAACTTATATTGACTTCTCGAAGCTTCTGGTGATCTTTGCCTCGAATCTAGCTGAATTACACACCAGCCGCCCTGCTGTGCATAACTTTGGCGAAAGGTCGCCATTAAGTTAGCAATTACTTTGCCCTATTTGCTTGCCCTAAGGGCACGGGATTTCTCGATCACAGCCGAGGCCAAAACAGAGACGCTATCTGGCGGGGTGAACTGGGAAATCCCATGGCCTAAATTAAATATATGGCCATCAAGGGAATGACGATTTGGGCCTAGGGCGGGAGCATCAGCCAAATCATCCAGCAAGTTATTGACCTGATCAGCAATTTGTTTGGGCCCTGAAAATAGCACTAATGGGTCTAGGTTTCCCTGCAAAACAAGGGGTTTATTAATTTCTAATAATTCTTTGCGTGCTTTAGAGAGCGACATCGTCCAATCTAAAGCCAAAACATCTGCTCCAATTTGGGCCATGTCTTTTAGCCAAATTCCGCCACCTTTTGTAAATACAATAATCGGAATTTTTCGTCCTTCGTGCTCGCGCGGTAATAACGAAATTACTTTTTGCATCGCTGCCAAGGACATCCGCTGATACCAGCCATTAGGCAATAAACCGCCCCAGGTATCAAAGATCATCAGTGCTTGTGCCCCCGCTTTGGCTTGCTCAGTTAAATAGGCTGCTACAGATTGAATATTGATTTCAAGTATGTGCTCGAGTAAGTCTGGCCGTGCAAACATCATAGTCTTGGCATGACGAAAATCATCCGATCCAGAACCATCAATCATGTAACAAGCAAGGGTCCAAGGGCTTCCTGAGAAACCAATCAAGGGCACGCGTTGTTTACCGTCTTGAATTAGCGCTTTGCGAATTTCAGAAACTGCATCAAAAACATAGCGCAATTGATTCATGTCTGCAGTACGCAATTTTTTAACGTCTTCTTCGGTGCGTAATGGATGCTGAAAACTGGGGCCTTCTCCAGTTGTAAATTGGAGACCTAAACCCATTGCATCTGGAATTGTCAAAATATCTGAGAAAAGGATCGCCGCATCTAATGGATATCGATCCAGCGGCTGAAGCGTAACCTCAGTGGCATAAGCAGGATTTTTGGCGAGCCCTAAAAAACTACCAGCCTTAGCGCGAGTGGCATTGTATTCGGGGAGATAGCGACCGGCTTGGCGCATAAGCCAAAGCGGGGTTTGATCCACCGCCTCGCCAAAGCAAGCCTTTAAAAAGCGGTCATTTAACAACACGGGTTTGACCGGTAATTACTTTTTACGACGGAATCGGGCAATAGCAGCTAACTGTGCCGCAGCCATTGCAAATTCAGATTGGGCTAAAGCCAAATCAAAGTCTGTACCACGATTTTGCATTGCCTCTTCAGCCCGCTTCTTAGCTTCTAGTGCTTTTGCTTCATCGAGATCGTGGCCACGAATAGCAGTGTCAGCTAAAACAGTTACGCGATCTGGCTGGACCTCTAAGTAGCCGCCAGCAACAAAGACAAACTCTTCGTCGCCATCGGCTTTTTCAATGCGAACAGAGCCAGGGCGAATTCGAGTGATTAACGGAGTATGACCATGCAAAATACCGAGCTCACCAGTTTCTCCCGGAAGGGCTACAAACTTAGCCTCTCCACTGAAAATGGAACGTTCGGCACTGACTACGTCGACATGTATGTTTGACATAATTTCCCTAGAGCAGCTCTATTAAAGCTTCTTCGCTTTCTCGATGGCTTCATCAATTGAACCCACCATATAGAACGCTTGTTCTGGCAAGTGATCCAATTCACCACTCACGATCATCTTGAAACCACGAATAGTTTCTTTCAATGGAACGTATTTACCTGGAGAACCAGTAAATACCTCAGCAACGTGGAAAGGTTGGGATAAGAAGCGCTGAATCTTTCGAGCACGAGCCACTGCCAATTTGTCTTCAGGCGACAACTCGTCCATACCCAGAATTGCAATAATGTCGCGCAACTCTTTGTAGCGTTGCAATGTCATTTGAACTGATCGAGCAACTTCATAGTGCTCCTGACCAACCACTTGTGGATCGAGCTGACGGCTGGTTGAATCCAATGGATCAACCGCTGGGTAAATACCCAACGCTGCAATATCTCGCGACAACACAACGGTAGAGTCTAAGTGCAAGAAGGTGGTGGCTGGTGATGGATCGGTCAAGTCATCCGCAGGAACGTAAACGGCCTGAATAGAGGTAACGGAACCGGTCTTAGTAGAGGTAATACGCTCTTGCAATTTACCCATCTCTTCAGCCAAAGTAGGCTGATAACCCACAGCAGAAGGCATACGACCCAACAAGGCAGATACTTCGGTACCTGCCAATGTGTAACGGTAGATGTTATCAACGAAGAATAAGATGTCACGGCCTTCGTCGCGGAATGCTTCAGCCATGGTCAAACCAGTCAGGGCGACGCGCAAACGGTTGCCAGGAGGCTCATTCATCTGACCGAACACCATCGCAACTTTATCGATAACGTTCGATTCTTTCATCTCATGATAGAAGTCATTACCTTCACGAGTACGCTCACCCACACCAGCAAATACAGATAAACCAGAGTGTTGCTTAGCGATGTTGTTAATCAACTCCATCATGTTGACGGTCTTACCAACACCCGCACCACCGAACAGGCCGACCTTACCACCCTTAGCAAATGGGCAGACTAAGTCGATAACCTTGATGCCGGTTTCTAACAAATCAACGGAAGGGGATAGCTCATCAAACTTTGGGGCTGGCTGGTGAATAGCGCGGCGCTCTTCAGTAGCAATTGGGCCTGCATCGTCAATTGGGCGACCTAAAACATCCATGATGCGCCCCAATGTAGCTGGGCCAACAGGCACAGAAATTGGCTTGCCGGTAGATTTCACTTCCATGCCACGGCGCAAGCCATCGCTTGCTCCCATCGCAATCGCACGAACAACGCCGTCACCGATCTGTTGCTGAACTTCAAAGGTCAAACCTTTTTCAGCAAATGATTTTTCGCCACTCTCAACTAATGTCAAGGCATCATAAATATTTGGCATTTTGTCGCGGGGGAACT
>DAISKI010000053.1:0-6865 GCA_036821065.1 Polynucleobacter sp. | reverse complement strand
GAAGAGCTTCGGCTACTATCTAAGTTAAAGATGGCCAGCGATGCAGGGGAATCTGTTCAGCAGTTGTTACGAGCGAATCGGGTTTGGGGTAATAAAGAAAGACTCTATCCCGCAGCCTTAAAGCGAGTTCAAAGTTCCCGATTGCGCCAAGCCGTGCAAATTGCTGCTGGCTTAGATCGTCAATCAAAGGGTTTGCAAGCTGCTGAACTCCCTGGAGATCCTTGGGATGGCTTACGTTTAGTTAGTAATTTATTACGTTAAGAAAAATGAGTACTTCTATTAAGCAGATGATGCAAGAAATTGGTCAAAGGGCTCGAGTGGCTTCGAGGGCGATGGCTCGTGCATCAAGCGTACAAAAAAATCAAGCCTTGTTGCAGATTGCAAAGGCTATTCGTGAGGGTGCTGCAGAAATATTGCGGGTGAACGTACTCGATATAGAGAAAGCCAAACAAAATGGTCAAGACGCAGCATTTATTGATCGTCTAACCATGACTTCTAAAACGATTGAAGGTATGGCTTTAGGATTAGAGCAAATTGTTTCTTTGGCAGATCCAATTGGTCAGGTGAGTGCGCCTAAGAAGCAAGCTTCTGGTATCGAAATTTCTCAAATGCGGGTGCCATTAGGCGTGATTGGCATCATTTATGAATCCCGTCCCAATGTCACGATTGATGCAGCAGCGCTTTGCCTCAAGTCGGGTAATGCTGTGATTCTGCGGGGTGGTTCAGAGGCAATTCATTCGAATACGCTGTTGGCAAAAATGATTCAAACCGGTTTGAGTGCTGCAGGCTTGCCTCAGGATGCTGTTCAGGTAGTACAGACGGTCGATCGTGCTGCTGTCGGTGAAATGATCACCATGACTGAATATATTGATGTCATCGTACCTCGGGGCGGTAAGAGCTTGATTGCTCGTTTAATGGCTGAAGCACGTGTTCCCATGATCAAGCATCTGGATGGTATCTGTCATACCTATATCGATGCAGATGCTGACCTGGCTATGGCTGTCAAGGTATGCGATAACGCTAAAACTCAACGATATGCACCATGCAATGCCATGGAGACTTTATTGGTCAACCAGAATATTGCCTCTCAAGTATTGCCAACGCTTTGTAAGATTTATCAAGACAAAGGGGTTGAGTTGCGTGTCGATACTGCTACCCGCAAGACTCTTGAGTCAGCTGGCTTTAAGGGTTTGGTAGACGCCCAAGAAGAAGATTGGTCTACAGAATATCTGGCTCCAATTTTGTCGATTAAAACTGTGGCTAATCTTGATGAGGCAATCAATCATATTGAGCGTTATGGTAGCAAGCATACCGATGCCATCATTACTAAGAACGAAGACCATGCTAATCGCTTTTTACGTGAAGTTGATAGCGCTAGTGTGATGGTCAATGCAAGCACTCGTTTTGCTGATGGTTTTGAATATGGTCTCGGTGCTGAGATCGGGATCTCAAACGATAAATTGCATGCTCGCGGACCTGTTGGTCTTGAGGGCCTGACCTCATTGAAGTACATCGTGATGGGTCACGGTGAGATTCGTACTTAAGATTAAGGGTTAAGTCATGGGTAATGGGTATCTCTGGACCAAAACAATTCATATTGTTTTGATTGCCTCTTGGTTCGCGGGACTTTTTTATTTGCCACGCATCTATGTGAATCTAGCGGAAGAAAAAAATCCTGAAGCCCATGCACGTCTTTTAGGTATGGCTGATCGACTTTTTCGGTTCATGACAATACTAGCTATACCAGCGCTCTTATGCGGCCTAGTCCTTTGGCTTTACTTTGGAATCGGCAGCGGAGATACTTGGCTTCACGCCAAATTATTTTTTGTAATTTTAGTAATTGGCTACCATCATGCTTGCTGGGGCCTCTTGAAAAAATTTCATCTGGGGCGTAATACCCATTCTGGTGTTTGGTTTCGCTGGTTTAATGAAGCGCCAGTTCTACTGCTGCTTATCATCACCGCATTAGCAGTGATCAAACCCTAATTACTTTATAGATTGCAGGCCTCATGAGATTTTTTGTAGTTTGTCCTGGAGGCTTAGAAGCTCCCCTTGCACAAGAGTTGGCGGTAATTGCCGCGCGCTCAGATTCGAAAGCGCTGGGCAATTGGGTCATTGATCCAACGCCTACTAGCCCTACAGGCGGCGTTGGTTTAGCTGGCCCGATCTCTGCAGCCATGGCCTTAAATTTGCATTCTCGGATTGCAAGTCGCATTCTTTTACAGCTTGCCGAGGCGCCTTATCGACAAGAAGAAGACTTATATCGTCTCACGCATGGCCTAGCTTGGGAAGATTGGTTTACTCATGAGCAAACCTTACGCGTAGATGTGACTGCACATCGTTCGCCATTAAAGAGTCTCAATTTTGCAACCCTGAAAGTGAAAGACGCAATCGTTGATCGACTCCGTGAGGTATCAGGTGATCGCCCCAGCATTGACACTGCGTTTCCAGATGTACGGGTACAAGTACATTTGACAGCAACGCACATGACGATTTATCTCGACACTTCTGGTGAGGCCTTATTTAAGCGGGGTTGGCGCGATGAAAAAGGTGATGCTCCTTTGAAGGAAAACTTGGCTGCGGGCATCTTGTCGATTACGGGATGGCAGCCTTCGCAAACATTATTTGATCCGATGTGCGGTAGTGGTACTTTCTTAATTGAGGCCGCGCAAATTGCGCTCGCTATTCCTCCTGGTGCAATCCGGGCTGGTTTGTACGGAGAAGATGCTAAGCCAAGTAGGCTGGCCTATCGCCCTCTAGTAACTTCGGAGCATGGTTTTGGCTTTGAGCGCTTGAAGCCCTTTCAAGTCAGTAGTGAACAAAAGAAATGGTCTGATTTAAAAGAGGCTGTAAAAACAGAAATGCTGGATAAACGTAAACAATTTCCAACAGCAGAGTCTTTGCGGATTAGCGGTGGGGACATTAATGAAAAACTGGTTGCGATGTTCAAAGGAAATTGGCAACGAGCTCAGCTTCCTGACATGCCAGTAGTTCGTCAAATTGATGCGATGGCAAGTAAACCACCAAGTGATATTCAGAATCCAATCATGCTTCTTAACCCACCCTATGGTGAGCGCCTCGTCATTAAAGGGGGGCGAGGACGACCTGGTGGAGATCCAGACCAGCCTGAGCTAGAAGATCGCTTTAGCCAAAATCTTGAAACTGGCAGGCAGATTGCTAAGCGCTCCAGTCGCGAATCATTGAAGCGGCTCCAGGCAGAAGAAGAGCAGGATCCTGAGTTTGTTGCGTTCTTGCGTCAATTTGGACAGCATTTGAAGGATGCTTTTGGTGGTTGGAATGTCTTTGTTCTCACCGCTGATATGGCATTGCCAGGTCAACTCAGAATCAAAGAGTCTAAGCGCACCCCATTATTTAATGGCCCTCTAGAGTGCCGTCTCTTCAAATTTGAGATGCATTCGAAAAGGGGTTGAGCCTATTTCGTAGCAATGGTGAATAATTGAGTTAAATCAAACCAAACGATGGAGTGAGTAATGGAATTGAAGACCTATATGTGCCTGATTTGTGGCTGGGTTTACGACGAAGCAGCGGGCTGTCCCGAGGAGGGTATTGCGCCAGGTACTTTGTGGAAAGATGTGCCAATGAATTGGACTTGTCCAGAATGTGGTGCTCGCAAAGAAGATTTTGAAATGATGGCTATTTAATCAGTCATAGGAATAGATCGTGGGACAAAACGAAGTTTTATTTGAGCGTGCACAAAAAGTCATTCCGGGAGGTGTGAACTCTCCAGTGAGAGCATTTCGTCAAGTAGGTGGCGTGCCACGTTTTGTTAGCAAAGCTAGCGGCCCGTATTTTTGGGATGCGGATAACAAACGCTACATCGATTTAATTATGTCCTGGGGGCCAATGATTGCAGGGCATGCCAATCCTGAAATTGTCGAGGCAGTTCAAAAAGCTGCAACAACCAGCTTTAGCTTTGGAGCTCCGACAGAGGGCGAGATTGAATTGGCTGAACGGATTTGTAGTTTGATGCCTAGTATCGAGCAGATTCGTATGGTATCGAGCGGGACTGAAGCAACGATGAGTGCTTTACGATTGGCACGCGGCTATACCGGACGTGATTTGATTGTGAAGTTTGAGGGTTGCTACCACGGTCATGCGGATAGCTTGTTAGTGAAGGCAGGCTCAGGCTTACTCACTTTTGCTGACTCTACTCAGAATGCACCTTCCTCAAGCGGTGTGCCACAGGATGTCGTGAAGCACACTTTAGTGCTACCTTACAACGACACAGCAGCATTAGAGGCCGTATTTCAGAAGCGGGGTGATCAAATTGCAGCGCTTATTCTTGAGCCAATCGCGGGCAATATGAATTTAATCAAAGCCAAGCCTGAGTTCTTAGCTGCTGCCAGAAATCTGACCAGTCAACATGGTGCTGTATTGATTTACGATGAAGTGATGACTGGCTTTAGGGTCGCTTTAGGTGGCGCGCAGTCACTACAAGGTATTACTCCTGATCTCACCTGCTTAGGTAAGGTGATGGGTGGTGGTATGCCGATGGCGGCCTTCGGTGGCAAGAAAGAGATCATGTCCAAACTTGCTCCTCTAGGAGCTGTGTACCAAGCCGGGACGCTATCGGGTAATCCTGTTGCAGTAGCTGCAGGATTAAAAACTTTAGAGATCGTCGCGAGAGAAGGTTTTTATGAATGCCTAGCTGGACAGACTCAGAAGCTCATGTCGGGCTTAAAGATGTCAGCAGATCAAGCTGGTATACCTTTTGCTGTTGATAGCGTGGGCGGTATGTTTGGTTTTTACTTCACATCGGCTGTACCAAGCTCATTTGCTGAAGTGACTCAATCAAACATTGAAGCATTCAAACAGTTTTTTCATGCGATGCTCGACGAAGGAGTGTACCTAGCGCCTTCAGCTTATGAGGCGGGATTTACTTCCATTACGCATGACAATGCCGTTGTAGAGGAGATTATCAAAGCGGCACAAAAGTCTTTTCAGAAGATCCAAAAGTAAAGTACTTTACATCCGCATAGGATGATCGTAGCCAGGCACTTGAATGAGTTGAAGTTTGCGAGCACTTTTGCCTGATTCTGGAATTTCAAGAGCACTCAGCTTGCCACCCCAAACGCAGCCGGTATCTAGACAGATGACATTTGAGCGTTTGAGTAGTCCGAGGGTGGACCAATGGCCAAAGTAGACTAAGGCATCTTGGGTTTTGCGCTTGGGAACCATGAACCAAGGCATGTATCCCTTGGGCCCTGCTTTTAATCCCTCTTTACTCGCAAATTCCATTCGACCCGTTGGGGTGCAGAATCGTAAGCGAGTTAAGGCATTGGTAATCACGCGCAGGCGCTCATAACCTTTGAGCGAATTACTCCACTTTGTAGGAGTATTGCCATACATATTCGCCAAGAAATCTTTATATGTTTTTTTGCGAAGTGCTTTCTCTACTTCTTGAGCATATTCAATTGTTTGATCGATGGTCCACTGTGGCAGAACACCAGCATGCACTGCAAGGATTTTGCCGTGATTGAGGGCCAATGGGCGGTTGCGTAGCCAGTGAATTAATTCTTTCCGATCAGGCGCTGCCAGAATTTTGTCTACGGTATCGAGTCCACGTGGCTTGCGAATACCTGCATCAATTGCTAACAGATGAAGATCGTGATTACCGAGTATGCACTCGATACGACCTTTTTCTTGTAAACGTTTGAGAAAGCGCAGGCTTCCTAAAGAATCAGGACCACGATTAACCAAGTCCCCCAAAAAAATCGCCTTAGATTTTGGAGGTAACTTGCTGACTAATTTCTTGAGAGAAGGGGTGCATCCCTGAATGTCACCAACTGCAAAGATTTTGCTCATGCAGAATTTTAAATCCGAATTCGAAAATATTCAGGCACTAAGCTGGCTTTTTGACCACGCTATAGCGAACCAGTGTCTTTTTGCGGGCTTCATCATGATCAACAACAGGCAAGGGATAGTCACGCCCTAGCAAAAGTCCTGCAGCCTCTAACTCAATATGGCCCGCTAGCCAAGGCGCATGAATCGACTTATTCGAGAGCTTCTCGAGTTGGGGGAGATAGCGTCGAATAAATTTACCCTCGGAGTCAAATTTTTCAGACTGGGTAATGGGGTTGAAAATCCGGAAGTAGGGCTGTGCATCACAACCTGATGAAGATGCCCATTGCCATCCACCATTATTGGACGATAGCTCAAAGTCATTCAGGTGTTCTGCAAAGTACGCCTCACCCCAGCGCCAGTCAATCCCGAGATCTTTAGTCAGAAAGCTAGCCACGACCATGCGAAGTCGATTGTGCATATAGCCGCTTTGATTAAGTTGGTGCATTGCTGCATCGACCAAGGGGTAGCCCGTTTTACCCTCGCACCAAGCGGTAAAGAGTTTCTTGGCAGTAGCGCCACTTTCCCAGGCAATTTTGTCGTAGTCCGGTTTGAATGCTTCTCCCTTTGCGAGACGAGGATGATTAGCCAGAATCATGAAATAAAAATCACGCCAGATAAGCTCACTTAACCAAATGGTTGCACCCATGCTGCCTGCCAACATACGACGATGTGCTTCACGCACCAAGCCACGAATCGACAGCATGCCAAAGCGTAGGTGAGTGGATAAATAACTGACGCCTTTAATCGCAGGAAAATCTCTACCGATTTGATATTGATCAATGCGGTGTAAAAAGTCTTCTAGAAAATGTTCGCCACCTACTGCGCCTGGTGGTAGATAGGTTTCAATACCAGTTTTGACAAATCCCATCGACTCTAATGATGGAATCCCTTGATTTAATTTGGCTGGGATCGCTGCATATTGCCCTTTTTTAGCACTGCAGTCATAAGGCTCTAGATCTTTTGCTTGCAAAGTTTTCAGCCAGTTATTTTTATATGGAGT
>DAISKI010000052.1:4780-7178 GCA_036821065.1 Polynucleobacter sp. | reverse complement strand
GTCGGCATTCTGATGTACTGGTTCCACTTCCATGCAACTGACGCTCTGAACATTAGCCTGTGAGTAAATCTAATCTACCTTCACTCGCTTTATTAGGCAATCAGCTCTCGCTGCTAGCGATTGTTGTCATTCTTTCCTATGCATTTGTAGATCAACTCTACTTTGGCGAATTGCCTTGCCCGCTTTGTTTGATGCAACGTATCGGCTTTGTCTTAATTGGTTTTGCTATTGTTCTTAACCTGCGCTTTGGTGCCCATTCCTCGCATTACGGTTGGGCTATTTTTAGCGGTTTAGTCGGCATGATGATTTCATTACGACAAATTTTCTTACACATTGCTCCAGGTGATCCTGGTTATGGCAGTCCTTTCCTTGGTCTGCATTTTTATACCTGGGCCTTTGTTGGTGCGCTGGGTTTACTGGGAGGTCAGGCAATTTTGCTGATGTTGCCTAATGGTGAGGTGCGCTCTCGTTCCTGGTTTAGCAATCTCCTCGTTGTGATTTTTATCTTGTTGGTCTTGGCCAATCTCGTTTCGACTTTGGCTGAGTGTGGTCTGGGTCCTTGCGCAGATAATCCCGTGAACTATGACGGTTGGACCTTGCTGCGTTTCCGTTTCGGCTTCTAATTTCCCAATGCATCATCTGATCAAGGGTCTTAAAGGCCTCTGCATGCTTTTCTGTGTTTCGTTTTTGATCGCAAACGCACAAGCAGCCACTTGGCCCAAAAATCCTATTCGGATTATTGTCACTTTCACTCCTGGAGGTGCGCCTGATATCTTGGCGCGCACACTGGCGCAAAGTTGGCAAAAATCTCTAGGTGTACCAGTACTGGTTGAGAACAAGCCAGGCTATGGCGGCAATATTGGCGCAGAGTTGGTTGCTAAAAGTGAAGCCGATGGTTACACCTTGCTGATTGGAACGGTGGGTATTCATGCGATCAATGGGGCGCTGTACGAGAAGATGGCTTTTGATCCCATTAAAGATTTCACACCCATTAGTTTTTTAGCGAGTACGCCAAATGTACTGATTGTGAACAAACAGCTTGGCATCACTAATCTGCACCAACTGATTGAATACGCTAAAGCCAATCCCAATCAGCTTACCTATGGATCTTCTGGAACGGGCACCTCATTACATATGTCAGGTGAGCTTTTACAGGAGCTGGCGGGTATTCAGATACGGCATATTCCATACAAGGGGAGAGCGCAATCTTTGCCGGATCTCGTGAGCGGCCGAATCTCTATGCTCTTTGATAATTTATCTTCCTCTTTGCCTTTAATCCAATCCGGGGATGTCGTCGCGTTGGGGGTGACTACCTTAAAGCGCTCACCCGCTGCTCCAGATATTCCCACATTAGCGGAGCAGGGCTTACCAGGTTTTGAGGCGACTTCTTGGTTCTGCCTGATGGCACCTGCTAACCTTCCTCCAGCCTTAGTCAAACGTCTCAACACACTGACGCGCAATGCCCTGAATCAACCTGAAGTAAGACAAAAGCTACTAGCCAGTGCCTTAGAGCCTGCACCAGGAAGCCCCCAAGAATTAACAAAATTGATTCAGTCAGAATCCGCTAAATGGGGTAGGTTGGTGCAAAAGGCGGGCCTTAAATCAGAGCCTTAGTAGCCTACAAAATAATCTCAAAAAAAGTACTTTTTCTTGTCAGCTTGGATCGATTTGAGGCGTTATTAAAGTAGAGGCTAATAAAGCCTTGGGGTAGTAAGATAATGATACAGAGACCAAAAAATAAGGGGTCCATCATGAAACAGATTCAACAATTTCTTGCGCTGAGCGTAACAATCACTTTGCTTGTCATATCGCCGCTATCCATTGCGCATGGTGGCTCTTATGTTGGCTGGAATGTCTCAGTTGGTAGTGGATATCGTCCGGCAGCCTATGGCCCTGGTTGGGGTGGTTGGGGCCCAGGTTGGCGAGGTAATTGGGCCTACGGCGGACCGTATTACGGCTATCCCTATGGTGGCTACTATGCCCCTCCAGTAGTCACTTATGTTCAACCTACTCAGCCGATGGTTCTGGCTGCTCAGCCTCAACCCCCGGTTTGGTATTACTGCGCAAGTAGTGGCAAGTACTTTCCTTATGCGCAGGATTGCGCAACGGGTTGGCAGGTTCAGCCTGCAATGCCGCCCAGTGGCAAAGTAGTGCCACAGCCAAACTAAATCTTAATAACTCATTTAATAGTCTTAGAAAGCGATCGTATGAAACGCATTATTTTGTCATTAGCCATGATCAGTGTTTTGGCTGCTTGCACATCAGCACCCACTGGACCTACCGTAGCGATCATGCCACGCGAAGGTAAGCCTTTTGAAGTATTCCAAGCTGAAGATCAGCAGTGCCGTCAGTATGCAGCAAGCGCTGTCAAAGACACTTCCGATGCAGCCCTCAAAGA